>NZ_JBJGZZ010000006.1:0-216409 GCF_054050775.1 Blastococcus sp. SYSU DS0533 | reverse complement strand
GCGGGGCGGCACCGTGCACGGTGCCGCCCCGCCAGCTCCCGCGCGTGCGGCGCGCACCTTCGGGTACGGCCCGGGTCGATGCCTGCACCGATCCCGGAGGAGGACCACGCATGACGAACGAGACTCCGAACAAGCCTGACCTGAGCGAGACCGAGCTCCGCGAGATGAAGGTCGACGAGCTGCGCGAGCGCGCCAAGGACGACGGCATCGAGGGCACCTCGTCCATGAAGAAGGAGGAGCTCGTCGACGCGGTCTCCGAGGCCCACCAGGAGGGCCGCGACTCCGGCGGCGGCGGCGGGGACGAGGGCGAGGCCGGTGCCCCGGGCGACCGCGGACCCGACGACGGCCACCTGCGCACCGGCGACCAGACGTCGCGGTCCCTGAAGTACTCGCAGGAGGTCACCTCGCTGGAGGAGGACCCCGAGCGCCCCGGCCGCAGCCTGGCCACCTCCAGCCACGAGGTGATCCGGCGCTGGGCCGAGGAGCGCGGCGGCGTCCCGGCCACCGTCGAGGGCACCGAGCACGGCGACCACCTCGGCGTGCTCCGCTTCGACTTCGGCGGCGAGAACGAGAACCTGCGCCACGTCAGCTGGGACGAGTGGTTCGCGACCTTCGATCACCGGAAGCTGAACTTCCTCTACCAGGAGGAGCGCAAGGACGGGAACCAGAGCACCTTCTTCCGGCTGGAGAGCCCGGACCGCGAGGACGCCTGACCGCACGTACCGGGTCGTCCTCGCCCCAGGGCGACGGCGACCCGGTGCAGGCCGGGCTCAGGAGGCCTTGCCCGACCCCAGGCGGGCGTCGGCCACGGCGCCGGCGAGCTCGTCGCGGGTCATCCTCGACCGGCCCGAGACGTCGAGCTCCTGCGCCATGTCGTACAGCTCCTTCTTCGACCTGCCCTCCAGGTCCTCCTCCGGCGAGCGCCCGCCCCGACGGTGCGCCTTGCGCGTCCGCAGCCCGGCGTCGCCCCCGGAGTTGCCCGGCCGGTGCTTCCCGGCGGACTCCACGCTGGCGCGCAGCGCCGACATCAGGTCGACGACGTTGGACGCGGTCTCGGGCGCCCCCTGGGTGACCACCTCCTCGCCGCGGCGCTTGGCCTCGATCAGCTCCTCGACCCGGTCGCGGTAGGTGTCGCGGTAGTTGGTCGGGTCCCACGCGGTCGTCATCGAGTCGATCAGCGAGACCGCCATGTCGAGGTCGCGCGACGCGAACGAGTGCCGCACGGGCAGCTGCTCGATCTCCTCGAGGGGGTCGCGCACCTCGTCGGCGAAGTACATCGTCTCCAGCGTGAGCACGTCGCCCTGCGGGCGGACGGCGGCCAGGTACTGCTTGGACCGCATCACGAAGGTGGCGATGGCCACCCGGCCGGCCCGCTCCATGGCCTGGAGCAGCAGCGCGTACGCCCGCTGCGCCTGCTCGTCCTGCGGGGCGAGGTAGTAGGTCCGGTCGTAGTAGATGGGGTCGATCTCGGCGACGTCGACGAAGTCGGAGATGTCGATGACCCGCGACCGTCCCGGCTCGATCTCCTCGAGCTCCTCGGGGGTGACGATGACGTACCGGCCGTCGCCGATGTCCTCGCCCTTCACGATGTCCTCGTAGTCGACCTCCTCGCCGGTGTCCTCGTTGATCCGCCGGTAGCGGATGCGCGACGAGGTGCCCCGCTCGAACTGGTTGAAGTGCACGGACTTGTCCTCGGTCGCCGAGTACAGGCCCACGGGGACGTTGACCAGCCCGAACGCCAGCGCTCCGGTCCAGATGGCTCGTGCCACGGCTCCTCCTCGCGACTGCTCCGGCAGGGGTACCCCGGCGCCCGCGTCCGTCACCCCGATCCGGCGGCGGGGTCCTCCTCGTCACGCTCCGCGGCCAGCCGGTCGACCCGTGCGCGGGCGCGGTCGCGGACCTCGCCGGCCCGGCGCGCCCGTCGTTCGCCGGCGTCCCGGCGCCGCTGCGCCGAGCGGAGCTCCTCGCCCGACGACGCGGCCTCCCGCTCGGCCTCGCGGAGCTGCTCGGCCAGCTCGTCGACCCGCGCGCGAGCGCGCTCGCGGCGGGCACCTGCCTGCTCGACCCGCTCCCGGTCGGCGCGCGCCTCCTCCTCTGCCTCGGCCGCGGCCGCCTCGGCCTCCCCGAGGTCGCGGCACGCCTTCGCCAGCGCATCCGGCCCCGTGCGCCGGCGCGCCGGCCGCTGCACCTGCGTGCCGGCCGCCGCGGCGCGCGGGGCCCCGCCGTCGCCGACGTCGGCGACCGCGCCCTCGACACCGACCCGGGCGAGGCCGTGGTGCGACAGCGGTGTCAGGAGGCGACCGGAGAGCACCGCCTGCCCGGCGGCCTCGTCGGCGATCGCCGCCCGGAGCGTGTCCTGCACCTGGCCTGCGACGGCGTCGCTCACCGGGTGGCCGAGCTCGTGGGCCAGCGAGCGTGCCTGCCGGGTCAGCGCCGCCACCACCCGGTGGCGCTGCTGGGAGAGCTCCCGGAGCTCGTCGCCGTCGAGGTCGCCCTGGGCCTCACGCAGCGCCGCCCCGAGCTCGACCAGCTGGCTGACCTGCGCGGGCTCCTGGCGGACCAGGGTGTTCACCACCCAGGCGGCGGTAGTCGGCTTGCGGAGCCCGCCGATCGCGCGGGCCAGCTCGCGGTCGCCGGCCGCACGGGCCTCCTTCCGCCGGGTCTCCCGCACCTCGACGAAGTCCCCTGGCGGAACCCCGTAGAGCTCGTCGGCGACGTCGGCGAGCCTGGGCGTGGGCGAGCGGGTCAGGGCGCGACGTACCCCGCCGGGCGGACCTCGAGCCGGCCGTCGCGCGGGTCCTCGGAGAACAGGAGGGCACCGCTGTGCCGGCTGTTCGGCGGGAGGTAGGGGACCGACGTCGAGGCCTGCTCGACCTCGCTGCCGTCGCGGGTGAGGCTGCCCGAGACCTGCACCTGCTCGGCCGTCCGGCCACCGCTGTTCGTGACCTCGAAGTGGACCGCGTAGCCGTCCCCGGCCGCACCGATCGAGCCGACGCTGACCGAGAGCACCGGGTCGGACTCCCGGACGGCCACGGCCTGGTAGGTGAGGAAGCCGAGGAGCAGCACGACGAGGAGGCCGCCGAGTGCTCCCAGCGCGTACTCGCCGGGGGTCGTGCTCTCCTGGTCGTCATCGTGCCGGTCGTCGGTGTGCTGGTCGTCGTCCACGTCGTCCTCCGTCACAGGATGAGCCGGGCTGCCGCCGCGCCGATGCTCGCCGGGAGCGCGAGCACCACGGTCTCGTTGACCGCCATGGCGAGGGCGGTGCCGTCGAATCGACCGAAGGTCCAGAGCAGGTAGGCCGAGATGGCGAGTGCGGCGACGTACCCCACGACGGTCAGGGTGAGGAACGACCGGACGAACCCGTTGGTGGACCTCTCCTGCCCGCCGAACCCCAGCGAGTACACGAAGCCGTGCATGAGCACGAGGCTGAGCACGGCCAGCAGCGCGATGTTGACCGTGCCGGCCTCGGCCGCGAGGAGCACGACCTCCTCGGTGGGCGCGATGTTCGCCGCGAAGACCACCGATCCGGCGGCCATCAGGAACAGCTCGTGGCCGTACCCCGAGATCCGGGGCCGCCGGCTGCCCTGCCCCAGCTGGCTCCGCGCGTACGAGGCCCCGATGGCGGCCGGCAGCGTCTCGATCGCCACCACCGACACCGCGGCACGCCAGTCCATCAGCGGGTCCACCACGCCCAGCACCGCCAGGACGACGGTCGCGGCGACGACGGCGGCCAGGACGGCGACCCCCGCGTCGGCCAGGTACCCGCCGGCACCGACCCCACCGGGCCCGGCCCCGAAGGCCCGGGAGAGCCCGATCACCAGCATCACCGCGGTCACGACCAGCAGGGCCAGCCGGTACCGCTCCACGCTGTGCGCCAGCCGCCAGAACTCCATCGTCATGAGGAGGGGCAGCGCGAACAGCAGCGAGCCCGCGAAGGCCCGGCCGACGCCCTTGGCGAGCTCGACGCTGCCGGTGCCGCTCACCCCGCACCGGTCTCGGTGCGGCCGGTGCGGGTCGCGGTCGTCCTGCGGGAGGGCTCGTCCCCCGGCGCGCCGGGGAGGTCCGGCTCCGGCCGCCCCTCTGCCCGGGCGAACGCGTGGGCGATCGGGACGTCGGTCGACGAGTGCGCCAGGATCGAGGCGAAGATGACCAGCGCCACCAGGTGGAACATGGCGTCCGCGCCGGGCACCCCGGCGTCGAGGATGAGCAGCCCGTAGACCACCGAGGCGAAGCCCTTGGGCCCGAACCAGGCCGCGGCGGCCTTCTGCGGGCCGGGCAACCCGCTGCGCAGCAGGGCCAGCATGATCGCCACCGGGCGGGCGAGCACCAGCGCCAGCACGGCGAACAGGTACCCGGTGAGCGGGATCTCGCCCAGGAACGCCGGGGAGATCAGCGCCCCGAAGACCAGGATCGCGGCCAGCTTGAGCAGTTCGGTGACGAGTTCCCCGAACTCGGCGAAGGACTCCTCCACGTCGGGCGCGAAGGTCGCGATGGTGATGCCGGCGGTGAAGGCGGCGAGGAACAGGTTGGCGTGGGTCAGGTCGGCCAGCCCCAGGACGACCAGGCCGATCGACAGCCCGCCCAGGGAGGCGTACAGCGGGGTCGCGGAGGTGAACCGGCTCCGGATGAGCAGGATCGCCACGGCCGGGACGGCGAAGCCGAGCGCCACGCCGAGGGCGAGCTCACCGGCGAGCGACCCGTAGTCGACCTGGTCCTGCGACAGCACCGACAGCAGCACCAGGACGACCGGGAGGGCCAGGCCGTCGTTGAGGCCGCTCTCCACGTTCAGCAGCGACCGCAGCCGACCGGGCACCTCGGGGCGCCCCACGATGGCGGAGGCGAAGACCGGGTCGGTGGGGGCGAGGACCGCACCGACGAGCATGGCCTGGATCCAGGGCAGGCCGGCGACGTAGTGCGCCAGCACTGCGGTGACAGCGAACGTGAGCGGCATGCCGAGCACGAGGGCCCGGCCCGGCAGGCGCCAGGCGCGGCGGAGGTCCGAGAAGCCCACCCGCATGCCGTCGGTGTAGAGCACCGAGAACAGGGCCAGCTCGGCCAGCCCCACGACGATCTCGTCACCCGGCTGCAGGGTGAGGACCCCCGTGACGCCGTCCCCGAGCACGAAGCCGGCGAGCAGGAAGAGCACCGCGGTGGACAGCACCGTGCGGTGCGCCAGGCCGGAGAAGAGCACGCCGGCGAAGAGCAGCACCGAGAAGGCGAGGAGGAGGTCCACCGGTCTGCCCTACCCCGTCGCACGCGATCGAGCCCGTTACGTTCCCCGGACGGAACCGCCGGTCGGCAGCCGATCGCGGTTGCGGGTGCCGCCGGTGGCAACCCCACCCGCATGCCGGCCACCTCCGCAGACGACAGCTCGGGTAGCGCGCCCGTCGCCGACGGCCCCGCCGTGGTGCACCTCGACGACGAGGCCGCCACCGACGAGGGGGTCGCAGGGGCGAGGGCGGCCGCGCTCGCGCGGGCGCGCCGCGCCGGCCTCGCCGATCGTGCCCGGCTTCGTGGTGACGACCGGGACCGTGGAGCGGCTCGCCGCCGGTTCGCCCCTTCCCGACGACGCGCGCGCCGCCTGGCGGGACCTCTCCGAGGAGGGCGGCACGCCCTGGTGGTGCGCAGCAGCTCGACGGTGGAGGACCTCGGCGACTCCTCCATGGCCGGGCGCTCCGGATCGCCACGGTGACCCCGGAGGACGCTGCCGCCCGCTGAGCCACCGGCAGCCGTCACCGGATCGTCAGCTGCCGGCTGGTGTGCCCGTGCACCGGCGGGTACCCGGAACGGGCATGAGCCGGGGGGACGAGCGCGCCGACGTCGACGCCGACCGCAGCACCACCGGGCTGGGACGCTTCGGGCTGCGGACCGTCCTCGGCCTGGTCGCCCTGCTCGCCGGTGCGGTCCCCTTCCTGCTCCTCCTCCTCCTGGTGCAGCGGGAGTGGTCGCCGCTGGCGGCGCTCGACGGTGAGGTCGCGGCAGGGCTGAACGAGGCGGCGGCCGGTTCCCCCGCGGCGGTGCGCGTGCTGCAGGCCGTCACCGACCTGGGCGGCGCACCCGCCTCGATCCTGCTCTTCACGCTCACGACGGTCTTCCTGCTCATCCGGGGGCAGCGGCGGCTGGCGGCGTTCACCGCGGTCACCGGTCTCTCGCTGCCCGTGCTGGTGCCGGTGACCAAGGCGCTGGTCGACCGCGCCCGCCCGGTGGTGGCCGATCCCGTCTCCGACCTGCCCTCGAACGCGAGCTTCCCCAGCGGGCACGCGACCGTCTCCCTGGTCACCTTCGGCGTGCTGGCGCTGCTGGTGCTGCCGGCGGTCCGCCGGGGGCTGCGGCCCTGGGTGGTCACCGCCGCCCTCCTCGTCGCCCTGGCCGTCGGCTTCACCCGGCTGGCCCTCGGCGTCCACTTCGTCACCGACGTCCTCGCGGGCTACGCGCTGGGCGCCGGGATCCTCGCGGTGACGACGGCGGCCTTCCGCGCCTGGCAGCACGACCGCGACCTGCCGGACGAGCCGATGGACCCGCTGGACGTCGACACCCGGGACGCGCCGCAGCTGGCGCCGGCCGGTCAGCCGGCGTTGCCGGCGGGACGTCGCACGGTCGTCCGGCTCCTGGTCGCGGCCGCGGCCCTCTCCGCCGTGCTCGTCGCGCTCGGGCTGCTCGTCACCGGCGTGCTGGGTGGCACCGCGCTCGGCCGGTTCGACCGCTCCGTGGTGGAGTCGTTCGTCGAGGCGCGCTCGCCGGCGCTCACCGACGCCACCGCCGTCGTGGAGCGCCTCTCGGGCACCGCGATGGTGATCGCGGTGCCGCTGACCCTCGCGGTCCTCGCTCTCGCGATCACCGGGAGCTGGCGGCCGGTGGCCTTCGTCCTGGTCACCGTCGCCGGTGAGCTCGGCACCTACTTCGTCGTCTCGCGCACCGTCGACCGCGCCCGGCCCGCCGTCGCCGACCTCACCGCCGGCCTGCCCACGGCCGCCAGCTGGCCCTCGGGGCACGTCGCGGCGGCCGCCGCCCTCTACGGGGCGCTGAGCGCGCTCGTCATCAGCCTGGCCCGGGGCCGCCGGCGGTGGGCGGTGCTGGCCGTGCCCGTCCTCGTCGTCCCGGCGGTGGCCCTCTCCCGCATCTACACCGCTGCCCACTACCCGACCGACGTCCTCGCCGGAGCCGCCCTCGGCACGGTGTGGGTCCTGGTCTGCGCCCGGTACCTCCTGCCCGGGGTCGCGGTGCTGCGCCGACCGGCGCTCGCGGGGGTGCGACCGTCACCACATCGACACAGCAGCGGTCGGGCGGCTGGGTAGGGGCCCGCCATGACCGACGTGACCTCCTTCGACGGCACCCGCCTGGCCCTCTACTCGTGGGGGGACGAGGACGCTCCCCTGGTCGTCCTCGTGCACGGGCTGGGGATGTCGGCGGACTCCTGGGGAGAGGTGCCGCGGCGGCTCGCCGAGCACTTCCGGGTGGTCGCCTACGACCTGCGCGGGCACGCGCAGTCCGGCGACGCGCGGTCCGGGAGCTACGGCCTCGCGTCGCATGCCGCAGACCTCGGCGCGGTCCTCGGCGCCGTCGTGCCGCGGGGCGGCTCCGCGGTCGTCGTGGGGCACAGCCTCGGCGGGGCCGTGCTCCTGCGGCACGTCGACGGCGGCGCGGACGACCGCATCGCCGGAGCGGTCTTCATCGGCTCCGGTGGCGCAGGGGTGACGGCGCCGGGGTTCCCCGGGCGCCACCTGCCGGGCTGGGCGCGGGCCCGGCTGGGCTCCATCTGGTTCGCGCTGCTGCGCACCGGCGCCCGGTGGGGCAGGCGGCTCCGGCCGGTCCGCGCGGTCTCCGATCGCGGCATCCGGCACTTCGCCTTCGCGCCGGGTGAGCCGCACGAGGCCGTGGCGCGCATGCGGGACGATTTCCTCTCCACCCGACCGCTGGCCATGGCCGGTACGGCCCTGGGTGCGCTGAGAGAGGACGGCGTCGCACGGGCGCGCTCCCTCACGGTCCCCACGCTGCTCGTGCACGGCGACCGTGACCCGGAGGTGCCGAACGCGGAGATCCACCGGCTCCTGTCCGCCCTGCCCGACGGGGAGCTGGTGCAGGTCCCCGGGGCAGGTCACATGCTGCCGCTGACCGACCCCGACGTGGTGGTCGAGCAGGTGTCGCGTTGGGTCGGCCGGTTCGGGGGAGACCAGGACGCCGTCGCCTGATGCCTCAGTCCTGGACGAGGACCTCGACCACCGGGTGGCCGGACGCGCCGTCGGGCGCCACCGGCGCGCGCTCGTCGGTCTGCACCTCGCCGAGCCCGTCGGTCGCCCGTGCGGTGATCACGTGCCGGCCGGGCGCCGCGTCCCAGGGCAGGTACCACTGGCGCCAACAGTCGACGTCGAGCGACTCGGCGAGCTCCGCCTCCTGCCACGGGCCGTCGTCGATGCGCACCTCGACCCGCTCGATCCCCCGCGTCGGCGCCCAGGCGACCCCGGCGATCGGCCGCCGCGCGGCGGGGACGGTGCTGCCGGACCTCGGGACGTCGATGCGGGCCTGCGTCTTGATCGGCCCCTCCTTGGCCCAGCCGCGCGGGATCCAGTAGCCGTCGACGTCCCAACCGGTGAGCTCGATCGTCGAGAGCCACTTCGTCGCCGAGACGTAGCCGTAGAGGCCGGGTACCACGAGCCGGGCCGGGAAGCCGTGCTCGGCCGGCAACGGCTCCCCGTTCATGGCCACCGCCACCATCGCCTCCTCGACGTCGAGCGCGGTGATCGTGGGAAAGCCCGCGGTGAAGCCGTCGACGGAGCGGCCGATCAGCTGGGTGGCACCCTCCTGCAGGCCGGCGCGTTCCAGCAGCGCGCGCAGCGGGACCCCCTGCCAGCGGGCGTTGCCGACGAGGTCGCCGCCCACCTCGTCGGAGACGCAGACGAGGGTGACGTCCGCCTCGATCTGCGGCAGCTCCAGGAGCTCGGCGTAGGTGAGGGTGAACGGGTCGTCGACCATCCCACGCACCTCCAGCTGCCAGCCGTCGGGGTCGACGGTCGGCACGCGCAGCGCCGTGTCGATCCGGTAGAACTCCGCGTTCGGGGTGAACAGCGGGGTGAGGCCGGGGATCTCCAGGTCCGCACCGTCGGGCACGGGCCCTGCCTGCCGCACCGGGACCGGCAGCCGGATGGCGGCCCGCAGCCCGTCGAGCCGCTCCCGGCCGGACAGCAGGTAGCCGCCGACACCGGCGAGCACGCCCAGCACGGTGGCCCCGCCGGTCACGGCCAGGAACCGCCGCCGGTCCAGCTCGCTGAGCGCGGGCACCGTCCCGGGCTCGGCCGGGTCGGCGGGGGCCGGGGCGCCCCCGCCCGCCAGGACCGCCCGGCGGGGCAGGAGGACGACGAGGAGACCCAGCACCGCGATGCCGGTGGCGGCCCCGACCAGCCCGACCGGCACGGTCGGGAAGACGGGGTTGCGGTCGTCGGCGAGGGCGGCGACGACGCCGAGCGTGGCGAACAGGGCGATCCCGCCCGCGGCCGGGACGACCCGGCGCCGGGCGAGCACGCCGAGCGCGGCCCCGATCAGCGCGGAGACGACCAGGACGCCGCCGAGGAGGACCGGCTTGTCCGCGGCACCCAGCGTCGCGATCGCCCACTGCTCGAGCCAGCCGGGCACGCTGTCGATGACCGCGTCCCCCACGGCGATGACCAGTGAGGGTGCCCCGGGGACCAGCCCGGCGACGAGTTCGGCCATCCCGAGGCCGGCGGACACCGCGGCCACCCCGGCCAGCGCCGCGCTGCCCCGCCGCAGCGGGTGGGCCCATCGCTCCCGCGCACCTGCCGACTGCGTCGTCTCCGCCACGTCGGACCCGTGACCCACCCGCGCAGGCGGGACACCGGCCCGGCGGGGATCGACGCAGGATCGTCATGCGCTGCTCAGGGAGTCCCGGCCTCGTCGTCCGGGGGAAGGCCGCAACCGGGCCACCCACGGCCGCCTCACGGCCGGCGCCCGGCCAGCCCGGCGGCCCCCAGGCCCCGGAGGGGACGCCCCACCACGTCCGCGGCCACCTCCAGCACCCGCCTGGCGGGGCTGCGGTGCCGCCACCGGCCGGCGTCCACCCGCTCGCTGAGCGCCAGGTCGTCGGCGAAGTGGCGGTCCAGCACCCCCACGACCGCGGGGTCGTCGAGCACCAGGCCCACCTGCTCGTTGAGCGCCAGCGACCGGGTGTCGACGTTCGTCGTCCCGACCAGGGCGACGGCGCCGTCGACGGAGACGACCTTGGCGTGGAGGAGCGAGGGCTGGTACCGCCAGATCTCGACGCCGGCGTCGAGCAGCGGCTGGAAGTCCAGCTCCGCCTGCAGGTGCACCGAGGGTCGCTCCACGTGCGGTCCGCTGACGAGCACCCGCACGCACACCCCGCGGCGGGCGGTGTCGCCGAGGAGCTGGCGCAGCCACCGGGGCAGCCGGATGTACGGCGTGGTGATCCGGACGTCCTCGCGCGCGGCGTGCAGGAGCGCGGAGATGGCGACGGCCGCCTCGCTCCAGCCCGGCTGCGACGACGTCCGGAGGACCTGGACGGCGGTCGCGCCCGCCGCCGGCAGCGCGGGGAACTCGTCGGCTGCAGCCAGCAACCCGCCTGGCAGGCGGACCTGCGCCTGCATCCAGGCGGACACGAAGGCCGCGCGGAGGCCCGCGACGGCCGGGCCCCGCACGCGGAAGGCGGTGTCCCGCCATTCACCGGGCCGCCGCCCGTCCCCGGTCCAGGCGGAGTCGATGCCCGTTCCCCCGGTGAACCCGACCTCCTCGTCGCACACGAGCACCCGGCGGTGCGTGCGCATGTTCCAGACGGTGGCCCGGAAGCTGTGCATCGGCCGGTAGAAGAAGACGGTGCACCCTGCCGCGCGCAGGGCCCGGAGGTCCTCCCGGTCCATGTGCTTGGCCCCGTAGCCGTCGAGCAGGATCCTGACGCGCACCCCCTCCCGTGCCCGCCCGGCGAGGGCTCCGGCGACCTCGTGGCTGATCTCCCCACCCCGCCAGGAGAACCAGAGGAGGTCGACGCTGCGCCGTGCGGCGGCGATCGCTCCCAGCACCGCCGGGAAGGTCTCGTCCCCGTTCCTCAGGACGTCGACCCGGTTGCCCTCGGTGAAGGGCACGCCCACCAGGGACTCGACCACCCGCCGGGTGGGGACGCCGTCGGTCGGATGAGCGGCCACCCCGGTCATCCCGCGCACCGGGTCCCGGCGACGCCGGCGCCGCCCTCCTCCAGCAGCACGTCGCCGTGCGCATCCCGGTGCCGGCGGGCGGTGGCCGGCCGGCCGGGCCCGGCCCCGGCGCTCTCGTCCACGGGCGGGGCGACCGTCGGGGTCGTCCGCTCCTCCACCACCACCTGTCCTGCGGGCACAGGGGCTCCTCTCGCTCACGTGCGGCCCGGTGCACGGCTATCCCGGCCCGGCCGGGGGAAACGACCCGGTGCGCCGCCGTCACCGGTTCGACACGGAGCACCGCGGCCGGCGCGGCTCAGGCCATGGGCCGGACCACGGTCAGGCGCATCCCGCTGGCCGGGCCCGCCGGCATCCGTGACAGGTCGACGCTCAGGTCCTGCAGGGGGAGCTCGTAGGTCATGGCCGTGGTGAGCAGCCGCACCGCGCGCTCGACGACGGAGATGGTGAGCCACTCCCCCGCACAGCGGTGCCCCGCGTCGAACTCCCCGCCCCCCTGCGGCACGAAGCTGTACGGGCCCCCGTTCCAGGTGGCGAACCGCTCGGGCCGGAAGGCGGCCGGCTCGTCCCACAACCGGCGGTCGTGGTTGGTGGCGTAGACGTCGAGGAGGAACCAGGCACCTCGCTCGAAGCGGCGGCCGCGCCAGTCGAACGGTTGCAGCACCCGGCCGCCCACGGCGGGGAAGAAGGGGTGGTAGCGGCGGACCTCCTGCACGAACCAGCGGCGGTACTCCCCGTCGGCGGCGGCGCGGGCCCGGGCCTCGGGGTGCTGGGCGAGCGCCAGGGCGGCGAAGACGACGTACCGCGCCACCGCCACCGTGGGGCGGAGCACGTTGATCAGCTCCACCCGCGCGACCTCCGGGTCCAGCAGCCGTCCCTCCTCGTCGCGGTGCGAGGCGATCACGCCCGCCGCCCGGCCCTCCTCCACCGGCAGCGCACCGCTGCGGATCCGATCGACCACCTCACCGGCCCAGCGCTCGGCCCGGTGCCTCTGGACCTGCCCGCAGAGGTTCCGCGGTCCCACCGCCCCGGCGCCCGCCACCATCGCGGCGAGCTGCCGGGTGCGCTCGCCCACCTCGGCCGGTGCCAGGGGGATCCCGGCCCACGCGCACACGGCCCGGCAGAGCACCTCGTGGACGGCGTCGAGCAGGACGACGTCCCCCGCGCCGGTCCACCGCGCGATCCCGTCCCGCCACTCCTCCTCCACCAGGTCGGTCAGCTCGCCCAGCGCGGCGGGGGTCATGAGCGACAGGAACATGCCCTTGCGGTGCCGGTGCGCCTGCCCGTCCAGCATCTGCACGCTGCCGAGGTCCTGCAGGAGCGTCAGCACCGTCGGTGGCAGCGCGCGGCGGCGGGTCATCCGGTCCGGTTCGTACAGCAGTCGCGCCGCCTCCTCGCCGTAGGCCACGACGGCCGGCCGGAGCATCAGGCGGGTCTCGAAGACATCGGTCCCCGTCGCCTGGAAGCGGTGGGTGCCGAACGCGTACCCCTCCCGGAGGAGGGCGAGGCTGCTGTCCGCAGCACCCAGGCGGGGGATGTCGTCGATCATGGGTGCGCTCCTCTCTCCTGACGACCGTGCCGCTACCGGCATCGCGCCCGGACGGCGGCCGGCGGGAGGTGACCCGCCGGGACGCGCGCGGCGGCCGCGGTGCGCAGCCGCTCGTCCAGCAGGTGGTCGACCATCCGCGACCTGCAGTCGATGGTCACGACCAGGGTGGCCTCGAGGTCGGCGAGCTCCTCCTGCCGCCGCCGGACCCCGGCGAGCTCCCGTGCCGCGTCGCTCCGGATGCGGTGGCAGGAGCGGAGGTCGTCGTCGACGGCGGCGAGGCTCCGGGGCAGCGGCGCGGCCGCGGTCGGGCGGGAGAGGACGGGCTGGGACACGGCGACCTCCGGGTGCGGGTGGGCGGCGGCCAGGGCGGCGGTGGCCGGTCCGCCGGGTGTGCCCGCCCGAGCGGCGCTCAGCGCGGCGCCCACCGTCCTGACACGGATCTGCAAGAGGACCGCAACAGAACGGCGGGCGGCCGCGACACGAGCGGCCGCGACGCAGAGGGGGAGGCACATGAGCACGAACGCCGCACGCACCAGACCACCGGCCGGCAGCGGGCGGGTCGCACCGCGACCGCCCTGGCCGCCGCCGTGCCCCGCATGGGCGGGCTGGCCGCCTGCAGCGACGACTCGGCTGCCCCCGAGGCCGGTGACGTCAGCGCCGACGACCTGCAGCAGGTCGAGGAGCAGCTGGCCGGCCTCGACGAGCGCGTGGGTGCGCTGGAGGAGGGGATGGGCGCGGACTCCGGCGGCGGTGACCGGATCGGTGCCGACGACGACACGGCCGCGATCTTCGAGGACGCCCAGTCCTTCGTCGGCCAGGAGGTCAGCGTCAGCGCAGAGATCTCGGAGCTGGTGACGACGACCGACGTCGGCAGCGCCTTCCGGAGCGCCGGCGAGCCGGGCGAGCCGATCGCCGTCGTCTCCGCCTCCCGGGCCGCGGAGATGGACGCCAACGACGTCGTCCAGGTCACCGGCACCGTGGTCCAGGTGCAGCGGGACACCTTCGAGCAGGACTTCGGCATCGCCGCCGACGAGCTGTTCGAGGACGCCGACGCGTGGTTCCAGGAGGAGGAGGGCTCGGCCGCCATCTCGGCCGACAGCATCGAGGTGCTGCAGAACAGGGCCGGAACGACTGACCCGCGCAGCGCCGGGCGGTGGTGGGGCACCGGTTCCCCCGGTGGTCCCCCACTGCCCCGTGCGGCTCGCCCGGCCGGTCGCGCCGCAGTGGCCCAGGATCGGGCGTACCCCTGGCCGCGCTGCGGCCCTCGATCTCCACGACCGGAGGAGCGACTGTGCGGACGGGACGGCGGCGGTGAGCTGGTGGTCGAGACGGGCGCCGGAGGACGGCGTGCCGTCCGCGGGAACCGCCGCGGCGCCACCCGGCGGTCAGCCGGTGCCCGTGCCCGTGGTTCCGGCCGCACCGGCCTGGGCGGTGCGGACACTCGTGGTCAGCGCCGCCCTCCTGGCGCTCGCCGCGACCGGCTGGCTGCTGTTCTGGATCCTGCTGCGGCTGCCGCTCGTCACGGTGACCGTCGCCGTCGCCCTGCTGCTGACCGCGATCGTCCAGCCGGTCACCCGGTGGCTGTCCAAGGGGCTCCCCCGGGCGCTCGCGGCGCTGCTGTCGGTGCTCCTGCTGTTCGGCGTCCTGGTGGGCGTCGGCTTCCTCGTGGGCTTCCGCGCCGCGGACCAGCTGCGCAACCTCACCCGCCCGCTGGCCGCCGGGATCGACCGCATCCGCGTCTGGCTGATCGAGGGCCCGCTGCGCCTGGACCCGCAGCAGGTGACCGAGGCGCGCAACGCAGTGGTGGACCGCATCTTCCGGCTCGCGCCCGACCCGACGGCCGCGGCCGGCATGGCGCTGTACCTGCTGGCCGCCGTCGTCCTGGTGGCCTTCCTGACGTTCTTCCTGCTCAAGGACGGCGCGTCGATGTGGGCCTGGGTCCTGCGGCTGACGCCCGACCGGCGGCGCGAGCAGGTCGACGGCGCCGGCCGGACGGCGTGGACGACGCTGTCGCAGTACGTCCGGGGCGTCATCATCGTGGCGCTCATCGACGCGGCCGGCATCGGCGCCGCGCTGCTGGTGCTCGGGGTGCCGCTGTGGCCCTCGCTCACGCTGCTGACCTTCCTCGGCGCCTTCGTCCCCCTGTTCGGCGCGACGGTGAGCGGGGTGGTGGCCGTCCTCGTCACCCTGGTGACCAACGGGCTGACCGACGCGATCGTCGTGCTGGTCGCCGTCCTGGTCGTGCAGCAGGTCGAGGGCAACATCCTCCAGCCGATCATCGTCGGCCGCGCCCTGCGGCTGCACCCGGTCGTCATCCTCGTCGCGGTGACCGCCGGCTCGATGCTCTGGGGCCTGGCCGGTGCGCTGCTCGCGGTCCCGCTCGTGGCGGTGGCCTACCGGGTGCTGGTCCACCTGCGCGAGCACCCGGTGGCGCGTCCGGGCGCCGCCGTCCGGTAGCGCGCTCAGCCCGAGGCCTGCTGCACGACCTCGATCTCGCGGGCCGCGACCGCGACGTTCCCGGCGAGAGCGGCGAACAGAACCTCCGGGTCCTCGGCCAGCACGTCGGCGGAGATCCCGAAGTCCGCCTCGAAGGAGCTGCGCTCGACGCGCTCGACCGGGCCGGTCACCCGGAGGACGTCGCCCACGTCGAGCTCGCCGGGCGGCGTCACGGTGATCACCCCGACGGTGCTCCCCGTCCCGTCCCCGAGGCGGAACGCGGCTCCCACCTCCGAGACGGAGACCAGGCTGACGACCTCGGCGGTCACGGTCACGTCCTCACCGACGAGGAAGCCGGGGTCCTCGAACAGGCCGGCGGGGTCGTCGAGCGGTGAGGGGTCCTCGTCCGGGGGCGGCTGCCCGCCGGTCGGCGGTGCGTCCGGCGTGGGGGTGGCGGGCCCGGCCGACGGCACCGGCCGCTCCTCCAGCGCCTCGACGCGGTCCCGCAGCGCGTCCAGCTCGTCGGCGAGCGCCGCCACCTCCTGCGCCGTCGGGCCGGTGGCTCCGCTCCCGCACGCGGTCACGCCCACGACCCCGAGGGCCACGGCGACGGCGACCCGACCCGCTCGGGCCCCGCTGCCCGCACGCGTCCGCCGCTGGGCGCGCATGTCCCTCCTCCGCTCGGCCGGGGCTCCCGCCCCCCAGCGTGGGCCCCTCGCGCACCGGGGGCAAACCGGTGGAGGTCACGGTCAGGACACCGGCCGGTGCGCCTGGCCGGCCGGGCGCCCGGCCGCAGTTACCGTCCCCGGCGTGCTCCCGCCCGACCCCGCGGACACCGCCGCCTGCGCGACCTGCGGCCGGCCCTGGGCGGACGTGGACGGCGGCCGGGGCTGGCTCCACCTGGAGGTCACCCGCTCCGACGACGTCGACGGGCTCCGCTTCCTGGATGCCGACTTCTGCACCCAGCAGCACGCCGCCCAGTGGCTCGCCCGGCCGCTGCCGGACCCGGTGCCCACGGCACCCCCCGCGACGACCTGGGACGACCGGCTCGCCACGGCCTGGGTGACCCTGCTGGTCCTGCTCGTGGCCGCACTGACCGGGCTGGGCGTCTGGACGGCCGGCCGCTTCCTCCTCGACGTGCTCTGAGACACCGACGGCGCACCCCCTCCCGGTGGGGGCGGTCGTTCTGCCAGGGTCGGGCGCATGGCGACGCGGGGAGCGAGCGGATTGGTCGACGAGCTGGCCAGGACCCTGCTGGGCGCCCCGCTCCCCCTGTCGGTGCGCTGCTGGGACGGGTCGGAGTCCGTCGTCGACGGCGCCCCGACCCTGGTGGTGCGGAACCGGCGGGCGCTGCGCCGCCTGGTGTTCGCGCCCGGGGAGCTGGGGCTCGCCCGGGCGTACGTCAGCGGCGACCTCGACGTCGAGGGGGACCTGTACGCGGCGCTGAGCTTCCCCGACGAGCTGCCGTCCCGCCCCGACCTGCGGCTGGACCGGCGGACCCTGGCCCGGCTGGCCGGCCCCCTGCTGCGGCTCGGGGTGCTCGGGCCGCCACCCGCGCCGCCGGCCGAGGAGGCCCGGCTGCGCGGGCTCCGCCACTCGCTGCGCCGCGACCGGAGCGCGATCAGCCACCACTACGACGTCGGGAACGACTTCTACCGGCTGCTGCTGGGCCCCTCGCTGGTCTACAGCTGCGCGTACTTCCCCGGGCCGGCTGCCTCCCTGGAGGAGGCGCAGGAGGCCAAGCTCGACCTGGTCTGCCGCAAGCTCGGCCTGGAGCCGGGGATGCGGCTGCTCGACGTCGGCTGCGGCTGGGGGTCGCTGGCCCTCCACGCGGCGTCGCGGTACGGCGTCTCGGTCGTGGGGGTGACCATCTCCGCGGCCCAGGCCGAGCTGGCCCGCCGGCGCATCGCCGACGCCGGGCTCGCCGACCGCGTCGAGATCCGGTTGCAGGACTACCGCGAGGTCGCCGACGGCCCCTTCGACGCGATCGCGTCGGTCGGGATGGCCGAGCACGTGGGCCACGCCCAGTTGCCCGCCTACGCCGCCCGGCTGCACGCGCTGCTGGCCCCCGGTGGGCGGCTGCTCAACCACGCGATCGCGCGGGGGCCCGCTGCCGGCCCCGACCGCCCCGACCCGGGGTCGTTCCTCACCCGGTACGTCCTCCCCGACGGCGAGCTGCAGCCCGTGGCCACCCACGTCCGGGTGCTCGAGGAGGCGGGTCTCGAGGTCGTCGACGTGGAGGCGCTGCGCCCGCACTACGCGCTCACCTGCCGGGCGTGGGTCCGCAACCTCGAGGCACGCTGGGAGGAGGCGGTCCGGTCGTCCTCGCCGGGGCGGGCGCGGGTGTGGCGGCTCTACCTGGCGGGGTCGGCGCTGGCCTTCGAGCGGCACCGGGTGGGTGTCAACCAGGTGCTCGCGGTGCGGCCGGGCGGTGCGGACCGGCTGCCGCTGCGCCGCCCGGACTGGAGCCGTTCGGGCTAGTCCGGCAGCGCGACGGGACCGATCTCGGCGAACACGTCGCCGGGGCCCGGGTTCTCGGGGTGGGTGCCGCCGCCGAAGTGCCGCATGATGCCCCACACCGCGTTGAGCGACGTCTGCACCGCGCCCTCCACCCAGGCCGGTGTCCACGAGACGTCGTCGCCGGCCAGGAAGATGCCCCGGTGCTCCGGCGGGAAGTCGTCCTGCACGAAGTGCGCGTACATCCGGTGGTTGTAGCGGTAGTGCCCCGGCAGTGCGCCCTTGAAGGCGCCGAGGAAGTGCGCGTCGGCCTCCCAGGAGACGGTGATCGGATCACCGATGATGTGCCGCGCGATGTCCAGGTCGGGGTAGATCTTCTTCAGCGCGCCCAGCGCCAGGCGCACGCGCTGGTCCACCGGGTACGGGAGCATCTTCAGCGCGTCGCTCATCCACGAGTACGTCAGGCAGATGACGCCGGGCTTGTCGTCGCCGTGGTCGAACAGGTACGTGCCGCGGGTGAGCCGGTCCGTGAGCGTCATGCTCATGACGTCGCGGCCGGTCGCCGGGTCCCTGTCCTTCCAGAACGGCCGGTCGACCATCACGAAGGTCTTCGACGACTGCATGTACCGGGTGCGGTCCAGCGCCGTCCACATCTTCTGGGCGAACAGGTCCTCGTCGCAGTCGATCGTCGTCGTCAGCAACCAGCTCTGGCAGGTGACCAGCACCGCCGGGTAGCGGGCGGTGTGCCCCCAGGCGTCCGTGACGGCGAAGCTGCCGTCGGCGGCGCGGGCGATCGCGGCGACACCCGCGCGCGGCCCGCCGGAGTGCAACTTGGCGAGCGTGGTCCCCGCCGGCCAGTGCGCGGGCGCATCCGGGGCGTGGTTCCACAGCCCCCACGGCACCTGCTCCACCCCGCCGACGACGAAGCGCTGGTCCTCGTCGCAGTTGGTCATCACGACGCGGAAGATCTCGAGCATCGAGTTCGGGAAGTCCGAGTCCCACCCGCCGGTGCCGAACCCCACCTGGCCGAAGACCTCGCGGTGGTGGAACGACAGCCGCGAGA
Source organism: Blastococcus sp. SYSU DS0533 (assembly GCF_054050775.1). Classification (NCBI taxonomy): domain Bacteria; kingdom Bacillati; phylum Actinomycetota; class Actinomycetes; order Geodermatophilales; family Geodermatophilaceae; genus Blastococcus; species Blastococcus sp. SYSU DS0533. The sequence goes on along the minus strand of NZ_JBJGZZ010000006.1, from coordinate 197,733 downwards.
ACGCCTCCGAGCTCGCGATGAAGTCGTAGAAGGTGCGGTCGTCCCAGAGCGGCACCAGCTCGTCCCACAGCGACTTCAGCGTCGTGACGTCGCGTGCCCGGATCGCGTCCTGGATCTCGGCGAACCGCACGGTCCCCAGGGCGTCCGCCCACGCCGCCGCGACCTCCCGGAACAGCGGCGGCAGGGCGTCCGAGGACTCCGCGTAGTGGGTCTCGCCCTCGATGTCGATGACCGTGCTGCCCGACGCCGGCGTGAGCGGGTTGGGGAAGGGTCTGGTCTCCAGGCCGAGCAGGTCGACGTAGCGGTAGAAGGCGGTCGACGACACGGGGAACCGCATACCGCCCAGCTCGGCGACGATCTCCGGCGGCGCCCCCTCGAAGCGGGCCGACCGCAGCCGGCCACCCATCTGGGAGGCCTCGTAGAGGACCGGCCTGAGGCCCAGCTGCATCAGCTCGTAGGCGGCGACCAGGCCGGAGATGCCCGCGCCCACGATGGCGACCTCCTCGCCGTGGCGCTCCGGCGGGATCGCGCCCAGGCCCGAGGGGTGGGTGATCCAGTCGTCGAAGGCGAACGGGAAATCCGGGCCGAAGATCGTGACCGGACGCCGGTCGTCCTGTGCGATCTCGGGATCGGGACCGATCGTCATCGCGCCTCTCTCCTCCTGGCCTGCGGCGACTGCCCGCCGCACCCTACGGGGCCGGCCGGTGCCGGCCCGGCTCACGCGAGCAGGGCCGCCATCCGCTCGCGGAGGGCGGTCGCGGCCGAGTAGGGGCGGACCATCACGGTCAGCTCGGTGAGCACGCCGTCGCGGCCGCGCAGGATGTCCACCCCCTGGAGGGCGCGGTCGCCGACCCGGGTGTCGAAGGCGAGGACGTGCCCGCCGTCGCCCGCGTACGAGGCGGTGTAGCGGAACTCCTCGAACACCGACATCACGCCGGTGAGGATCGCGCGCAGCGGCCCGGTACCGCGGTAGGGCTCGTGCACGATCGGCGACAGGAAGACGCAGTCGTCGCTGAACAGCCGCACCGCCGCGTCGACGTCGCGGTTCTCGACGGCCGCCCGGAAGGCGGCGTAGGGGTCGGTCGGCACGGTCGTCCCTTCCTCCACGGTCTCTGCGGTCGTGCGGGCTCCGGCACCACCGCACGGCACCCTCCCACCCGCGCCCCGTCGGGACCACACTGCGGGAGTGGCCACCTGGGAGGACGTACGGCGGCTCGTCGCCGCGCTGCCGGGCACCGACGAGCACCCGTCGTACGGCGGGCACCCGTCGTGGCGGGTGCACGGCAAGGGTTTCGTGTGGGCGCGGCCGCTGCGGGGAGCGGAACGGGCCGCGCTCGGCAACGCAGCACCGGGTGAGGACGAGCCGCTGCTGGGGGTGCGCGTGGCCGACCAGGGCGAGAAGGCCGCACTGCTCGCCGCAGCGCCCGACGTCTTCCTCACCACCCCGCACTTCGACGGGTACGCCGTCGTCCTGGTGCGCCTCGAGCGGGTTCCGGATGCCGAGCTCGCCGAGCTGGTGGAGGACGCGTGGCGCGCGCGTGCGCCCCGGCGGCTGGCCGCGGAGTTCGACGGCCACGGCTGACCTGCTGGGCCCGGCCGTCGGCCGGCGCGCAACAGTCGCCCCCGGGGACGACGAAGGCCCGCGACCGGAGCGGTCACGGGCCTGGCGGGAGCTCCCCCGATTGGACTCGAACCAATAACCCTGCGATTAACAGTCGCATGCTCTGCCAATTGAGCTACGGGGGATCAGCGGGCGCGACCCGCTGGCGCCGACGAGACTACCCCACGTCCCGAGCGCTCCCGAGGGCGGCTCGCGGACCGCGGCGCGATGCTCGCCACAGGTACCGTGTCCGCTGTTCACCGCCCGAACACCTGGAGGTCACCCGTGGCCAAGCTGTCGTTCCTCGCCGGATTCGGCGCCGGCTACGTGCTGGGGTCGCGGGCCGGCCGCGAGCGCTACGAGCAGATCCGCCGCGCCTGGGAGCACGCCAAGGACGACCCGCGCCTGCAGAGCCTCGCGGGCATCGCGCAGGCCAAGGCCGACGACGCCGTCTCGACGCTCAAGTCCCAGCTGGGCAGCGAGCCGCAGCGCTGAGCCGCCGGCCGGTTCAGTCCGGCTGCTCGGCGGCGAGCGCCTCGGTGAGCTTGCGCCGCGCGATGTCGCGGGCCACCGGGTCGTCGCGGTCGGCGTCGTCGTCGAAGACGACGGTCCACTCGCGGGCCGCCTGACCCGGGACCCGCCGTGCCACCAGCAGCAGCCCGCCGCGGTCGGGGAGCGGGCTGCGCCGGCTGGTCACGATGGTCTGGTCGACGCGCCGGCGGACGGTCGCCGGGAGGTCGCCTGCGTCGGTGAGCACGTGCCGCACGGCGGGCAGCCGGGCCTGCACGCCCGGCTCCACCTCGGTCAGCGGCGTCACGGTGAACGACCCGCCGCCGTCGGAGGTCGACGCCCAGCGGGCGTGCCCGACCTCGTGCCACGGGAGCACCGCGGCGTCGGCGCCCGGGCCGGCCGTCCGCAGGCCGCGGGAGGTGGCCACCAGCCACCCGGCGCCGCGGGCGAGGACGCCCCAGGCGAGCACCCGCTCGTCGGGGTCGGTCACCGCGGCCCGGACCTCCTCGGGTGGCCGCGCGAACCGGCGCCGGAGGCTCTTCACCAGGCTCACGAGGCGATCCCGCCCATCGCACGCTCGCGCAGCGACCGCGCCTGCTGCTCCAGCGCGACCAGCTGCCCGAACACCTTGGTGTACTCCTCGGCCTGCTCCACCGGGTTCATCCGCTGCAGCCGACCCTTGAGCGCGGCGACCTGCCGCACGGTGGCCATCTCCTGGAGCCGGGCGAGGATCGCGTTCACGTAGGCGGGGTCGCACTCACCAGTGACCGAGCGCATCGGCTCGACCGCCAGCGCGGTCAGCAGCGCGCGGGCGCTCTCCCGATCGCAGTGCGCGGCCACCTGGTCCAGCCACGCCGGCCCGGTCACCGTCACGCCGCCGGCACCGCCCGCCCCGGCCACGGCCGCGGCGACGGCGGCGTAGTCGGGGTCGGTGTAGGCGCCCGGCGGGACGGCGTCGAACGCGGGCCCCGCGTACTCGGGAGCCTGGAGCGCGGCCTTGACCGCCTCCCGCTCGACGGCGACCGCGGCGTCGTCAGGGGTGCGCTTGGGGGCGCGCGGGCGGCCCCGCGAGGGCGGCCCTCCCCCGTCGCCGGTGAGCCGGCGCACCCGCTCCAGCACCTCGGCCTCGTCGGTGTTGCCGATCATCCCGGCGAGCTCCCGGGCGTAGGCGGGACGCAGCGCGTGGTCCTTGATGCCGGCGACCAGGGGTGCGGTCTTCTCCAGCGCGGCGACCCGTCCCTCGACGGTGTCGAGGTCGTAGCCGGCCAGCGTGGTGCGCAGCACGAAGGCGATCAGCGGCGTGCGCCGGGCGACCAGGTCCCGAACGGCGGCGTCGCCCTGCTCCTGCCGCAGCTCGCACGGGTCGCGCCCCTCGGACTCGACCGCGACGAACGTCTGCCCGACGAAGCGCTGGTCCTCGGCGAAGGTCTTCATCGCCGCCGCCTGGCCGGCCGCGTCGCCGTCGAAGGTGTAGACCACCTCGCCGCGGAACTCGTCCTGGTCCATGAGCAGCCGGCGCAGCACCCCGATGTGCTCGGCACCGAAGGCGGTGCCGCAGGAGGCCACCGCCGTCGTCACCCCGGCCAGGTGGCAGGCCATCACGTCGGTGTAGCCCTCGACGACGACCGCCTGGTGCCGCCGGGCGATGTCGCGCTTGGCGCGGTCGATGCCGTAGAGCACCGAGCTCTTCTTGTAGAGCGGCGTCTCCGGGGTGTTGAGGTACTTGGGGCCCGGGTCGTCGTCCATGAGCTTGCGGGCGCCGAACCCGATGACGTCGCCGGTGATGTCGCGGATCGGCCACACCAGCCGGCGGTGGAACCGGTCGATCAGCGTGCCGCGGGAGGACTCCTTCGCCAGGCCCGCCGTCACGAGCTCGGCCTGGGTGAAGCCCTTGGCCCGCAGGTGGCGGGTCAGCCCGTCCCAGCCGCCGGGGGCGTAGCCGCAGCCGAAGTCCAGCGCGGCCTGGCGGTCGAAGGCGCGGTCGGCGAGGAACTGGCGGGCGGGTGCGGCCTCCGGACTGCCCAGCTGCTCGGCGTAGAAGGCGGCCGCGGCGGTGTTGGCGGCGACCAACCGCGCGCGCTGGCCCACCGAGGCGCGGTCGGGGCCGGCGGTCGGCCGCCCGCCGTCGTCCTCGTACTTCAGCTCGATGTTCGCGCGGCCGGCGAGCAGCTCGACGGCCTCGGTGAACGACAGGTGGTCGATCTGCTGGACGAACGAGATGACGTCGCCGCCTACCCCGCAACCGAAGCAGTGGAAGAGGTTTCTCGACGGCGTGACCTGGAACGACGGGGTCTTCTCGTCGTGGAAGGGGCACAGGCCCTTCAGGCTGCCGCCGCCGGCGCGCTTGAGCTGCAGGTGCTCGCCGACGACCTCGTCGATCTTGCTGCGCTCGCGCACCAGCGCGATGTCCGCGGCGCGGATGCGCCCCCGGCCGGCCATCAGCTGCTCCCCCCGACCACGGCCACCCCGACCGCGCCTGCCACCACGGCCGTGTTGCGACGGGAGAGCACCAGCTCCACCCACAGCAGGAAGACCTGGTGGTGCAGCGGCAGGGACCCCTCGGCGTGGAGGGTCGGCCGCGGTGACCAGCCACCGGTCGTCCCGGTCCCGGCGACGGGCCGGCCCCCGGCGGTGTAGCGGTGGGTGCCCTTCCACATCGAGGCGGTCACCCGCTCGACGACGACGCCCTCGAGGTCGAACTCCCACGTGCCCTTCCAGACCGAGGTCTGCCGCGCCCGCAGCCGGGCCGTGCCGGCGGGGTCGACCTCCCAGCGGCCGATGAGCACGCTCTTCTCCTTGGTGAAGACCCAGGACCGGTCGCCGACCTGGGCGGTCGCCGCCTCGCGCCAGTTCTCCGCCCGCAGGCCCGCCACGACCGCGCCGTCCGACAGGACGGGCACCACGCCCCTCCCCGCGCCGGCGGTGCCGGCCTTGCCCAGTTCGAGCACCGCGTCCTCCCTCAGCCGATACCGGGTGCGCCGGCGACGCTCTCCCCGGTCACGCGGTAGAGCAGGTAGGCAGCAGTCTCCCGCAGGATGTAGCGGACCTGGGTGGCGCGGGTCTGCACGGCCGGGCCCTGGCGGGTCGGGGAGCTCTCGGCCTCCATCCCGGCGTCCTCGGCCATGCGCTCGGCCCGCATCGCGTGCCAGGGGTCGGTGACCAGGACGGCCCGCTCCCAGCCCCGCTCGGCGGACGCCGCGCCGACCACCCGCATGCTCTCCAGGGTGTCCACGCCCTCCGGCACGGCGAGCAGCGCCTCCGCGGGCACCCCGGCGGCGGCCAGGTAGTCGCGGCCGGCCTCGGCCTCGGTGAACTGGTCGCCGGCGGCCCTGCCGCCGACGGTGACGATCACGGGCGCGACGCCCTGCTCGTAGAGCGCCAGCGCGTGCTCCAGCCGCGCCTCGAAGATCGACGACGGCACGCCGTTGTACTGGGCGGACCCGAGCACCACGATCGCGTCGGACTGCGGCCGGGCGTCCTGCCGGGCCGTCCACCAGATGGCGAGGGCGGTCGAGGCCACGAAGAGCACGGCGGCCAGCACACCGGCCCCGAACACCCGCGCCAGCAGACTCCGCACACCCACCCGTCATGGGTACCACGCGGGGCCGACGTCCTGCGCCTCCCCGGCACCGTGCGCCACGCCACCCGGCGGACCCACCCGGGTGCCGGCTTCCCGCCCCCGTCGATGAGAATGATTATCGATCCGGTTAGGGTCCCGACGTCCCGTCCACTCCGCGAAGGAGCACCCGTGCGCCCCCTGGCCACCCTCCGAACGACCGTCCTCGCGGCGGTCGTCCCCCTCGCCGCCGTCACCGGCTGCGCGTCGACCGACTCCGGCGGCACCGCCGCGCCGGCCGCGGAGACGACGCCCGCCGCCGCCCAACCCACCGAGGTGGGAGCCAGCAAGCCGCGCCTGGCCGTCACCTACGACGGCGGGCTGCTGGTGGTGGACGCCACCACCCTGGAGGTGCTCTCCGACGAGTCCCTCGAGGGCTTCAACCGCCTCAACCCCGCCGGCGACGGCCGCCACTTCCTCGTCTCCACGCGGGGCGGGTTCCGCCTCCTCGACGGCGGCGCGTGGGCCGAGCCGCACGGCGACTACGCGCACTACTACACCGTCGACCCCCAGCTGACCGACGTGCTCTTCGAGGCGGCGCAGCCGGGGCACGTGGTGGCCCACGCCGGTCGCACCGTCCTCTTCGACGACGGCACCGGCGAGGTCACCGCCTTCGACAGCGCGCACATCGCCGACGAGGACGTCGAGCTCGACCAGTTCTCCACCCCGGAAGCCCACCACGGCGTCGCCGTCGAGCTCGAGGACGGCACGATGCTGGTCTCCGAGGGAACCGAGGAGTCGCGCAGCGGCGTCCGCATCCTCGACGCCGACGGGGAGGAGGTCGCCGCCCGCGACGACTGCCCCGCCGTGCACGGCGAGACCGTGGCCGCCGACGAGGCGATCGTCATCGGCTGCCAGGACGGCGCCGTGCTGTACACCGGTGGTGAGCTGACCAAGATCCAGAGCCCCGACGAGTACGGCCGCATCGGCAACCAGTTCGGCACCGACGAGTCCCCGATCGTGCTCGGCGACTACGAGCGGAGCGCCGAGAACCGGTCCAGCACCGTCGCGCTGATCGACACCACGACCGCGGAGCTGCGCCTGGTCGACCTCCCCGCGCCCTACTGGTACCGCTCCTTCGGCCGCGGGCCCGACGGCGAGGGGCTGGTGCTCACCTACGACGGCGCCCTGCAGGTGATCGACCCGGTCACCGGCACGATCACCCGCTCCATCCCCGTCACCGGCGCCTGGGAGGAGTCCCAGGACTGGCAGGACCCGCACCCGCAGGTGTTCGTGGTCGACGGCATGGCGTACGTGACCGAGCCCGCCACCCAGCAGGTCCACGCGGTCGACGTCGAGGGCGGCGAGGTGTGGAAGAGCGGCGACCTGGGGGTGACGCCCATCGAGCTCGCGGGGGTCTCGGGTGACGTCGAGGAGCACGCCGCCCACGAGCACGACGGCGAGGAGCACGACGAGCACGACGAGAGCGGCAAGTGAGCGGCGCCGGTGCCGCGCGGAGGGCAGCCCTCGCCGGGCTGCTCCTCTGCGCGGTCCCCGGTTGCGACGGGAGCCCCGCGGGGGCCTCGGGCGAGGCGCTCGACGTCCTCGTCTCCTCCTACCCGCTGGAGTACGTCGCCGAGGAGGTCGGGGGCGATCACGTGGCGGTCGCGAACCTCGTCCCGACCGGCGGCGACAGCCACGGGCTGGAGCCGGCCCCCCGCGACGTCGCGGCGCTGGGCGAGGCGGACCTCGTCGTCCACCTCTCCGGCGGGCTGCAGCCGGGCGTCGACGAGGTCCTGGAGCAGCAGCCCCCGGAGCACCTGGTGGACGCCGCCACCGTGGCCGACCGCGGGCCGGACCCGCACTTCTGGCTCGACCCGCTGCGGCTGGCCGACCTCGGGCGGCAGGTGGCCGACGAGCTGGGGGCGCTCGACCCCGACCACGCGGCGGACTACACCGCGTCGGCCGACCGGCTGGCGGACACCCTCGCCCGTCTGGACCAGGAGTACGCCGAGACCCTGGCACCCTGCCGGGGCGCCACGCTGCTGGCGACCCACGAGGCGTTCGGCTACCTCGCCGACCGGTACGGGTTGCGGCAGGTCGGCGTGGCCGGCCTCGACCCGCACGTCGAGCCGCCGCCGAGCCGGGTGCGGGCCGCGGCCGACGCCGTCCGATCGTCGGGAGCGCGCACGATCTTCTTCGAGACGGCGGCGGGCTCGTCGGTGGCCGAGGTGCTCGCCGCCGACCTGGGGCTGGAGACCGACGTGCTGCACCCCATCGAGCGGGTGACCGCCGAGGAGACCTATCCCGGGCTCATGGCCGCCAACCTGACCGCCCTGCAGCGCGGTCTCGTCTGCAGCGGCTGACCCACGCGCACCCCCGGCCGGTCCCGGCCGGCCGGGGGCTCCGTGTGCCGCTCTCAGGAGCCGGCGCGTTCCGCGCCGAGGGCGGCCCGCCCCGCCTCCAGCCGCGCCACCGGTACCCGGAACGGCGAGCAGGAGACGTAGTCCAGGCCCACCTCGTGGAAGAACTGCACCGAGTCGGGGTCGCCGCCGTGCTCCCCGCAGACGCCGAGCTTGAGGTCCGGCCGCGCCGCCCGGCCGCCCTCGGCGCCGATCCGCACCAGCCGGCCGACGCCGTCGCGGTCCAGGGACTCGAACGGCGAGATGCCGAAGATCCCCTTGTCCAGGTACTGGTGGAAGAACGCGGCCTCGACGTCGTCGCGGGAGAACCCCCACGTCATCTGCGTGAGGTCGTTGGTGCCGAAGCTGAAGAACTCGGCGTGCTCGGCGATCTCACCGGCGGTCAGCGCGGCACGGGGTACCTCGATCATGGTGCCGATCAGCGGGCGCAGGTCGATGCCGCACTCCTCGCACACCTCGGTGAGCACCCGCTCGGCCTCCTCCCGGATGGCCTCCAGCTCCTGCACCGCACCCACCAGCGGGATCATGATCTCCGGGCGCGGGTCGCCGCCGGCCCGCTTCCGCTCGCAGGCGGCCTCGGCGATGGCGCGCACCTGCATGGCGAACAGCCCGGGGACGACCAGGCCCAGCCGCACCCCGCGCAGGCCCAGCATCGGGTTGGACTCGTGCAGCCGCCGGACGGCGGCCAGCAGGCGCAGGCTGCCCTCGTCGGGCTCACCGCGCTCCTCGGCGACCGCCACCCGCACCGAGAGCTCGGTGAGGTCGGGGAGGAACTCGTGCAGCGGCGGGTCGAGCAGCCGGACGGTCACCGGCAGCCCGTCCATCGCCTCGAAGATCTCCAGGAAGTCCTGCCTCTGCAGCGGCTCCAGGGCGTCGAGCGCGGCCTGCCGCTCGTCGTCGCCGTCGGCCAGGATGAGCTTCTCCACCAGCTGCCGCCGGTCGCCCAGGAACATGTGCTCGGTGCGGCACAGCCCGATGCCGCGGGCGCCGAAGCGGCGGGCGCGGGCGGAGTCGATCGGGGTGTCGGCGTTGGTGCGCACGTCCAGCCGCCGCACCTCGTCGGCGTGGGTGAGGATCCGGTGCACGCTGCGCACCAGGTCGCCGGCGTCCTCGGACCCCGGGTCGAGCTCCCCCTCGAAGTAGCGCACCACCTCCGACGGCTCGACCGGTACCTCGCCGAGCCAGACCTTGCCGGTGGAGCCGTCGATGGAGACGACGTCGCCCTCGTTCACCACCGTGCCGCCGGGGGCGGTGAACCGCTTCGCCTTCGTGTCGACCTGCAGCTCCTCGGCGCCGCAGACGCAGGTCTTCCCCATCCCCCGGGCGACGACGGCGGCGTGCGAGGTCTTGCCGCCGCGGCTGGTCAGCACGCCCTCGGCGGCGATCATCCCGGAGAGGTCGTCGGGGTTGGTCTCCCGGCGGACGAGCACGACCTTCTCCCCTCGCTGCGCCCACTCCACCGCCGTCTCCGAGGAGAATACGGCCTTGCCCACCGCGGCACCCGGCGAGGCGTTCATGCCCTGGGTGAGCTGCTGGGCGTCGCCGCCGGAGACGAACCGCGGGAACATCAGCTGCGCCAGCTGGTCGCCGGTCACCCGGCGGACGGCCTCGTCCATGTCGATGAGGCCCTCGTCGACCAGCTGGGTGGCGATGCGGAACGCCGCTCCGGCGGTGCGCTTGCCCACCCGGGTCTGCAGCATCCAGAGCTTGTTGCGCTCGACGGTGAACTCGATGTCGCACAGGTCGCGGTAGTGCTGCTCGAGCCGGCTCATGATGCCCATGAGCTCCTCGTAGGCGCCCGCGTCGATGCGCTCGAGGTCCCGCAGCGGGACGGTGTTGCGGATGCCGGCGACGACGTCCTCGCCCTGGGCGTTCTGCAGGTAGTCGCCGTACACGCCCCCTTCCCCGCTGCCCGGGTCGCGGGTGAACGCCACGCCGGTGCCGGAGTCCATGCCGAGGTTGCCGAAGACCATGGCGACGACGTTGACCGCGGTCCCGGCGTCGCCCGGGATGCGCTCGCGGCGGCGGTAGAGGATCGCCCGCTCGGAGTTCCAGGAGTCGAAGACGGCGTTGATCGCCAGGTCCATCTGCTCGCGCGGGTCCTGCGGGAAGTCGCGGCCGGTGTGCTCGCGGACGATCGCCTTGAACCGGTCGACGACGTCGCGCAGGTGCCCGGCGTCCAGGTCGAGGTCCGACTCGGTGCCCTGCTCCTGCTTCACCGCGTCGAGCGCGTCGTCGAAGAGCTCGCCGTCGATCCCCTGCACGGTCTTGCCGAACATCTGGATGAGCCGGCGGTAGGAGTCCCAGGCGAAGCGCTCGCTGCCCGACTGCTGGGCCAGCCCCTGCACCGAGTCGTCGTTGAGACCGACGTTGAGGACGGTCTCCATCATCCCCGGCATGCTCGCCGCCGCCCCGGACCGGACCGACACCAGCAGCGGGTCGGCCGGGTCGCCCAGGGTCTTGCCCATCGCCTTCTCCAGCGCCGCCAGGTGCTCGCTGACCTGGTCGGCGAGCTCGGGCGGGGTGGCGCCGTGCTCCAGGTAGTGGCGGCAGGCGTCGGTGGTGATGGTGAAGCCGGGCGGCACGGGCAGGCCCAGGTTGGTCATCTCGGCGAGGTTCGCGCCCTTGCCGCCGAGCAGCTCCTTCTGGTCCTTGCTGCCCTCGCTGAAGTCGTAGACCCACTTCACGTCAGCCACCCGCGCACCTCCGCGCCCGCCCGTCGATCCACATGGAGACAATGCCGTGAGGGGCGGACGTCCTAAACGTCTACCCCCGCGGCGTCCGTCGATCGTGGCGTACGGGAGGCGTCGGCGCGAGCCCTGTGCGGCGTGGCGCGGCGGCGGTCAGCCGATCCCGCAGATGCGCGGGCCGTCCTCGTTGACCACGGCGAACTGCGCCGATCCGCCGTCGACCCAGCGGACGGTCACCTGCTGCACCCGGGCACCCTCGCCCGGGTCGTCCTGCACCCCGGCGACCTCGGCCGCACCCGGGCGCAGGTACTCGTCCGCCATACCGGTCACGTCCAGGCGCGCCTGCTCCTCCTCGCACAGCAGCCCGTACGCGGTCTCGGTGTCCCCGTTCGCCAGGGCGGCCAGGAACACCCCGGTGACCTCCTCGGCCTGGTCGGCGGGAGCACCGCGGACCAGGTACAGGACCCCGACCATGGCGAACGCGAGCACGACGGTGCCCGCGAGCAGGCCGATGAGCCAGCCCTGGCGGTTGCGCGGCGTGCCGGTGTGCAGCGGCGCCGGCCCGTCGTCGTAGAGGAAGGGCCCCTGGGTCATCCGCCGCTCGTCTCCAGTTCAGCCCCCGCCGGTGGGCGGGGGTCGTCGCGGTCGGCCAGCCAGCCCTCCGGCAGGGCGACCGGTCGCGGGGTGCTCGTGCGCCCGCGCGGCGCACCGAGGACGGCGGTCGGGTACGGCTGGTCGGGGATGCCGGCCAGCAGCTCGGCGAGCTCGTCGAGGCCGCTCACCATCGCCAGCGCCCGCCGGGTGCCCGACCCGACCGAGAAGCCCTTGAGGTACCAGGCGACGTGCTTGCGGAAGTCGGTGCACCCGTGCAGCTCGCCGTGCTCCGCGGCCAGCAGCTCGGCGTGCCGGTGCATGATCGCCGCCACCTCGCGGAAGCTCGGCAGGGCACGCTCGCTGCGGCCCGCGAAGGCCGCGGCGAGGTCGCCGAACAGCCACGGCCGGCCGAGGCACCCCCGGCCGATGACGACGCCGGCACACCCCGTCTCGGCGACCATGCGCAGCGCGTCGTCGGCCTCCCAGATGTCGCCGTTGCCGAGCACCGGGATGCCGACGGCCTCCACGAGCCGGGCGATGGGCGCCCAGTCAGCGGTGCCGCTGTAGAGCTGGTCGGCGGTGCGGCCGTGCAGCGTGATCGCCGCGGCGCCCTCGTCCTGCGCGATGCGGCCGGCGTCGAGGTAGGTGACGTGGTCGGCGTCGATGCCGATGCGGGTCTTGACCGTGACCGGGACGTCCTTCGCGGCACGCACGGCCGACCGCACGATGTCGCGCAGCAGCACCCGGCGCCAGGGCAGGGCCGAGCCGCCGCCCTTGCGGGTCACCTTGGGCACCGGGCAGCCGAAGTTGAGGTCGATGTGCGCCGGGCGGGTGCCTACGACCCCTTCGTCGACGAGCATCTCGACGGCGCGGCCGACGGTGGTCGGGTCGACGCCGTAGAGCTGGACGGAGAAGGCGTCCTTCTCGTCAGCGGTCGCGCGGATCATCCGCAGCGTCTTCTCGTTGCGCTCGACCAGCGCCCGCGTGGTGATCATCTCGCAGACGTAGAGGCCGGCGCCGAACTCGCGGCAGAGCGTGCGGAACGCCGGGTTGGTGATGCCCGCCATCGGCGCGAGCACGACCGCGGGGTCGACGCTCAGCGCGCCGAGCCGCAGGGGCGGCAGGGCCGTCGTCGTCGGCTCGAGCGTGCTGGTCACGCCACCCAGGGTAGGCGGCGACCCGCGTCACCTCCGCCGCCCGGCGACAGCGGGCGCGGCTGGCCCGCTACCGGGTCGACCCGCGCAGAGCAGGGTGGAGCCTCGGGCACCCGCGGCTCCACCTCGCCGCACGCGGCTGGAGCCGCGCCAGCAGAGCCGCGCCGCCACACGCCCGGCGCCGTCCACAGGGAACCGGGTGACCGAGCCCGGTCGACGCCGGCTCGGGCTCATGCCCACCGCCGAGCTCACCGCGGCCGGCGTCACGAAGGCCGAGATCGCCGGCGCCGTGCGCAGCGGCACCTGGATACTGCTACGACCTGGCATCGGTATCCGCGGTCGACCTCGCCGAGGTGGAACGCACCGGACGACGCCCCGGCCTCGACGCGCTGGCCGTGATCACCCGCCTGGCGCGTCCGTCCGCCGTCCTCAGCGGTGCGACGGCCGGCTGGGTGTGGGGCCTGCCCCGGCCCCGATCGACCACCTCGGTCGTGGAGCTGACGGACCCGCACCGGTGGCGGCGAGGTCAGGGCTGGTTGATGACCCGGGCGGGCCTTCCGGACGACGAGGTGACCGTACGCGGCGCCTACCCGGTCACGACGGTGGCCCGCACCCTGGTCGACGTCGCCCGGGCCTGGTCGGAGGTGCACGCCGTCGCGGCGACGGATGCGGCCCTGCTGCGCGGCCTGACGACCCGCGACGAGGTGCGCCGCGTCCTCGACCGGCAGGTGAACGTGCCGGGGATCCCACGTGCGGTCCGCGCGCTGCACCTCGCCGACGGCCGAGCCGAGTCGTGGCTGGAGACCTCCGGGCGGCTGACGTTCGCCGCGCTCGGGCTACCACCCTTCGTCCCGCAGGTCGAGCTGTGGGTCGGCGGGCGGCTGGTGAAGGTCGTCGACGGCTGGTACCCCGAGGCAGCCCTGGCCGTGGAGTTCGACGGACGGGTCGAGGACGAGCGACCGGCGTTCGGGCGGACCCCGGCCGAGGAGCTCTGGCGGGAGGAGCGTGACGAGGACCTGCTGAGGTCTCTCGGCGTCGCGTTCGTCCGGGTCGCCGCCGACGACCTCTCTGGCGGCCGGCGGGCGCTTGAGCAACAGGTCCGGCGCTCACTCGCCCGCGGGGCCCCCTCGCTGCGCGAGTTCGAGGAGGCGCCCCGGCCGGCGGGCCGGCCGCGCAGGGAGGTAGCGATCGACGACGGCTGGCTGTCCCGGGTCGACGACCGGATCGGCGCCGCCCCGTCACCGGCGTGACCCAGCTGCGGCAAGGCCGAGCCGCGTGCGCACCCGGCTCGACCCCGTCCCGTCCGGCTCGAGCCGGGCGGGACGGGGTCGGTGGGGTGGAGGCTTGCGGCGGCTCAGCAGCCGGGGAGACGCGCCCCCAGGTAGGACTCGACCTGGTCCAGGGCCACGCGCTCCTGGCTCATCGAGTCCCGCTCCCGGACCGTCACGGCCTGGTCCTCCAGGGTGTCGAAGTCGACGGTGAGGCAGAACGGCGTCCCGACCTCGTCCTGACGCCGGTACCGGCGGCCGATGGCACCGGCGTCGTCGAAGTCGACGTTCCAGTTCCGACGCAGCGCGGCCGCCAGGTCGCGGGCCTTGGGCGAGAGGTCGGCGTTGCGGGACAGCGGCAGGACGGCGGCCTTCACCGGGGCCAGCCGCGGGTCCAGCTTGAGCACCGTGCGGGTGTCGACGCCGCCCTTGGCGTTGGGCGCCTCGTCCTCGGTGTAGGCCTCGATGAGGAAGGCCATGAGGGAGCGGGTCAGCCCGGCCGCCGGCTCGATGACGTACGGCGTCCAGCGGGTGTTGCTGGCCTGGTCGAAGTAGGACAGGTCGGTGCCCGAGTGCTGGGTGTGCGTGGACAGGTCGAAGTCGGTGCGGTTGGCGATGCCCTCGAGCTCACCCCACTCCGAGCCCTGGAAGCCGAACCGGTACTCGATGTCGACGGTGCGCTTGGAGTAGTGGGAGAGCTTCTCCTTGGCGTGCTCGTAGTGCCGCAGGTTGTCCGGGTCGATGCCCAGGTCGGTGTACCAGCGGGTGCGCTCGTCGATCCAGTACTGGTGCCACTCCTCGTCGGTGCCGGGCTCGACGAAGAACTCCATCTCCATCTGCTCGAACTCGCGGGTGCGGAAGATGAAGTTGCCGGGGGTGATCTCGTTGCGGAAGGACTTGCCGATCTGGCCGATGCCGAACGGCGGCTTCTTGCGCGCGGCGCCCATGACGTTGGCGAAGTTCACGAAGATGCCCTGCGCGGTCTCCGGGCGCAGGTAGTGCAGCCCGGACTCGTCCTCGACCGGGCCGAGGTAGGTCTTGAGCATCATGTTGAAGTCGCGCGGCTCGGTCCACGCGCCCTTCGTGCCGCAGTTCGGGCAGGTGATGTCGGCCAGCCCGTTCTCCGGTGCCCGGCCCTTCTTGGCCTCGAACTCCTCCTCGAGGTGGTCCGCGCGGAAGCGCTTGTGGCAGCTCTGGCACTCGGTGAGCGGGTCGGTGAAGACGCCGACGTGGCCCGACGCGACCCACGTCTGGCGCGGGAGGATCACCGAGGAGTCCAGGCCGACGATGTCGTCCCGGCTCTGGACGACGGTGCGCCACCACTGCCGCTTGATGTTCTCCTTGAGCTCGACGCCCAGCGGGCCGTAGTCCCAGGCGGAGCGCGTACCGCCGTAGATCTCCCCGGACGGGAACACGAAGCCCCGTCGCTTGCAGAGGTTGACGACCTTGTCGAGGCGGGCGGCGTCGTGCTTGGCGGTGCTCACGGGGAGGGGGCTCCATCCGGCTGGCGGTCGGCGGTTGACCTGCCCACGGTAGTTGGCCGGGAGAGCGCGCCCGTCAGTCGGTGGCCCCGGCAGGCTCCGGGCCGAACAGCAGCGCGAGGGAGGCCCGGACCTCGGCGTGCCGGACGAGGAAGGCCCGATCGTGCAGCCGCTTGCACCGGCGGGCGCACCGGGCGGTGCGGGTGCGGCTGACCACGGCCGACCGTAGGCGCCGACCGTCACTCGGTGAGGTAGGCGCCCGGCTCGTCGAGGGCGTGCACCCAGACCGGCGCACCGGCGATCTTCACCTCGGCCGCCGAGAGCCCCCGCCGGTAGGCCCCGACCCCCTCCCAGCGGGTCACCAGCGCCCACAGCGTGGGGTCGTCGGTGGACCGGCCCAGCTCGCCGCCGCGGAAGCCGGGCCGGGCGCCCAGCGCCGCCAGCAGCCCGGCCACCGCGTCGGTCAGCGCCCCCGCCTGGTCCGCGGTCACCCGCAGCCGCGTCACCGCGAACACCCCGTGCCTCCCCGTCCGGCCGTCGCCGGCTCGCTCCGTCACCGTCCCGGTCCGGGCGGCGTCCCCCCGCCGGTCAGTAGAAGTCGCAGACCGTCCCGTCGGCGTCGACGTGCACGAGCAGGAGGAACGGCTCGCCCTCGTCGAGCTCCAAGGTGAAGGAGGCGATGTCGGTCGCGGACTCCGCGTGGTGCTCGACCCCGTCGAAGGTGCCGCCGGTGAAGCCCTGGCCGCCCAGGGTGCCGGAGTAGAAGTAGTCGCCGAGCACGTACGCCGGGTCCTCGTCGGCCGCCGCGGCGGCGATGGCCGCCTCCTGCACCTCGGCGCAGGAGAAGTCGTACGCGGTGTCGAAGTCACCGCGCCCCATCGCCTCCACCCAGGCCAGCGCGACCTCGCCCGAGCCGGGATACAGCCCCTCGCCCGCCGGCACGGGCCCGTCCACCCGGGCGCCGCCGGTCAGCTGGCCGGTGCCGCCCGCGGGCGACGTCGACGACCGGGCGGGCTGCTCCTGATGCGCGGTGCTCAGGACGGCGCCCTGCTCGGCGCCGAGCCCGTCACCGGCGTCCCCGTCCAGCAGGAAGAGCAGGAGCGTCCCCAGGCCGGCGACCAGCAGGACGGCCGCACCGATCAGCCAGGGCAGCAGCGTCCGCTTCCGCGGGCGCCGAGCGGGCCCACCCGGCGGGCCGGCGCGGTGGCTCGCGGAAGGTGGCTGCGTCATGGCGGTCGCTCAATCTGCTCGGTACCTCGGCGGGCCGGTCGCCCCCCGGATGAGCCGAAACCTACGTGCCGGCGGCGTCAGGCGGAACCGAAGCGGCGCTGCCGGGAGGCGAACTCCTCGCACGCCGCCCAGAGGTGCCGGCGGTCGAAGTCGGGCCAGAGCGTGTCGAGGAAGACGAACTCGGCGTAGGCCGACTGCCACAGCAGGAAGTTGCTGGTCCGGTTCTCCCCCGAGCTGCGCACGAAGAGGTCGACGTCCTCCATGTCGGGCTCGTCGAGGAACCGGGCGACGGTGGACTCGTCGACCCTGTCCGGGTCCAGCCGCCCGGCGGCGACCTCGCGGGCGATCGCGGCCGCGGCGTCGGCGATCTCCGCCCGCCCGCCGTAGTTCACGCACATGGTGAGGGTGAGGACGTCGTTGTCGCGGGTGAGCTCCTCGGCGATCTCGAGCTCCTTGATGACGCTGCGCCACAGCCGCGGCCGGCGCCCCGCCCAGCGGACCCGGACCCCGAGCTCGTGCATCTCGTCGCGGCGCCGGCGGATCACGTCCCGGTTGAACCCCATGAGGAAACGCACCTCCTCGGGGCTGCGCCGCCAGTTCTCCGTGGAGAAGGCGTACGCGCTGATCGCCTTGACGCCCAGCTCGATCGCGCCCTCGACGCAGTCGAACAGCGAGGACTCCCCCGCCTCGTGCCCGGCGGTGCGGGGCAGGCCGCGCTGCTTGGCCCAGCGGCCGTTGCCGTCCATGACCAGCGCGATGTGCCGGGGCACCTTGTCCTCCGGCAGCCGCGGGGGCCGGACGCCGGACGGGTGCGGATTGGGGGCCTTGACCTCACGCCTCATGCAGCAGGCTCATCTCCCGGCGGGGCGCCGACTCGGTGCGGTCCACCAGCGGCAGCGAGCGCAACCCGCGCTCCAGGTGCCACTGCAGCAGCGCGGCGACCAGGCCGCTGCCCTCCCGCCGGTTGGTGCCCTGGCTCGCCTCGGCGCGGGGCCAGTCGCCGGTCAGCAGTGCGTCCAGCAGCTGGATGGTGACCGGGCTGGGCATGGCCGAGCCGGTCGGGCGGCAGGTCGGGCAGACGGTGCCGCCGGCGGGCACGGAGAAGTGCCGGTGCGGGCCGGCCTCGCCGCAGCGGGCGCAGTCGGCCAGCGCCGGCTCCCAGCCGGCCACCGACATCGCCCGCAGCAGGAAGGCGTCGAGCACCAGCGGCGCGGGGTGGGTCCGCTCCCCCAGCGCCCGGAGCGCGCCGACGACGAGGAGGAACAGCCGCAGCGAGGGCTCCTTCTCCTCGGCGGTGAGGCGGTCGGCGGTCTCCAGGACGGCGGTGCCGGCGGTGTAGGCCGGGTAGTCGGCGACGATCTCCTGGCCGTACGCGCGGATCGACTCGACCTGGCTCACGATGTCCAGGTTGCGCCCGGTGTAGAACTGCACGTCGACGTGGGTGAACGGCTCGAGCCGGGCACCGAACTTGCTCTTGGTCCGGCGCACGCCCTTGGCCACCGCGCGCACCTTGCCGTGCCGGCGGGTGAGCACGGTGATGATCCGGTCGGCCTCGCCCAGCTTCTGGGTGCGCAGGACGATGCCCTCGTCCCGGTAGAGCGCCTTGGGGGTGCTGCTCACGTCAGTACCCGAGCCTGTTCAGCTTCTTCGGGTCGTCCTGCCACTCGCCGAGCACGGTGACGTGCAGCTCCAGGTGCACCCGGGCGCCCAGGAGCACCTCCATGCCCTGGCGCGCCTCGGTACCGATCGCCTTGATGACCGAGCCGCCCCGGCCCAGCAGCATCGGCTTCTGGCTGGGCCGCTCGCAGTGCAGCAGCGCGTGCACCTCGACCAGCTCCCGCCCGGCCTGCTTGGGGTCGGGACGGCGGTTCAGCTCCTCGATGGTGACCGCGAGGGAGTGCGGCACCTCCTGGAACACCTTCTCCAGCGCCGCCTCGCGCACCAGCTCGGCCAGCTGCCGCTCGGTGTCCTCGTCGGTGGTCTGCTCCTCCGGGTAGAGCGGCGGGCCCTCCGGCAGCAGGCCGACCAGCAGGTCCTCCAGCAGCTCCACCTGCTCGCCCTTCACCGCGCTGACCGGCACCACCTCGGCCGCCTCGACCAGCCGGCTGGCCGCCACCAGCTGCTCGGCCACGTGCTTCTTCGCGGCGGCGTCGGTCTTGGTGACGACGACGACCACCGGCGCCTTCACCTCCTGCAGCTGGCGGGCGATGAAGCGGTCACCGGTGCCGACGGGCTGGTCGGCCGGGACGCAGAAGACCACCACGTCGACGTCGGCCAGCGTGTCGCGCACGACGTCGTTGAGCCGGCGACCCAGCAGGCTCTTGGGCTTGTGCAGCCCCGGGGTGTCGACCAGCACGACCTGCCCGCCGGGCCGGTGGACGACACCGCGGATGGCGTGCCGCGTGGTCTGCGGCCGGTTGCTGACGATGCCGACCTTCTCGCCGACCATCGCGTTGGTCAGCGTGGTCTTGCCGGCGTTGGGGCGCCCGACCAGGGCGACGAAGCCACTGCGGTAGGGCTGGTCAGGGTCGGTCACACCGGTCAGTCTCCCACCGGCGGCCGACAACGCCGCGCCCCGGCGGGCGACGGCACGGCGGAGGCGGTCAGGACCAGGGCCGGCCGATCCGGTCGCGCCGCCCCGCGTCGAGCCGGCCGAGCGTCCGGGCGCCGGCCAGCACCTCGCGGGCCAGCCTGCGTCCGGCGTCGGCCCAGGAGGCCGCCGGCGCACCACGCCCCCCGGCGGGACCGGCCAGCGCCCGCAGCACCAGGAGGACCAGCAGCAGGAACAGCAGCGTCGTCACGGCTCGACGGTCCCTCACCGCGCCCGTCGGCGGAAGTGGCAGGGACGACGACGTGCGCAACGTTCCCGCCACCGACGCGGCCGTCCTCCCCCGGGGCCGTCCGTGCGCTGCGCCTGGGAGGATCACGCCCGTGGCAGGACGACAGCGGAACAGGGCGCGGCCACCCCGCGCGGCGGCGGACCGCGCCCGGCGGGCGCACGTCGAGCAGGTGCGCGGGCACCGATTCATCGCCGGCTGGGGCCCGAAGCGCACCGCGACCGTCATCCCTGCACCGCTGCGCTACTGGCAGTACCGGCCCGGCGGCCTGTTCGCGGCCGGCGCCGCGGTGCTCGTCGTCGTCCTGTGGCTGGGGCTGTTCGGCTGGCTCGCCGGCTGGCCGGCCGTCCGCGAGGAGCTGCCGCTGGCGGTGGTCGCGGGCGTCGCGGTGTACGTGCTGAACACCCGCCGCGTCACCGTCTCCGACCACGGGCTCTCGTTCGACGTGGCCGGGAGCCGGACCGACCAGGCCGACGTCATCCCCTCGGTGCTGGTGCAGGAGGTGCACGTCGGTCCCGCCCCCGCCGACTGGCCCGAGGCGGACAGGCGCGGTGGGTGGTGGCCCGGGCGCACCCGGGTCGCCGTCCGCCACCTGGGCGACGAGGGCGAGCAGGCGCTCACCGTGTGGGTGCGTGACCCGGCCGCGTTCGCCGACGCCCTCGGCGTGCCGCTGACGCGTTAGGCGGAGGCGCGCAGGGTGCCGTCGGGCCCGGCCAGGTGCACGGGCGCGCCGGCGGTGAGGTCGCGGACGGCGGCCAGGCCGGCGGGCTCCACCGCCTCGGCCGCGGAGACGACGACGGCGGCCTCCAACCCCTCGACCCCGCTGGAGACGGCCGCGGCGACGGCGGCCTGGAGCGCGGTGAGGGTCAACGACGGCAGGGCCACGCTGGCCGCGACGTAGGTGCGGCCGTCGGTGTCGCGGACCGCGGCGCCCTCGGTCGCGCCGGTGCGGGCGCGCGCCGACCGGGCGAGCGTGACGAGCTTCGCGTCCTCGGGGTGCAGGTCAGCCACAGTGGTTCAGCTTTCCACGCCGGCGGGCAGCTCCGCGCGGGTGGCCCCCGACGCCTGCGGCTCGTCGGTGCCCTCCTCGCCGTCCTCGGACGGTTCCGGCAGCCGGCACACCAGCATGGTGTCGATCCGGTTGCGCCGCCCGCCGGTGCTCTCGGCGACCAGGCGCAGGCCGGCGACCTCGGCCGCCGCCCCCTCGATCGGCACGCGGCCCAGCTCGCGGGCGAGCAGGCCGCCGACGGTCTCGACGTCGTCGTCCTCGGGCAGCTCCACCCCGGGGAACAGCTGGGCGAGGTCCTGCACCGGCAGCCGGGCGGTGACCCGCGCCGAGCCGTCCTCGAGCTGCTCGATCTCCGGCCGCTGGAAGGCGTCGTGCTCGTCGGCGATCTCCCCGACGATCTCCTCCAGGATGTCCTCGATGGTGACCAGGCCGGCGAACCCGCCGTACTCGTCGACCACGATCGCGATGTGGATGCGCTGGGCCTGCATGTCCCGCAGCAGCTCGTCGACCGGCTTGGACTCCGGGACGAACGACGGCGGGCGCATCAGCTCCTCGACCTTGGGCCCGGTGCGGTCCTGCGTGTTCTGCGAGCGGCGGACCAGGTCCTTGAGGTAGACGACGCCGACGACGTCGTCCACGTTCTCGCCGATCACCGGGATGCGGCTGAAGCCGCTGCGCAGCGCCAGGGCGAGCGCCTGGCGGACGGTCTTGCCGCGCTCGATCCAGACGACGTCGGTGCGGGGCACCATGACCTCGCGGGCGATCGTGTCGCCCAGCTCGAACACCGAGTGGATCATGTTGCGCTCGCCGGACTCGACGACCCCGCGCTCCTCGGCCATGTCGACCAGCTCGCGCAGCTCCACCTCCGAGGAGAAGGGGCCGTCGCGGAACCCGCGCCCCGGGGTGATCGCGTTGCCGACCAGGATCAGCAGGCTCGCCACGGGGCCGAGCACCCGGCCCAGCAGCCGGATGACGCCGGCGGAGGCGAGCGCCGTGCCGTAGGCGTGCTGGCGGCCGAGCGTGCGCGGCCCGACGCCGATCAGCACGTAGCTGACGACGGTCATCCCGCCGGCGGCGGTGAGGAAGGTCCGCCAGCCGCCGCCCCACAGGTCGTAGAGCAGCACCGTGACCAGCACCGCGGCGACCATCTCGCACAGGATGCGCAGCAGCAGGAGCAGCGCGACGTGCCGCGCCCGCTCGGCGACGACCTCCTCCAGGCCCGCGGCCCGCTTCACGCCGTCGCGGCGCAGCTCCTCGACGCGCGCCTTGGAGACCCGCTGCAGGGCCGACTCCATGGCGCCGAAGACCCCGGCGAGCGGGACCAGGCAGACAGCGACCACGAGCATGGTGATCGCAGCGGAGCTCATCGGGACCCGCTGTCCTTCGCCTGCGCCGGGGCGCCCGTCACCGGCTCGCGCGGAGCCGCCCGCCAGGCGTCGATCAGCTTGCCCTGGAGGCCGAACATCTCCTTCTCCTCCTCGGGCTCCATGTGGTCGTAGCCCAGCAGGTGGAGGACGCCGTGGGTGGCCAGCAGCACCAGCTCGTCGTCCATCGAGTGCCCGGCCGCGCGGGCCTGCCGGACGGCGACGGCGGGGCAGAGCACGATGTCGCCGAGGAGGGCGGGCCCGGGGTCGGGGTCGTCGGGCCGGCCGCTGTCGAACTCGTCCATGGGGAAGGCCAGCACGTCGGTCGGGCCTTTCTCGCCCATCCACCGCTCGTGCAGGCTGCTCATGTAGTCCGGGTCGACGCAGAGCACGGAGAGCTCGGCCATCGGGTTGATCTTCATCTCGCCGAGCACGAAACGGCAGATGCCGGCCAGCTCGGCCTCGTCCACCGCGATCTCGGACTCGTTGGACACCTCGACGGGCACGGTGGTCAGCTCCCCTGCCGGCGCGGCCGGGCGGTGCGGGCCGGCGGCGCGCCGGCGGCCGATCGGGTCGTGGGTGCCTGCCGGGTGGCGTCCCAGCGCTCGTAGGCGTCGACGATGTCGCCGACCAGCCGGTGGCGGACGACGTCGGTGCTGGTCAGGTTCGCGAAGTGCACGTCCTCGATGCCGTCGAGGATCTCGCGGACGATCTTCAGCCCGCTCTGCGCGCCGCCGGGCAGGTCGACCTGCGTGACGTCACCGGTCACCACGATCTTCGACCCGAAGCCGAGCCGGGTGAGGAACATCTTCATCTGCTCGGCGGTGGTGTTCTGCGCCTCGTCGAGGATGACGAACGCGTCGTTCAGGGTCCTACCGCGCATGTACGCCAGCGGCGCGACCTCGATGGTGCCCGACTGCATCAGCCGCGGGATCGACTCCGGGTCGACCATGTCGTGCAGCGCGTCGTACAGCGGCCGCAGGTAGGGGTCGATCTTCTCGCTCAGGGTGCCGGGCAGGTAGCCCAGCCGCTCCCCCGCCTCGACCGCCGGACGAGTCAGGATGATGCGGTTGACCTGCTTGGTGGTCAGCGCCTGCACCGCCTTGGCCATGGCCAGGTAGGTCTTGCCGGTACCGGCCGGGCCGATGCCGAAGACGACGGTGTGCTGGTCGATGGCGTCGACGTAGCGCTTCTGGTTCAGCGTCTTGGGCCGGATGGTGCGTCCGCGGCGGCTGATGATGTCGAGGCTCAGCACGTCGGCGGGGCGCTCGGCGCCCCCTGCCTTGAGCATGCTGATGACCCGGCGCACCGAGTCGGGCCGCAGCACCTGGCCGGTGCCGAGCAGGGCGATCAGCTCGTCGAAGACCCGGACGGCGAAGGCGTTGTCGGCCGGCTGCCCGGTGACGGCGATCTCGTTGCCGCGCACGTGGACGTCGGCGTCGAGCTCGCCCTCCACGAGCCGGAGGAGCTCGTCGCCCGATCCGAGGAGGGCGACCATCGAGACCCCGTCGGGGACGGTGATGGTCGCCCGGACGGGCGCGGTGGACGGTGGAGGCGGACCGGCGAGCGAGCCGTCCGCCGCGGCGGCCTGTGCCGAGGCCTCACGCGACGTGGGCGCTCCGGGCACGGGGACGTTCGGGGAGGTGTCGGGCAAGAACCCTCGACCCTGCCTTCCTGCGACGGCGAGGTGCGGGGATCCGCACCGGTGACCTGCTCGACTCTACCCGCGCGGGGCCACGCGGAACCTGCGTCGCCCGAAGGGGTCAGCGACCGGTGTAGGTCGCCTTGCCGGGCCCGTCGGCCAGGAAGGACGCGACGGCGCCGCGGAGGTCGTCGGTGGCGAACAGCCGGCCGGAGATGTCCGGCACCAGTGCGTCGGCCGCGCGGGCGCCCTCGCGGACGGCGACGGTCGCCAGCCGCTTGGTGGCCGCGTGCGCCACGGTCGGCCCGGCGGCGACCCGGCGTGCGTAGTCCCGCGCCGCCTCGGCGAAGCCCTCGTCGGGCAGCACGCGGTTCACCACGTTCCACCGCTCCAGGACGGCGGCCGGGTAGCGCTCGCCGGTGTAGATCAGCTCCTTGGCGCGGGCGGGGCCGGCTCGCTCGGCGAGCCGCTGGGGGCCGCCCATCGACGGCGTGAGGCCCACGACGATCTCCACGAGGCCGAAGGAGGCCTTCTCGGCGGCCAGCAGGATGTCGCAGGACAGCGCGAGCTCGAAGGCCGCGGTGAGGCAGAGCCCGTGCGCGGCGAAGACGGTCGGGACGGGGAGGTCCTCGAAGGTGTTCGCCACGCGCAGCAGCCGGGTCCACAGCTCGCCGCCGCGCCGGGCCGGCTCCGGCCCCTCGGCGATGTCGCGGAAGTAGGTGACGTCCACCCCGCCGGAGACGACCTTGCCGCGGGCCTCGACGAGCACCGCGCGCGCCCGATCCGCCCGGGCCGGGTCGGTCAGCTCCACGAGCTCGCCGGCCACCTGCTCGACCGCGTCGAACACCGCCGCGTCGAAGAGGTTGAGCGGCGGGTTGTCCAGCACGACGACGGCGACGTCGCCGTCCCGCTCGATCCGGACGGGGGCTGCGGCGTCGGTCATGCGCCCACCCTCTCAAGCCGCGCCGCGACGGGCAGCACGGCCCCGTCGATCAGCCGGGTGGCCAGCCGAGATCGCGGCCGCCCAGCACGTGCAGGTGGACGTGGTCGACCGACTGGCCGGCCTGCGGCCCGGTGTTGGTGACGACGCGGTAGCCGGGTTCGTCGCCGTCGCCGGTGACGAGGCCCTCCCCCGCGGCCACCGCACGGACCCCCGACACGACCTCGCCCAGCAGCACCGGGTCCGCCGTCGCCAGCGCTCCGATGTTGCGGTGGTGCTCCTTCGGGATCACCAGCACGTGCGTCGGCGCCTGGGGGTTGATGTCGCGGAAGGCGAGCACCCGGTCGGTCTCGTGGACGACGTCGGCGGGGATCTCACCGGCGACCATGCGGCAGAACAGGCAGTCGGTCACGCCCCGCACCCTAGAAGGACCCCCGTGCCACCCACCACCCGCTCCACCCGCAGCGGGCCCCTGCACGGGAGCCGTTCCAGCCCGTCGGCCGTCAGGTGCCGCTCTCGACCCCCAGGTAGGCCTGCACGATGCGCTCGTCGGCGAGCAGCTCGGCCGCCGGGCCGGAGTGCACCACCTCACCGCTCTGCAGGACGTACCCGTGCTCGGCGGCGCGCAGGGCGCGGCGGGCGTTCTGCTCCACCAGCACGACCGTGGTGCCCGACGCGCGGATCTCCTCGATGACGCGGAAGACCTCGTCGACGATCTTGGGTGCCAGCCCCATCGAGGGCTCGTCCATGAGCATCACCGTCGGCCCGGCGACCAGGGCGCGCGCGATGGCGAGCATCTGCTGCTCCCCGCCGGAGAGCGCCCCGGCCGGCAGCGATCGCCGCTCGGCCAGCACCGGGAACCGGTCGTACATCGCGTCGACGCGACGCGCGCCGCCGGTGCCCGAGTGCCACGTGCCCATCTGGAGGTTCTCCTCGATGGTGAGCGTGGCGAGGATCTGGCGCCCCTCCGGCACCTGCACCAGCCCGCGGCCGACCAGCTTGTGGGCGGGGGTGCGGGTGATGTCCTGGCCCTCGAACGTGATCCGCCCGCCGGCCGGCCGCAGCATGCCGGAGACGGCGTTGATGACCGAGGACTTGCCCGCGCCGTTCGCCCCGACCAGCGTCACGAGCGACCCTCGCTCGGCCCGGAAGGAGACGTCCCGGACCGCCTCGACCCGGCCGTAGGTCACACGCAGGTCCTCCACGGTGAGGATCGGGTCGCTCATGTCGCATCCCTCGAGGTGTCGGGCGTGTCCAGGGTGCCGGCGGCGCCGGGCCGGAGGTTCGCGACGGCGTCCGGAGGCGCTTCGCCGGCACCGGCGGCGGTGGCGCCGGAGCGGGCTCCCTGCGCAAGCGGGCCGTCACCCGGCTCGTCCTCGGCCGACCCCAGGTAGGCCTCGATGACGGCTGGGTCGGCGGCGACGTCGTCCGGCGCACCGCTGGCGATGACCTCGCCGAAGTTCAGGACGACGACACGGGTGCAGGTCTGCAGGACCATGCCGACGTTGTGCTCGATGAACAGGATGGTGAGCCCGTCCCGCGCGAGCGACCTGATCAGCTCCGACAGCCGGGCTGCCTCGACGTGGTTCATGCCCGCGGCCGGCTCGTCCAGGATCAGCAGGGAGGGATCCGAGGCGAGCGCACGGGCGATCTCGAGCCGGCGCTGGTCGCCGTAGGAGAGCGCCTCCGCCCGGCTGGTGGCGAGCTCGCTCAGCCCCACCCGCTCCAGGCAGCGAGCCGCCTGGCGCAGCGCCGCCCGCTCGTCCCGCCGCGCCGAGGGGAGCCAGAGCAGCCGCCGCAGGAAGGTGGGCCGGCTGACCAGGTGCGCTCCGACGAGCACGTTCTCCAGCGCCGAGAGCCGGTTGAACAGCTTCGAGTGCTGGAAAGTGCGGCTCACCCCGGCCGCCGCGATGCGGTGCACCGGCGTGCTGCCGATCGTCGTCCCGAGCACCGTCGCGCTCCCGGAACTGGGTGGGACCAGCCCGCTGATCATGTTGACCAGCGTGGTCTTGCCGGCGCCGTTGGGGCCGATCAGGCCGACGACCTCGCCGGCGCGGATCTCCAGGTCCACGCCCCGGACGGCGTGCACGCCGCCGTACTCCTTGCCCAGGCCCGCGAGCGTGACCACCGGCTCACCCGCGGCCGGGTGGCGGCGACCGGCGAGGCCGGTGGTGGTGCCGTCGTCGTCACCGGAGGGCATGCGGGTCCGTCGCGGGATCAGGCTGGCGAGGCCCCCGGGAAGGAACAGGATGACGACCAGCAGGAGCAGGCTGGCGAGGAACGGCCGGATCCAGCCGGCCTCCACCCCGACCGCCCGCTGGATCTCCGGGACGATCGTCTGGAACCCGCTGCCCAGCAGCGGGCCCAGGAACATCGTGGAGCCACCGACCACCGCGGTGACCAGGCCCTCGACCGCCGCGGTGAAGTCGAAGTCGTTGGGGGCGATGAGCCGGACGTAGTAGGCGTAGAGGACGCCGTACAACCCGGCGACCGCGCCTGCGGTGATGAACGCGGCAAGCCGGTGGCGCCCCACGTCGATGCCCATCGACCGGGCGGCCAGCTCGTCCTCGCGGATGGCTTCCAGGGCGCGGCCGTACCGGGAACGGCCCATCCGCCAGAACCAGTAGGCCACCAGCGCCAGCGCGGTCCAGGCCATGCCGACGGTGAGGATCCGGGAGACCCCCAGCCCCTGGGCGCCGCCGGTCCACTCCTGGTTGAGGAGGACCACGCGGACCGCCTCGGCGAAGCCGAGGGTCGCGATGGCCAGGAAGACCCCGCGCAGGTGCATGGTCGGCAGGCCGAGGACGACGGCGCCGAGCGCCCCGACCGACATGCCGATCGCCACGGCGATCAGCAGGGCGGGGACGTCACCGACGTCGCCCCCGCTGGGTGCCAGGTAGGCCCCCGAGAAGGCGGCCAGGGATGCGAAGCCGGCCTGGCCGAGGCTCAGCTGCCCGGCGATCAGGACGGCGTAGAAGGAGTAGGCGAATATCGCGCCGAGCGCGATGAAGGTCAGCGTGGTGGCGTACTGGT
Source organism: Blastococcus sp. SYSU DS0533 (assembly GCF_054050775.1). NCBI lineage: Bacteria > Bacillati > Actinomycetota > Actinomycetes > Geodermatophilales > Geodermatophilaceae > Blastococcus > Blastococcus sp. SYSU DS0533. Next base: position 170,402 of record NZ_JBJGZZ010000006.1, on the reverse strand, counting down.
CCAGCATCAGACCTCACGGACCTTCCGTGCACCGAGCAGCCCCTGCGGGCGCAGCAGCAGGATCACGAACAGCAGGCCGAAGGCGATGACGTTCACCCACGACGAGCCGATGTACTGGACGGCGAAGACCTCCGCCAGGCCCAGCAGCAGCCCGCCGATGAGGGCCCCGGGCAGCGACCCCATGCCTCCCACGATGATGACCGCCAGGCCCTTGAGCTCGATCGCGGCGCCCATGCCCAGCTGGGCGGTGTTCACGTTGATCGCGAACAGCACACCGGCGACCGCGCCGAGCGCCGAGGAGATCGCGAAGGTGACCGCGGTGACCCGGTCGACGTTCACCCCGAGCACCCTCGCCGCCGTCGGGTTCTCCGCGACCGCACGCATCCCCCGGCCCAGCCGCGTCCGGGTGACCATGTAGGTCAGGCCCACCATCAGCGCGAGGGAGACGGCGAGGATCACCACCTGCACCAGGGTCACCTGGGCGCCGAACACCTCGAACCGGGTGTCGGGGAACGAGCCCGGCGGGAAGCGGCGGGTGTCGGGGCCGTAGCGCCACTGCAGCACCGCGATGAGCATGCCGGCCAGCGCGATCGAGGAGATCAGCCCGGCGAAGTGGGCGTCGGCCCGGTTCTTGAGCGGCCGGAACGCCACGCGCTCGATGACCAGCCCCAGGACGGCGCCGAAGACGAACACGACCGGCAGGGCGGCCCAGAGGGACAGCCCGCCCCGCTCGACCAGCTCGATGCCGACGAATGCGGAGGCGGCGAAGACCGCGGGGTGCGCGAGGTTCAGCCGGTCGAGGATGCCGAACACCAGCGTGAAGCCGATGGCGAACAACGCGTAGATCGAGCCGATGAAGATGCCGTTGAGGAGCTGCTGCACAGCGTCGCCTGTTCTCGTCGTGGGTGCCGGGGCACGGTAGCCGACACGTGGCCGGGGGGGGGGGGGGGGGGCGGGGGCGGCCCCCGCGGGCCCCGGGGGGGGGGGGGGGGGGGGGGGGGGGGGGGGGGGGGGGGGGGGGGGGGGGCCGGGCAGCCGGCCGGCGCCGCGCGAGGGGTCACTGCAGGACGGCGAACTGACCGTTCTCGACGACCTGGACGACGGCCGGGTGGTCGGCGTCCCGGTTCTCGTCGATGGAGAACTCGCCGAGGACGGTGGGCACGTCCTCGATCTGCCCCAGCGCCTCCTGGATGCTGTCGCGCTCGGCGGAGCAGTTGGCGCGCACGGCCTGGTCGACGAGCTTGAGCCCGGTGTAGGCCTGGGCGGCGAACTGGTCGGGCTGCGAGCCGTACTCGGCCTCGTAGGCCTGGAGGAACGCCTGGTTCTCCGGGTTGTCCGAGGCGGAGTTCCAGGCGGCGCCGACGACGACGCCCTCGGCCGCCTCACCCGCATCGGCCATCAGCCGCGGGTTGTTGAACCCGTTGCCGCCGATGATCGGCACGTCGATGCCGAGCTCACGGGCCTGGGTCACCAGCGGCACCGCGGCCTCGATCAGGGCCGAGACGACGAGCGCGTCCGGGTCGTTCTCCTGCGCCTGGGTCAGCAGGGCGCGGAAGTCGGTGTCGGACTTGGAGAAGGTGATCGTCTCGCTGATGGTCACGCCCTGGTCCTCCAGCGCGGCGGCGAACGCCTCGTAGCCGGACTCGGTGAACGCATCGTCGTTGCTGTACATGACGACGACGTCCTCGAGGGCGAACTGCTCGGTGGCGGCTGCGACGGTCTGCGGGATGACCGCCTGCTCGGTGAGGGAGTCGCGGAAGACGTAGTCGCCGATCTCGGTCACCCCCGCGGCCGTGTTGGAGATCCCGAGCACCGGCACACCCGCCTCCTGGGCGATCGGGTCGGCCTGGACGGCGGCGTTGGACAGCGTGGGGCCGATGATCAGGCTCACGCCGTCGTTGACGAATTCGTCGAAGAGCGTGATCGCCTGGCGGGGGTCGGTCTGGTCGTCCTCGATCGTGAGGTCGTAGGTGACCCCGCCCTGCTCGGCCAGCTCCGAGGCGGCGAGCTCCAGGCCGCGCTGCTGGGACTCGCCGTAGCTGGCCGCGGCACCGGTCAGGCTGAGCACCGCGCCCAGGGGCACCTCGCCCTCGATGGTGCAGGACTCACCGCTGCCCTCGCCGGTGAGTGCCCCCGAGGCGGCGGACTCCCCGCCGCCGGACTCACCGGAGCCGCAGGAGGCGAGGAGGAGGGCCGCGGCGCCGGCCGCGGCGACGGTGTGGAGCTTGGTGCGCATGTCTCTCCCTTGTCGAGCACGACGACCGGCCGACCGCGACGAGGCGGCCGCGCGGCGCCCGCGGACGGGTCCGTCCGAGGCACCCGGGCGTCGTGGGCCGATCGGAGCCGGTCGGCTGGTTACGGGAGTCACAGTAGGCACCGCCCACCGCGCCGCCGGCAGGGGCGGGGCAAGCGTGCTCAGAACGTGACCGTCCGGAACCCGACGGGTTGCGCGTCGGCAGCTCGCGGCGCCGGGCCGATGACACCGGGTGCAAGATGGGCCGTCCCTCTCCCGCTCCAGGAGGCCCCTCGTGCCCGCTCCCCTCCCCCCGGCGAGGACGTAGTGCGTCCCGCTCGCGCCGCCCGGTCGGGTGGCCTCGTCCCCGGTTCCGCCCTCCTCCCCGCCCTTTCCCGCCGCACCCTGCTGGCCGGCACCGGCGCCGTCCTCGCCGCCGCGCTCGCCGGCTGCTCCGGCACCTCGACCGCCGCACCCGGCTCCCCCGGCACGCTGCGCATCGGCGCCATCCCCGACCAGGACCCCGAGGTCCTGCAGCGCCAGTTCGGCACGGTGGCCGGTACCCTCGCCGCAGACCTCGACCTCGATGCCGCGTACCGGCCGGTCACCGACTACGCCGCCGCCGTCTCGCTGTTCCGGACCGGCGACCTGGACCTGGTCTGGTTCGGCGGGCTCACCGGCGTCCAGGCCCGGCTGCAGACCCGCGGCGCCGTCCCGATCGCCCAGCGCGACATCGACGAGGAGTTCCACTCGGTCTTCGTCGTCAACACCGCCACCGGGCTCGCCCCCGCCGACGACCTGCGCCCGCTGGCGGACCTCCGGTTCACCTACGGCAGCGAGACCTCCACCTCCGGCCGGCTCATGCCCGCCCACTTCCTGCGCGAGGCCGGCGTCGACCCCGAGGGCTTCCCCGGCGGCCCGGGGTTCTCCGGCTCGCACGACGCGACGATCGCCCTCGTCGCCTCGGGCACGTACCAGGCAGGCGTCCTCAACGAGCAGGTGTGGCGGTCCCGCTCGGAGGACGGCGGGGTGGATCCCGCGGTGATCGCCTACGCGCGCACCCCCGCTTACCACGACTACCACTGGCTGCTCGGCCCCGGCGCGGTCGAGCGCTTCGGTGACGACCTGGCCGGCCGGCTCACCGGCTGGTTCACCGGGCTGTCCGCCGGCGACCCGGACGACGCAGCGGTGCTCGAGCTGTTCGGCGCGGGCTCCTTCATCCCGACCGAGGCGGCGAACTACCGGCACATCGAGGACATCGGCCGGGACCTCGGGTTGGTCAGCTGAGCGAGGTCGTCCGGCTCACCGGTGTCGAGGTCCGCTTCGGCGGCACGCCCGCCCTCGCCGGGGTGGACCTCGCGGTGGCCGCGGGAGAGCGCGTCGCCGTCGTCGGCGCCTCCGGCGCGGGCAAGTCGACGCTGCTCGGGGTGCTCAACGGCTCGGTGCCGCCGACGGCCGGCTCGGTCCGGGTGCTCGGCGCGGACCCGGCGGCCCTGCGCGGGCGGGAGCTGCGCCGGCTGCGGGCGCGCACCGGCACGGTCCACCAGCACCTCGAGCTCCCCGGGCAGCTGCGGGTGGTGCACAACGTGAACGCCGGCCGGCTGGGCTCCTGGTCGGCCGCCCGGGCCACGTGGTCGCTGGTCCGCCCGCAGGGCACCGGCGACGTGCTGGCCGCGCTGGCCCGCGTGGGGCTCGCCGACCGGGCTTACGAGCGCACCGAGCGGCTCTCCGGCGGGCAGCGGCAGCGGGTGGCGCTGGCCCGGCTGCTGGTGCAACGGCCCGAGCTCGTGCTCGCCGACGAGCCGGCGTCGGCGCTGGACCCGGCGCTGGCCGACCAGGCGCTCGGTCTGCTCGGCGAGCTGGCGACCGGGCGCGGCGGTGCGCTGCTCGCCTGCCTGCACGACCCGGCGCTGGCGTTGCGGCACTGCGACCGCGTGGTCGGCCTGGTGGCCGGCCGGGTGGTGCTCGACGCCCCGGCCCGCACCCTCACGGTGGCGGCGCTGGAGGGCTTCTTCGGGGTGACCCGGTGACCGCCGTCCTGCAGCGTCCGGCCCCGCCGGCGCCCCGCCTGCGCCGCGACCGGCGGCGCTGGGCGTGGGGGCTGGGCGCCCTCGCCCTGCTGGGCTGGGCGCTCGCCGGGAGCGGGCTGTTCTCCGGGCCGGTGGTCAACCCGGCCGGCGCCGGCCAGGTCGGCCGCTTCCTCGCCGCCGCCGTCCGGCCGGAGCTCGGCGCGGAGTTCCTCGGCGTGGTGGCGGGCTCGACGCTGGTCACCGTCGCGTACGCGGTCCTCGGCGCCGGGCTCGCCGTCCTGATCGGGGCGCTGGGTGCGGTCCCGGCCTCGCGCACGGCATGGGGACGGCGGCGCACCGGGTGGCTGCTCACCCGCGGCGGGCTGGCGCTGCCGCGCGGCCTGCACGAGGCGGTGTGGGGCCTGCTCCTGGTGAACGTGCTCGGCCTCGACCCGTGGGTGGGGGTGCTGGCGATCGCCGTGCCCTACGGCGCGATCACCGCGAAGGTCTTCGCCGACCTGCTCGACGAGGTCCCCCGCGGCGGGTACCGGGCGCTGCTCGCCGCCGGCGCGGGGCGGGGGACGGCGGCCCTCTACGGCCTGCTCCCCCCGGCCGCGGGCGGGCTGCTCTCCTACTCGTTCTACCGGCTGGAGTGCGCGGTGCGCTCGGCCGTCGTCCTCGGCCTGATCGGCGCCGGCGGGCTGGGCTATCAGCTCGCCCTCTCGTTCGCCTCCCTCCGCTGGGAGCAGGTGTGGACGACGGTCTACGCGCTGGCCCTGCTGTGCCTGCTCGCCGACGTCGCCGGCCGGGCCGTGCGCCGCCGCGTCGCCGCGCCGCGGCCCGGGGCCCGGCGCGACCGGGTCCTGGCCGTGGCCGTGCTGGCGGTCCCGGCGCTGGCCGGCTGGGCGGTCTGGTACCTCGCACTCTCCCCCGCCGCCCTGGTCTCCGCCCGCACCCGCGAGCAGGTCGCCTACGTCGCCGCTGCCGCGTGGCCCCCGGCGACCGGCGGCGACCTGCTGGCGGCAGTGTGGTCGGCTTCGGTGGAGACGGTGCGGATGTCGGTGCTGGCGGTGGCGTTCGCGACCGCGGGGGCGGTGGCGCTGGCCGGCCTGGCGGCGCGTCCGGGCAGCCCCGGCGGTCCCGGGCGCCACGCGCTGGGAAGGCTCACCCGCGTCGGGCTGCTGCTGCTCCGCGCCGTCCCGCCACCGGTGTGGGCGCTGGTGCTCCTGTTCGTGCTGCTCCCCGGCGTGCTGCCGGGAGCGCTCGCGCTCGGCGTCTACACGCTGGGCGTGCTGGGGCGGCTCGTCGGCGAGGCGGTCGAGGAGGCCGACCGTCGCCCCCAGGAGGCGCTCCGGGCCGCCGGTGCGGCACCGGCCGCCCGGTGGCTGTACGGCGGCGTCCCCGCGCTGGCCGGGCCGGTGCTGGCCCTGGCGCTCTACCGGTGGGAGGTCGTCGTGCGGGACACGGTGCTCGTCGGCCTGCTGGGTGCCGGCGGGATCGGTGTCCTGCTCTCGGCCGCGACGTCGTCCTTCGACTGGCCCGCGGTCACCACGGTGCTGGTCGCGATCGTGCTGCTGACCGTCGCCGTCGACCTGGTGGGCGCCCGCGCCCGCGCCGCCCTGCGATGACACCGCGCCCCTCCGGGCCGCACCACGGCCACGTGCCGTCCCCTGCTGCGACGAGTGCGTCCGTCCACCGTGCCGGGAACCCTCCGGGCTCCGCGCCACGGCGAACCGTGCTCCCTACATCCAGCGGGTGCGGGCCGACAGGGCGGCGAGGGCGGCGGCACCCGCCGTGGAGGTGCGCAGCACCTCAGGGCCCAGCCGCACCGCCTCCGCCCCGGCCGCGCGGAAGGCGACGACCTCGCCGTCGGAGAGGCCGCCCTCCGGGCCGACGACGACCACCACGGTCCCGGACGCCGGAACCGCCAGCCCGGCCAGCGGGCGACGGGCCCGCTCGTGCAGGACGACGGCGAGGTCGGCTTCGGCGAGCATGCCGGCGACCTCGCGGGTGCTCATGGGTTCGGTGACCTCGGGCAGCCGTGGGCGGCGGGACTGCTTGCTCGCGGCCCGGGCCGCGGCCCGCCACTTCGCCACGCCCTTCCCGACCCGGTCGTCCCGCCAGCGGGTCACGCAGCGGGCGGCCTGCCACGGCACGATCCGGTCGACGCCGAGCTCGGTGGCCAGGTCCACCGCCAGCGGGCCCCGGTCCCCCTTGGGCAGCGCCTGCACGAGCACGAACTCCGGGTCCGGAGCGGGCACCTCGAAGCGGTTGCGCACGGCGACACGCAGCCCCGCCGGTCCCGCGACGACGACCTCGCCCTCGGCGACGGTCCCCGCGCCGTCCCCCACGTGCACCCGCTCGCCCGGCTGCAGCCGCAGCACGTCGACGGCGTGCCGGCCCTCCTGGCCAGCGACGAGCAGCTCCTCGTCGTCGGGCAGCTCGTCCAGCAGGAACAGCGGGACGCCGTCGAGCGCAGGGGCCTCGCTCACGTCAGCGCCCGTGGAAGGCGTCGCGCACCCGGGAGAACAGGCCGCCCTGCGCCTCGCGGTCACCGCCGGGGGTGTCCTCGCCCCGCAGCGCGGCGAGCTCGCGCAGCAGCTTCTCCTGCTCGGCGTCGAGCCGGGTCGGCGTCTGCACCTCGACGTGCACGAGCATGTCGCCGCGCCCGGTGGCCCGCAGCCGCGGCGCCCCGTGCGCGCGCAGGGTGAGCACGCTGCCGGACTGGGTGCCCGGGCGGATGTCGAGCTCCTCCTCGCCGTCGAGCGTCTTCAGGTTCAGCGTGGTGCCCAGCGCCGCGGCCGTCATCGGGAGGGTGACCCGGCAGTGCAGGTCCTCGCCGTCCCGGGTGAACACCTCGTGCGGGCGCTCGTGCACCTCCACGTACAGGTCGCCGGCCGGTCCGCCGCCGGGGCCGACCTCGCCCTGGCCGGTGAGCCGGATGCGCATCCCGTCCTCCACGCCTGCCGGCACCTTGACCGAGAGGGTGCGGCGGGCTCGTACCCGGCCATCTCCGCCGCACTTCGGGCACGGCGTGGGGATGACCTGGCCGGTGCCCGAGCAGGTCGGGCAGGTGCGGCTGGAGACCACCTGGCCGAGGAAGCCGCGCTGCACGCTCTGCACCTCGCCGCGCCCGGAGCAGGTGCCGCAGGTGGCCGGGTGGGTGCCGGGCGCGGTGCCGGCGCCGGTGCAGGCGTCGCAGAGGACGGCGGTGTCGACGGTGATGTCCTTGGTGGTGCCGAAGACCGTCTCGTCGAGCTCCAGCTCCACCGGGATGAGCGCGTCGCGCCCGGCCCGCGTGCGGCTGCGCGGGCCCCGGGTGGCCGCGCCGCCGAAGAAGGCGTCCATGATGTCGCCCAGGCCGCCGAACCCGGCACCGCCGAACCCGCCGGCGCCCCCGGCCCCCGCGTCGAACGGGTCACCGCCGAGGTCGACGATCCGGCGCTTCTCGGGGTCGGTCAGCGCCTCGTAGGCGCGGGTGACCTCCTGGAACCGCTCCTTGGCCTCGGGGTCGGGGTTGACGTCCGGGTGCAGGTCGCGGGCCAGCCGCCGGTAGGCGCGCTTGATGTCCTGGTCGGTCGCGCCCTGGGCCAGGCCCAGCACGCCGTAGTAGTCGGTCGCCATCGAAGAGTCTCGTCCTCAGCTCTCGGCCAGCAGGTGGCCGACGTAGCGGGCCACGGCTCGCACCGCGGCCATGTTCCCTGGGTAGTCCATGCGCGTCGGCCCCACGACGCCGAGGCCCCCGAGCGCCCGGTCGCCGGAGCCGTACCCGACGGTGACCAGCGAGGCCCCCGTCAGCGCCTCGTGCGCGTTCTCCTCGCCGATGCGCACCAGCACGGTGCCGGCGTCCACCTCGCTCATGAGGCGCAGGACGACGACCTGCTCCTCGAGGGCCTCCAGCAGCGGCCGCAGCGTGCCGGGGAAGTCGGTGCCACCGCCGCGGGCGAGGTTCGCCGTCCCGCCGATGACCAGCCGGTCCTCGCTGGGCTCGACGAGGGTCTCGACGAGCGTGGCGCTGACGGCGGCCACCAGCCCCCGCAGGTGCGGTGGCGCCGTCTCCAGGAGGCCCGGCACCTTGTCCCCGGCCTCGCCGAGCTTGACCCCGGCGAATGCCGAGTTCAGCAGCGCGCGCAGCTCGGGGACGGCGGCGGCGTCGACGTCCGGCGGGCAGTCGACGACGCGCTGCTCCACCCGACCGGTGTCGGTGATCAGGACCAGCAGCAAGCGGCCCACCGCCACCTGCACCACCTCGAGGTGCCGGACGGCGCTGCGGGACAGCGTCGGGTACTGGACGACCGCCACCTGGCGGGTCAGCTGCGCGAGCAGCCGGACGGTGCGGCCGAGCACGTCGTGGAGGTCGACCGCACCGTCGAGGAAGCGCTCGATCGCCCGGCGCTCCGCGGCCGACAGCGGCTTCACCGCCGAGAGCCGGTCGACGAAGAGCCGGTAGCCCTTGTCGGTGGGCACCCGGCCGGCGCTGGTGTGCGGCTGGGTGATGTAGCCCTGCTCCTCCAGCACCGCCATGTCGTTGCGGATCGTCGCCGGGGAGACCCCGAGGTCGTGACGCTCGGCGAGGGCCTTGCTGCCCACCGGGTCGTTGGTGGAGACGAAGTCCTGGACGATGGCCCGGAGGACCTCCAGGCGGCGTTCGTCGTGCGCCACGGTGACACCTCCCCGTACCGGTCGACGTGCCGTGCCGCGCCCCGGGGTGCGGGGCCGCCGCCGGCCCCGGGCCACGCCCGGCCTGGCACTCGCACGGACAGAGTGCCAGGCCAGCATACGCCTAGGACCTGGTCCGCCTCGCCGCTCGCAGGCGTGCGGCGAGCCCCGGCGGCGGGCCGCCGGGGGCGGGGCACGGCGGTGCTCCGGCGGCTAGGGTGGTGGCGGTCGGTGCCCCTGGCCGGGGGGCGGAGAGCGGGAGGTCGGTCCCCTGATCTTCAAAGGCGTGCGCAACGGGCGCCCCTACCCCGACCACGGGCTGTCCACCCGCGACTGGGCGATGATCCCGCCCCGGCAGGTCCGGCTCGACACCCTGACGACCACCAAGCGGGAGCTGGCCCTCGACGCGCTGCTCGCCGACGACTCCACCTTCTACGGCGACCTCTTCCCCCACGCGGTGCAGTGGCACGGCGAGCTCTACCTGGAGGACGGGCTGCACCGGGCGCTGCGCGCAGCGCTGCAGCAGCGCAACGTCATCCACGTGCGGGTCCTCGACCTCGACGCGCTCACGCCGGTGCAGGCGCCGGAGGGCCCGAGCACCGCCTCGCTGCCCGCGCAGCCCCCGGTCCCCGGCCCGCGCGGCCGCTGACCCGCCGCCGCCCCTACAGCCAGCCCTTCTCCTCCGCGACGCGGGCCGCCTCCACCCGGGTTCGGGCGCCGGTCTTGCCGATCGCCGAGGACAGGTAGTTGCGCACCGTGCCCTCGGACAGGAAGAGCCGGCCGGCGATGTCGGCCACCGTCGCCCCGTCGGCGGCGGCCCGCAGCACGTCGGCCTCCCGCGCCGACAGCGGCGTCGCCCCGATCGCCAGCGCGGCGGCGGCGAGGTCGCGGTCGATGACCCGCTCCCCGGCCACGACGGCCCGGATGCCCTGGGCGAGCTCGCTGACGGGGGCGTCCTTCACCAGGAAACCGGCGGCGCCGACCTCCATCGCCCGGCGCAGGAAGCCCGGTCGGCCGAACGTCGTGAGGATGACGGCTCGGCACCCCGGCAGCGCCGTGGCCAGCTCCCTGGCGGCGGTCAGCCCGTCGGCGCCGGGCATCTCGATGTCCAGCAGCGCCACGTCGGGGCGGTGCTCGGCGGCCGCCGCGGCGACGGCGTCCCCCCGCCCGACCTCGGCCACCACCTCGATGTCGTCCTCCAGCTCCAGCAGCGCGCGCAGCGCCCCGCGGACCATCGTCTGGTCCTCGGCGATGAGCACCCGGATCACGACGCCGCCACCGGCGACGCCGCGACCGGGCTGGTCAGCGGCACCGATGCGGTGAGCCGGAACCCGCCGCCCTGCCCCGGCCCGTGGTCCAGCCGGCCGCCCACCGCGGCGACCCGCTCGGCGAGCCCGCACAGCCCGGCCCCGGCCGGGGCGTCCCCGCCGCGCCCGTCGTCGGCGACGGTCAGCTGGACGTCGTCCTCCCCGGTCCGGAGGGTCACCGTGACCGACCGCGCCGCGCTGTGCCGCAGCACGTTGGTGGTGGCCTCGCGCACGACCCAGCCGAGCACGGCGTCCACCGGGCCCGGCAGCGGCCGGCCCGGCGCCGGCGCCCGCAGCGCGATGCCGGCCGCCGACAGCGCGGGCCTCGCCTCGGCCAGCGCCTGGGCGAGGTTCACCTGGCGGTAGCCGCTGACCGCGTCCCGGACCTCGGCCAGCGCCCGCCGCGCCGCGGACTCGACGTCGGCCATCTCCTGGCGGGCGCGGGCCGGGTCGCGCTCGGCCAGCCGGCCGGCCAGCTCGCTCTTGAGCGCGATCAGCGAGAGGCTGTGCCCGAGCAGGTCGTGCAGGTCGCGGGCGAAGCGCAGCCGCTCCTCGGCGACGGCGTTGCGGGCCAGCTCCTCCCGGGCCTCCACCAGCTCGGAGTTCAGCGAGATGAGCTGCCGCATCCCGCGGAGCGCGAACGCGGTGAGCAGGCAGATCACGGGCAGGACGAACACGTCACCCAGGACGCCGTGCGCAGCCAGCACCGCGGCGCAGACACCGGCCGCGCCCACGACGGCCGGCCACACCCACCGCTGGGGCAGGCCCACCGACGCCGCGGCCGAGACGTAGATCATCAAGCCGGCCCACGCGGGTCCCAGCCAGACGGCCAGCCCGACGCCGAGGACGGCGACGACCGCCAGCGGCACGCGCGGCCAGTCGCAGCGCTCGCCGAAGACCTGGCCGAAGATGCCGAGGTAGACGACGGTGAAGGCGACCAGGGCCGCGGCCGCCACCACCTGCACCAGCAGCGGCCGCGGCGTGCTGACCAGGTCGGCGACCGGGAAGACCTGGAACAGCAGCCAGGGCACGGCCCAGCCCAGACGCTGCCAGCGGTTCCGGGGATCCACGAGCCGCACCGTAACCGGGCTCAGCCCGCGACCGCGTGCAGCGGCCGCTTCCGGGCGACGGAGACCGCGGTCAGCCCGAAGGCGACCGTGAAGCCGGCCATCGCCAGGACCGCCGCCGCCGGCCGGCCCCCGGCGGCCACGCCGCGGCCCAGCTCGGCGTACCAGTACGACGGCAGGGTGTAGGCCAGCCCGCGCATCGCCTCGGGCAGCATCTCCACCGGCCACCACAGCCCGCCCAGCGTGGCCAGCACCACGCCCAGGATGCCGATGGCGCCCCCGGCGGCCTTCTCGTCCAGCGACAGCCCGACCAGCAGCCCCAGCGCCACGAACGCCGCCGAGCCGGCCCACAGCACCGCCACGAGCGCCAGCCAGGTGCCGGCGGGCAGCTGCACCCCGTTGACGAACCGGCCGACGAACGCGACCACCAGCAGGCTCGGCAGGGCCAGCAGCACCCCGACGAGGACGTCGACGGCGATGACCTGGGTCTGCGGCACGGGCGTGACCCGCAGCTGCCGCAGCCAGCCGGAGGCGCGGTCGAACGAGATGCGGATGGTCGCGCCCAGGGAGGCGCCGATGGCCCCGTAGGCCATCATCGACACCATGATCGACGCCGAGACCTCCTGACGCTCGGCCGTCCCCGGCATCTGCCCGCCGATGATCTTCGTCAGGAAGATCGTGAACAGCGCCGGCAGCAGCACGGTGAAGAAGACGAACTGCTTGTTGCGCGCCACCCGGCGCAGCTGGAAGGCGAAGAGCGGGTTCACCGGGTCGCTCCGATCGTCGTCTGCCGGCGGGCGGGGAGGAGGGAGAGGACGGCGTCCTCGAGGGAGGCGCCGCGCACCTCGAGGTCGGGCAGCCGGCCGTCGGCGAGCAGCGTGCGCAGGGTGGCGTCGGCGTCGGCGGTCGCCAGCCGGACCGTGCTCCCCTGCCAGGTCACCGCGGTGACCCCGGGGACGTCGTCGAACCGGCGCTCGGGCACCGCCGTGAAGGAGATCGTCCGGCCGCCGACGCCGGCCTTGATCTCGGCCGCGGTGCCGTCGGCCACGATGCGGCCACCGGCGACGACCACCACCCGGTCGGCGACGGCGTCGGCCTCGTCGAGGTGGTGGGTGGCGAAGACGACGGTGTGCCCGCGCCCGGCCAGGCCGCGCATGGTGGTCCAGAAGGCGCGGCGGCCGGAGACGTCCATGGCCGAGGTCGGCTCGTCGAGGAGGAGCAGCGGCGGGGCTCCGACGAGCGCCAGGGCCAGCAGGACGCGCTGGCGCTGGCCGCCGGAGAGCGCGTCCACCGGCCGGTCGAGCAGGCCGTCGATGCCGGCGGTGGCCACCAGGTCGGCGAGCGGCCAGGTGCCCTCGCCGGCGGCCCGGCCGAAGCTGCGCCGGACCAGGTGCAGGACCTCGCCGACCCGGGTCTCGCTGGGCAGGCCGCCGTGCTGGAGCATCGCACCGACCGTGCCGGCCCGGACGGCGTCCCGCGGGGTGCGCCCGAGCACGCGCACCTCTCCGGCCGTCGGGGTGAGCAGGCCGAGGACGGCGTTCAGCGTCGTCGACTTGCCGGCGCCGTTGGGCCCGAGCAGGGCGACGGTCTGGCCGCGCGGGATGGTGAGGTCGAGGTCGTCGACGGCGACCACGTCGCCGTAGCGGACGGTGAGCCCGCGGATGTCGAGGGCGGCGGGAGGCATGCCCCGAGCCTGCCCGGCCGGCGGGAGGGTGGAGTAGTGCCGGACGTCGCCACCCGCGTCTGACATCCGTCAGGTCCGGCCGGCGACGGCGCTCAGGTGGCGGGCGTGCAGGCGACGCAGGTGCGCGCGAACGGGCGCAGCTCGAGCCGCTCCTCGGGGATGGCGGTACCGCACCCGGTGCAACGGCCGTAGGTGCCCTCGTCGATGCGGGCGAGCGCGGCGTCGATCTCCTCGATGGTGCGCTGCAGGTCGGCGCTGCGGCGCTGGGCGACCGGGTCGGGCACCGAGGTGGCGCACTCGGCGAGCGCCTCCTCGCGCTGCTGCACGGCCTCGGCGCGCTGCTCCTCGAGCAGGTTGCGGAAGCGGTCGGCCGAGGCGTCGGTCGGGCTGTCGAGGCTGGCGGACATGCGGATCTCCTTCGGGCGAACGCGGGAGGACGCGGTCACCGGTCGGTGGCGCGTCGGGGCGGGCGGTCGTGACCCGTCGAGCGGGTCAGGAACGGCGCGGCGGGGCCCGGTCCTGGCTGCGGCGGAGGACGTCGAGGCCCCGGAGACCGCGGGCACGGCGGTTCATCGCGAGGGCGAGCCGGGCACCGCCGGACAGGGCGAACGGCGGGTGCACGGAGGGGTGCGCTGCTGGTGCGGACACCGACGCCCCCCTCCGTGCCACCCGGCCCCGTTGCCGGAACGGGGACCATAACCGACGTTCGCGTACCGCAATAACCCCCTTCGGGTGAAACCGGTCCCCGGCAGCCGCCGTCGGCCCCCTGCAGGGGCCCGCCGCGAGCGTGCGAGCGGTGGGGGCAGGGGGCCCTTCAATCGGTGAGGTCGCGGACCACCGCGTCGGCCAGCAGCCGGCCCCGGTCGGTGAGGACGGCCCGCCCCGCGGCGTGGGCACCCGGCTCGAGCAGCCCGCCGGCGACGGCCACCGCGGCCCGGGCCCGCCCGGTGGCCGTCAGCGCGGTCAGCGGCAGCCCGTCCCGCAGGCGCAGCCCGAGCATCACCGTCTCCAGGGCCCGGTCGGCGTCGTCGAGCACCTCCGCGTCCTGCGCCGGGCTCTCGCCGCGGGCCAGCCGGTCGGCGTAGGCCGCGGGGTGCTTGACGTTCCACCAGCGCACCCCGCCGACGTGGCTGTGCGCGCCCGGGCCGACGCCCCACCAGTTCGCGTTGGCCCAGTACAGCTCGTTGTGCCGGCAGCGGGCCGCCGCGGAGGTGGCCCAGTTGGAGACCTCGTACCACTCGAAGCCGGCCCGGCGCAGGGTCGCGTCGGCCTGCTCGTAGCGGTCGGCGAGCACGTCGTCGTCCGGCATGGGCAGCTCGCCGCGCCGCACCCGGCGGGCGAGCCTGGTCCCCTCCTCGACGATCAGGGCGTAGGCGCTGACGTGGTCGACCGGCGAGGCCAGGACGGCGTCGAGCGAGGCCGCCCAGTCGGCGTCGGTCTCCCCCGGCGTGCCGTAGATGAGGTCAAGGTTGACGTGCTCGAAACCCGCCGACCGGGCCTCGTGCGCCGCCTCGACCGCGCGGCCGGGGGTGTGCCGCCGGTCCAGGGCGGCGAGCACGTGCGGCGCGGCCGACTGCATGCCGAGGCTCACGCGGGTGAAACCGGCCCCGCGCAGCCGGGCCAGCGACGCCGGCGAGACCGTCTCCGGGTTGGCCTCCGTGGTCACCTCGACGTCGTCGGCGACGGGGAAGAGCTCCCGGACGGCCGCGAGCACCGCGGCGAGGTCGTCCGCGGGCAGGAGGGTGGGCGTGCCCCCGCCGACGAACACGGTGGAGACCGTCGGGAGGTCCGGGCCGAGCGTGCGGGCGGCGCGCTCGAGCTCGGCGATCGCGGTGCCGGCGTACTCGCTCCGGTTGGCGCCGGGCCCGAGCTCCTCGGAGGTGTAGGTGTTGAAGTCGCAGTAGCCGCAGCGGGTCGCGCAGAACGGCACGTGCACGTAGAGGCCGAACGGCGTGGTCGCGAGCTCTTCGCGGGCGCCGGCGGGGAGCCGGTCGGGGCCGGGCGACCCGGGCGGCAGGCCGGCGTCGTCGATCAGCGGCAGGACGGTGTTCATCTGCTCCCAGTGTGCCGCGCCGGCCCGCAGGGGCGGCAGGATGCCGGGCGTGACCTCCGACCGAGTGCTGCAGGTGTCCCTCTCGCGCGGCGTCGCGACCCTGACGCTGGACTCCCCGGTCAACCGCAACGCGCTCTCGCGGGCCATGCGCGCCCAGCTGCGCGGTGCGCTGACCGACGCCCTGGCCGACGACGCGGTGCGGGTGGTGGTGCTGGACCACACCGGCCGGGTGTTCTGCTCGGGGATGGACCTCTCCGAGGCCGCCGGCGGCTCCGCGGAGGACCAGGGGGTGCGCGAGTTCCCGGAGCTGCTCCAGCTGCTGTGGTCCTCCCCCAAGCCGGTCGTCGCGGTGGTGCGCGGCCCGGCGCGCGCAGGCGGTGTGGGGCTGCTGGCCGCCTGCGACGTCGTCCTCGCGGCGTCGTCGGCCACCTTCGCCTTCTCCGAGGTGCGCCTGGGCCTGGTGCCGGCGGTGATCTCCGCCGTCGTCCTGCCCCGGATGACGACGCACGTCGCGCACCGGCTGATGCTCAGCGGCGAGGTCTTCGACGCCACGACCGCCGCCTCCGGCGGGCTGGTCGACCTGGTTGCTGCCGACGACGACGTCGACGCGGCGCTCGCCGGGCAGCTCACCGCGCTGGCGGCGGGGGCGCCCGCCGCCCTGGCCGAGACCAAGCGGCTGCTGCGGGCGCGCCAGCCGCAGCTCTCGTTCGAGCCGCTGCTCGACCTCTCGGCGCGGTTCTTCGCCGGCGAGGAGGGCCAGGAGGGGATCGCGGCCTTCCGCGAGAAGCGCCCCGCCCGCTGGGTCCCCGCCGCCGACGGCTCGTCCTCGGCGTGAGTCGCGCTCTGCCCACCCTGGGTGGGCAGAGCGCGACCACCCGCGGAACCCCTGTCGGGGGGCGGCGGCCCCGGAGCGGCCTGCTCCCGCAGCGCTCGTGCCCGGCCCACGAGAGTTGGCAGGGCACGGGCATGCCGGGACGGAGCCGTCAGAGGGCGCAGGTCGCGATCGTCTGGCCGGGTCGTCGGATGTCGGCATCGCCCTGAGCCGCTTCTCGGTGGACACACGAGATCACGGACGGCCTCGGAGCAGCAGGCTGCCGTGACGGGCGGACGCCGGGACGCATGCCGATCGGTGCAGCTTCAGCGCAGGCGGCGGGTGTTGTCGGGCAGCCGCTGGGTGACCCCCCGCCCGTCCAGCCACTCCATGAGCGGGACGGCGACCCGGCGGCTGGTGCCCCACGCCTGGCGGGCCTGGCTGAGGGTGAACGGCTGCGGCACCGCGGCCAGCCGCTCCCGTGCGACCGCCTCGATGCCGGGTGCCAGGTAGACCCCCTCCCCCACCCGCACCAGCTGGCCGCTGCGCACGGCTGCGGCGAGCTCCCGGCTGCCCAGCCCGGCGGCCACCAGGTCGGGGGCCTCCGGGGCGGCGAAGGGGTCCGCGGCGAGCCGCGCGCGCACGGCGTCGACCGCCCGCTGCACCTCCGGCGGCAGATCGGCCGCGCCGTCGACGACGCGCCCCTCGCGCAGGACCAGCGGCTCGCGGACCAGCGCCGGCACCACCTCCGCGTCGGGCAGCTCCAGGGCCCGCCGCACCACCTCGGCCGGCGGCCCCGGTTCCAGCGGCCGCAGGCGCCGGTAGCGCGCGACGACCTCGGGCAGCCGGGCGGCGAGCTCGTCGGCGAGGCCGGCGGCCAGCAGCCACGGCCCGTGCCGCGTCGCCCCGGCGGGAACCGGCCAGCCCATCGCGGCGAAGTCGGCGGCGCGGACGATGCGGCGGCGGGCCAGGGCGGCGGAGGCGCCCTCCACCCCGTCCGGCTGGGCGACGAGCTCGGCGGCCCGCTGCCGCGCGGCGCCCCGGCGCCGCAGCTCGGGCGGGTCGACGTCGCGCACGTCGGCGCCCAGCACCCGCCGGGCACCCGGGTCGCGCAGCAGCAGCCGGTCGCCGATCCGCAGCGGCAGCGGCGAGGCCAGGCGCAGGCGCACCGCCGCACCCTCGAGCGGGCGCAGGCGGGCCCCCACGGTGGCCGAGCCCACGTGCACGACCGGGCCGGCCGGCAACCGGTCGCCGGGCACCGCGGTCAGCGTCACGTCGACGACGTCGGTCAGCCGGAACGCCCCCGGCGTGAGCAGCGCGTCCCCCCGCGTCAGCTCCTCCACGGCGACGCCGCGCAGGTTCAGCGCCACCCGCGCGGTGGCCTCGGCCCGCTCGACCGGCTGACCGAGGGACTGCACGCCGCGCACGGTCACCTCGCGATCACCCAGGACGAGCCGGTCCCCGGCCGCGACGGCCCCGGCGGCGAGCGTCCCGGTGACCACCGTGCCGGCGCCCTTGATGGTGAACGCGCGGTCGATCCACAGCCGCACGGGCCCACCCGTGTCCGGGGCCGGCAGCCCCCCGAGCAGGCGCTCGAGCGCCGCCGTCAGCTCGGGGACGCCCTGCCCGGTGACCGAGCTGACCGCGATCCCGGGCACCTGGCCCATGGACGTCGCCGCGAGCCGCTCCTGCACGTCGGCCAGCACCGGTGCCGGGTCGGCGAGGTCGGACTTGGTGACGGCGAGCAGGGCGTGCCGCACGCCCAGCGCGTCGAGGACGCCGACGTGCTCGGCCGTCTGGGCCGACCATCCGTCGTCTGCCGCCACGACGACGACGGCGGCCGGGACCGGGCCGACGCCGGCGAGCATGTTGCCGACGAAGCGCTCGTGACCGGGGACGTCGACGACCGCGAGCCGGCGGCCCGAGGGCAGCGTGGTCCACGCGAAGCCCAGGTCGATGGTGAGGCCGCGGCGGCGCTCCTCGGCCCAGCGGTCGGGCTCCATCCCGGTGAGCGCCCGCACCAGCGCCGACTTGCCGTGGTCGACGTGGCCGGCCGTCGCGATCACGTCCACCGGCGGGCCACCTCCAGCACCGCGTCGGCGAGGGCGTCGTCGGCGTCCGGGGGCACGCTGCGCAGGTTGAGCAGCGTGCGACCGTCCTCGACGTATCCGACCACCGGGGTCGCGCCCAGCCGCAGCGGCTCGGCGAAGCGCTCGGCGAGCGCCACGGCGGCGCCGGGGAGCGGGTGCTCGGGCGCCCCTCCCCCGCCGACGCGGGAGTCGGCGTCCACCGCCTCGGCCTCCACCCCCGCGGCCACGAGCCGGGCCGCCAGCGCGCCCGCCCGGTCCCGCAGGCCGGCGACGTCGGCCACGAGCATCCGCTGCACCGGCGGCAGCGGGCCGCGCAGCGTCGCCTCGAGGGCGGCCAGCGTCGTCTTGTCCACCCGGAACGCCCGGTAGAGGGGGTGACGGCGCAGCCGCTGCACGAGCTCCGCCCGGCCGAGCACGAGCCCCGCCTGCGGGCCGCCGAGCAGCTTGTCGCCGCTGGCCAGCACGAGGTCCGCGCCCGCGGCGAGCGTCGTCTGCAGGTCGGGCTCGTCGGGGAGGACGGGATGCGGCCGGAGCAGGCCGGAGCCGACGTCGGCGACCAGCGGCACCCCGGTGCCCCGCAGCGCCGTCGCCAGCTCGCCCACCTCCACCGCCCGGGTGAAGCCGCGCACCACGAAGTTCGACGGGTGCACCTTGAGCACCGCGCCGGTGGCGGGCCCCAGGACGTCCCGGTAGTCGGCGAGCGCCACCCGGTTGGTGGTGCCGACCTCGCGCAGCCGGGCGCCGGTGCTCTCGAGCAGCTCAGGGATGCGGAAGCCGTCGCCGATCTCCACCAGCTCCCCGCGGGCGAGCACCAGCTCACGGCCCTGCCCCAGGGCGGTCGCCACCAGCGCGAGGGCGGCGGCGCAGTTGTTCACCACGAGCGCGGCCTCCGCGGCGGGCACCGCATCCAGCAGCGCCGCGATCGCCGCCTCGCCGCGCGGGCCGCGGCGGCCGGTGCGCAGGTCCAGCTCGACGTCGGTGGTGCCGCTCGCCGCGACCACCGCCTCGACCGCGGCCGCCGAGAGCGGCGCACGGCCGAGGTTGGTGTGCACGACGACACCGGTCGCGTTGAGCACCGGGCGCAAGCTGCCGGCCACGGGCGGGAGGTCGGCGAGGACGGCGTCGACGGCGTCGTCCGGGGCGACCTCGCCGGCCCGGATCCGCTGCTGGACGCGCTGCACGGCGCTCTTGACCAGGACGCGCCCCAGCCGCTCACCGGCCCCGGCCAGGCGGGGGTCGGCGAGCAGCGTGTCGGTGCGGGGCACCAGGCGGCGCGGGTCGGTCGTCATCGCCCCGCAGCGTAGGTGCGGGGCGGGAGCTGGCGGAGGCGGACGGGAATCGAACCCGCCTGGCCGAGATGCTCGGCCACGTCGGCTTTAGAGGCCGCGGGGGCCACCAGACACCCTGACGCCTCCGCGGGTGAGCCTACGGGGTGGAACTGTCGGAGGTCGGTGCCAGCATCCGCGGCGTGAACCGCACCGAGCCCCGCACCCCCGCGACGCTGCCGCCGGTCGCCCTCACGCCCGAGGAGGCGGCCGCCGTCGCCGCGGCGCTGGCCGCCCGGCCCGCGGGCCCCTACGCGGAGGCGGGGCAGACCGCCCTGGAGAAGGTGCTGACGGCGCTGGAGCCCGATCCGGCGCAGCGCGCGCGGTTGCTGGCGAGCAGCCGCCGGCTGGCCGCCGAGGCCGCGCGCGACGCCGAGGTCCGCCGCCGCGTGGAGCAGGGGCTCACCGATCGGCGCGTCCTGGTGCTGGCTACCGCGACCGCGAGGGCCGCTGGTCGGAGCGGGCCGTCGAGCCGCAACTGCTCGTCCGCGCCGGCGCCCACGAGTTCTTGCTGGCCTGCTGCCGGGAGCGCCAGGAGCTGCGCTGGTTCCGGGAGGACCGCATCGGCGCCGCCGAGGTCACCGGTGAGCCCGCGCCCCGGCGGGACCTGTCCGGCGTCGGTGCGCCGCCCTCGGCGGGGCACCCGGCGGGGCGGAAGCTCCCCCGCACCCCGCCGCCCCCGGCGCCACCCCGGCTCCGGGTGCTCCGCGGCGGCCGGGCCTAGATTCGGGGCCGTGACCACCGCACCCGCGCGCATCCGGCTCACCCAGTACGCCCACGGCGGGGGGTGCGCCTGCAAGATCCCGCCCGGTGAGCTCGAGGCGGTCGTGGCCGGGCTGACCGCGCAGGGGCCGGTCGACCCGGCCGCCGAACTGGTCGTGGGGCTCGACGACGGCGACGACGCGGCGGTGGTCCGCATCGCGGGCGGGCAGGGGCTGGTCCTCACCACCGACTTCTTCACACCGGTCGTCGACGACGCCTGCACCTTCGGCCGGATCGCCGCGGCGAACGCGCTCTCCGACGTCTACGCGATGGGCGGCACCCCCGTCGTCGCCGTGAACCTGCTCGGCTGGCCCCGGGACGTGCTGCCCGCGGAGCTCGCCGCCGAGGTGCTGCGCGGCGGCCTCGAGGTGGCCCAGGCGGCCGGCTGCCACGTCGGCGGCGGTCACTCCATCGACGACCCCGAGCCCAAGTACGGCATGGCGGTCACCGGCGTGGTCGACGTGGACCGGCTCATCACCAACTCCGGGGCGGTGGCCGGCACGCCGCTCACCCTCACCAAGCCGCTGGGCGTCGGGGTGCTCAACAGCCGCATGAAGGCCACCGGCGAGGTGTCGGAGGAGGCGGTCGCCGCGATGACCACGCTCAACCGCGAGGCCGGGCGGGCCGCGGTCGCCGCCGGCATCCGCGCGGGCACCGACGTCACCGGGTTCGGCCTGCTCGGCCACCTCTACAAGATGGCGCGGGCCAGCGGGGTCACCGCCGTCGTCGACGCCGCCGCCGTCCCCTACCTCACCGGTGCGCGGGAGGCGCTGGCCGCCGGGTTCGTCTCCGGGGGCACGCGCCGCAACCTCGACTGGGTGCGCCCGCACGTCGACTTCTCCGCGGTGGACGAGGACGAGGCGCTCCTCCTGGCCGACGCGCAGACCTCCGGCGGCCTGCTGCTCGGCGGGGAGGTGCCCGGCTCCCCGGTCATCGGCGAGTTCGTGCCGCGCGGCGAGCACGTGGTCATCGTCCGCTGACAGGCCCGGGAGCATCGCAGCGAGGAACGAGCGAGGAGCGGACCGGGGCGCGGAAGCGGACCAGGGGTGATGGTCCGCTGAGCCCCCAGCGACGGCGCGTCGCCGCGGCACGCCGGGGACCGGCCCGGCACCGCGCGGGGACCGCTCCCCCCGGCGGCCGGGCTCGTGCAACCGTCCCGCCAGGTCGGGTGCGACGGTGCACACGGCGGCGGACCGGCGGGGAGGACGACGTGGCGGTGCGGACGGCGGCACGGGCGGCGCTGGCGGCGGGACTGGCGGCCGCGGCCGTGGGGAGCGGGGCGGGAGCGGCCGGTGCCGCGGGTCCGGGCGGCGGGGTGGGCGACCCGGCGTGGCGTGCCAACGCCGTGTTCGTGGACCAGACCCAGGGCGTCCTGGTCGACGTGACCGTCGCGGAGGCCTCGGCCGCCCGGACCACGGTGACCGTGGACCTCTTCTCCGAGGGGTGGGTGTGCGCCGTGCAGGGACAGCCCTCGGTCGCCGACGTCGTCCACCTGGAGTCCGCCCGCGTCGGGGGGACGTTCGGCTACACCTGCTCGGAGGGGACGGGCGGTGGCCAGGGGCTCGCGCCTGCCGCGCTGCAGGGCACGGTGGCCCTCGACGTCACCTGGACCGGCGTGGGCTCCCCGGTGGCGCAGCCGCTGTTCGACGGCGCGGTCGGGCGCTACGTGGTGCGGGACGCCGACGTCGACGCGACGGTGTCCGTGACCGGTCACCTCTCGGCCGCCCCGGAGGTGGACTCGGGTCACCTGGCCCGCGAGTCGACCGTGGTCCCTCCCGGCCGTCTCCGCTGATCCCGGACGGCCGGCGGTCCGGAGGACACCGGGCGGAGTCCTCGGCTAGGTTCGCCGTCATGCTGGCTGCCTTCGTCTCCACCCCTGCCCCGAAGGACCCGCTCTCCGTGCTGGAGATCGGTGAGCGGCCCGAGCCCGAGGCGCCTGACGGCTGGACGACGATCCAGGTCAAGGCGGTGTCGCTGAACCACCACGACCTGTTCAGCCTGCAGGGCATCGGGCTGCCCGCCGAGCGGATGCCGATGATCCTCGGCACCGACGCCGCCGGCATCGACGAGGACGGCAACGAGGTCGTCGTCCACGGCGTCATCTCCACGCCCGACTGGATGGGTGACGAGACGCTCGACCCGAGGCGGTCGCTGCTCTCGGAGGTGCACCAGGGCTCGATGGCGGAGAAGGTGGCCGTCCCCCGGCGCAACCTGCTGCCCAAGCCGGCGGAGCTCACCTTCGCCGAGGCCGCCTGCCTGCCCACCGCGTGGCTGACCGCCTACCGGATGCTGTTCGTGAAGTCCGGGCTGCGGCCGGGGCAGACCGTCCTCGTGCAGGGCGCCAGCGGCGGGGTGGCGACGGCGCTCATCGTGCTCGGCCGCGCCGCCGGCTACCGCATCTGGGTCACCGGTCGCAGCGAGGAGAAGCGGGCCGCCGCGCTGGCGCTGGGCGCCGAGCAGGCGTTCGAGAGCGGCGCCCGGCTGCCCGAGCGGGTCGACGGCGTGATGGAGACCGTCGGCGAGGCCACCTGGAGCCACAGCATCAAGTCGCTCAAGCCCGGGGGCGTGCTCGTCATCTCCGGCGCGACGACCGGCTTCAACCCGGGCGCCGAGCTCAACCGGGTCTTCTTCACCCAGCTGTCGGTGATCGGGTCGACCATGGGCACGAAGTCCGAGCTCGAGGCGCTGATCCGGATGTGCGCCGTGACCGGCGTCCGCCCGCAGATCGACGTCGAGCTGCCGCTGGCCGACGCCCGGGAGGGCTTCGCCCGGATGCTCGAGGGCCGCACCAACGGGAAGATCGTCTTCACGCTCTGAGGCGAGCGGCGGTGTGCGCCGACGCGCCGTTCTCCGCTGGGAACTGCGCGTCGGCGCAGACCGTCAGTGGACGAGCTTGAGGCCGACGACGCAGGCGACGATGCCCGCCAGCAGCAGCACCCGCACCAGCGAGACCTGCTCGGCACCGGTGACCATCGCCCACGCGACGGTCAGGACGGCGCCGATGCCCACCCATACCGCGTAGGCGGTGCCCAGCGGCAGCTCGCGCATCGCGAACGCGAGCCCGCCCATGCTCGCGACCAGCGCGACGCCGAAGACGACGGAGGGCACCAGCCGGGTGAAGCCCTGGGACCGGTCGAGCGCCGCCGCCCACACCGCTTCCAGCACCCCGGACAGCACCAGGACCAACCACGACATCTCGGGCTCCTCTGGCGCCGTCTTGTCGCACACCGGGTACGGCACCGCTCGTCCGGGAGCCGGGGGGTGGCTCCCCTCCACCTTCGCACGTGTCAACACGACGGTTGACACGCCACCGCGGGTCCTCGTCGAACAGCTGGAGGCGCTGCAGGTCGGCAACGCCCGCGACCAGGGGTGGACCTGGGAGCAGATCGCCCAGGAGCTCGGGGTCAGCCGGCGGGCGGTGCACAAGAAGCACGCGGGCGGTCGCGGGCCGTTCCGACGGAGGGACTGACGATGTTCGAACGGTGCACGCAGCAGGCCCGCGACGTCGTGGTGGGCGCACAGGCCAGGCGCGCGCTGCGGCCCCGACGGGCACCTCGCGCACGGCCTGATCCGCGAGGGCGAGAGGCTGGCCACGAAGGTGCTGCACGACCGCGGCGTCGACCCCCCGGCGCTGCGGGACGACCTCAGGCTCGCGCTCGGCTCCTGACCGGCGCACCGCGCAGCAGGACCAGGGCGGCGATCGCGGCCAGCGCGGCCGCGACCGCCGCCCCGGCGAAGACGGTGTGCAGCTGGGTGAGCACGGCGGCCTCGGTCGCGGCGTCGTAGGCCGCGCAGTCGGCCGGGCTCGCCGGGCAGAGCTCCACGGGGCTGCCGATCGCCGCCACCTCGGCGGTGAACCGGCGCAGCGCGACGGCGGTGAGCAGCGACAGCCCGGCCAGCATGCCGACGGTCCGCGCCACGACGGCCAGCGAGCTCGCGCTCCCGTGCACCCGCGGCGGGGTGACCGCCAGCAGCACCGCGTTGACGGGGGCGATCGCGAGCCCGAAGCCGAAGCCCGCGGCGACGAGGGCGACGGTCGACCAGGCACCGTCCAGCGCCTGCTCGTCCCACCTCGTCATCGCGACGAAGGCGACCGCCGCCAGGGCCATCCCGGCGCCGGCGACGACGCGGGCGGCCACCACCCGGCACAGCCACCCCCCGGCCACCGCCCCGACCGGCACGGCAACCAGCAGCCGCAGCAGCACCAGGGCGGCGCCCAGCTGGTCACCGGGCGCCGTGGTCGCCCGGGCGAACAGCGGGACGTCGACGAGCGCGGCCACCAGCGCAGCCCCTACGAAGAGGTTCACCACCAGCGCACCCCACGCCCCGACCGGCCGGAGCGCCGCGGGCGGCAGCACCGGCTCCCGGGCGCGCCGCTCGTGCAGCACGAACAGGGCGCCGGTGACGGCGGCCAGCGGCAGCAGCACCCATCCGTGCGCGACCACCTCGCGGGCCGGGTCGGCGGCGGCGAAAGCCCAGACCAGGGCGCCGAGCGAGACGACGGCCAGCAGCGAGCCGACGACGTCCACCTCCCGCGCCAGCCGGCCGAGCCCGCCCAACGGCAGCACCGCACCCGCGGGGTGAAGCAGGCTGCGCGCGGCGAGCAGCACCGCGAGCACGACGGTGGCCAGCAGCAGGGGCGCCGTCCACACCGCCCCGTCGAGCAGCGGGACCCACAGCAGGCCGAGGGTGACGTCCTCGGCCAGCGCGGGCGGCTCGGCGAGCAGCAGCCCCAGCGCGACGGCCGCCGGCGCGGCGAGGCCGAGTCCCACCGGGTCCGGCCGCCGGACCCGCCCGGTGACGACGACGCCCGCAGCCAGTGCCAGCCCGAGCAGCAGGTTGAGCCAGAAGATGGCGCGCCAGTCGGCGACGGCGAGCACCGCCGCACCCGCCAGCGGCCCGAGCACCGCACCGGCCTCCTGCACGGCGCCGACCACGCCGAGCGGGACCGCCCGCCGCTCGGGCGGCCATCGGTCGGCGACCAGCGCCAGCGTGGCCGGCACCAGGCCGCCGGCGCCGATGCCCTGCAGCCCGCGCCCGGCCACGGCGGGGCCGAGCGTCCCCGCCGTCGCCGTCAGCAGCGAGCCGAGGGCGAACAGCAGCAGGCAGCCGATGAGCACCGGGGCGCGCCCGCGCAGGTCGGCCAGCCGGCCGAGCAGCGGCAGCGTCGCGGTGTAGCCGAGCAGGAAGCCGCCGACGATCGGCGTCGCCTTCTGCAGCTCGTCCAGCCCCACCCCGACGCCGGTGAGGATGTCGGGCAGGGCGAGGACGACGACGTAGGTGTCGGCGGCCGTGACCAGCACGGCGAGGGTGGCGAGGACGATGGCGGCGGCCCCGGGGACCGCCCGGGCGCCGGGCTCAGCCGGTGGCCGGTGCGGTGATCTCGACATCGGCCCCGAAGTCGCTCAGCTCCAGGACGTAGGTGGCGTCGGTGCCGGCCTCGAAGAACGGACCGCTCAGCTCGGCCCGGCGCAGCTCGCCGCTGTCGGTGGCCACGAAGAACCGGGCCTGCACCGGCTGGGAGGGGTCCTGGCTGGTGAGGAGCTGCTGCACCAGGTCGCCGGGCAGCTCGGCGGTCACCTCGCGGACGACGGTGCCGTCCACCCGGCGCTCCTGCCCCAGCTCGGCTCCCTCCGCCTCGACGAGCAGCTGCGAGATGCCGGTCTCGGGGTCGAGCAGCGCGCCTGGGTCGCCGATGCCGAACTGCGCGGGGTCGATGACGCTGAAGCCGCTGGAGAAAGGCAGCTGCGCGTAGACGGTGCCGTCGACCGAGACGACCTCCAGGTCGAGGCTCGACCCGACCGCCAGCACCTGCAGCGTCCCGTCGAAGGACGACGGGCGGGCGATGTCGCCCTCCCCGCCCACCAGCACGGTGCCGCTGCGCGGCGCCCCCTCGCTGTCCAGCACGAAGTGCGCGCTCTCGGCCTCGTCGAGGGTCTGCTTGGCCCGCTCGAGCAGGGCGGTCGCCGACTCGGCGGGCTCGTCGGAGCCGCAGGCGGCCAGCACCGGGCCGGCGAGCAGCGTCAGCGCGAGCAGCGGCGCGCCCGTCCGGCGCAGCAGCATGACGTCCTCCCGTCGCGGCGGGACTCCCCGGCCCTCGCGGCGGACACTAGCGCGCCGGGCCGCTCAGCCGGGGACGGCTCGGGCCCCGATCCGCGCCGCCAGCTTGGCCCGGTTGCGTTCCGGGAAGGTGCCCAGCGCCGGGGCCAGCTCGGCGACCCGGTGCTTCTGGGTGGTCCAGACCCGGAACGTCAGGCCCACCGTGACGCCGTGGCCGGGGCGGTGCAGCACCTCGATCGCGTCGCCGGCGCCGATGTCGCCGGCTTCGAGCACGCGCAGGTAGGCGCCGCTGGCGCCGTGGGCGGTGAACCGCTTCACCAGCTGGGGCTCGTCCCAGAAACGGGCGAAGTTGGCGCACGGGATCCGCGGGGCGGTCACCTCCAGGAGCGCCGTCCCGACCCGCCACCGCTCGCCGACCACGGCCGCGGTCAGGTCGACACCCGTCGTCCGGAGGTTCTCGCCGAACCGGCCGGGCGGCAGCTCGCGGCCCAGTTCGGCGATCCAGACGTCGGCGTCCTCCTGGGCGTAGGCGTAGACCTGCTGCCCGTCGCCCCCGTGGTACCTCCGGTTGACCTGCACGTCGCCGTCCAGACCAGCAGGACCGACGGCGACCCGACCGGCGACCGGGCGCTTGTCGATGCCGCTGCGGTCGGGCCTGCGATCCGGCAGCGGGAGGAGGTCCGCGCCCGAGACGCAGACCGCCTCGACCCGCGGGGTCACTTCTTGGAGGCGGTCGACTCGTTGGTGGAGAGCGCGGCCACGAAGGCCTCCTGGGGGACCTCGACGCGGCCGACCATCTTCATCCGCTTCTTGCCCTCCTTCTGCTTCTCGAGCAGCTTCCGCTTGCGGGTGATGTCACCGCCGTAGCACTTGGCGAGGACGTCCTTGCGGATGGCGCGGACCGTCTCGCGGGCGATGACCCGGGAGCCGACGGCGGCCTGGATGGGCACCTCGAACTGCTGCCGCGGGATGAGCTCGCGCAGCTTGCCGGCCATCATCACGCCGTAGCTGTAGGCCTTGTCCTTGTGCACGATGGCGCTGAAGGCGTCGACGGCCTCCCCCTGCAGCAGGATGTCCACCTTGACCAGCGCGGACTCCTGCTCGCCGGCCTCCTGGTAGTCCAGGGAGGCGTAGCCGCGGGTGCGGGACTTCAGCGCGTCGAAGAAGTCGAAGATGATCTCGCCGAGGGGCAGCGTGTAGCGCAGCTCCACGCGGGACTCGCTCAGGTAGTCCATCCCGCCGAGCTGGCCGCGCCGGCTCTGGCAGAGCTCCATGATCGCGCCGGTGTAGTCGCTGGGCGCGATGATCGTGGCGTTGACGATCGGCTCGTAGACGGTGTCGATCTTGCCCTCGGGCCAGTCGCTCGGGTTGGTCACCGTGATCTCGGAGCGGTCCTCCATGATCACGCGGTAGACGACGTTCGGCGCGGTGGAGATGAGGCTGATCCCGGCCTCGCGCTCCAGCCGCTCGCGGACGATCTCCAGGTGCAGCAGGCCGAGGAAACCGACGCGGAAGCCGAAGCCCAGTGCCGCCGACGTCTCGGGCTCGTAGGTGAGCGCGGCGTCGTTGAGCAGCAGCTTGTCCAGGGCCTCGCGCAGCAGCGGGTAGTCGCTGCCGTCGATCGGGTAGAGGCCGGAGTAGACCATCGGCTTCGGGTCGCTGTAGCCGCCGATCGGCTCGGCCGCCGGCTTGTGCTGCAGGGTGACGGTGTCACCGACCCGGGACTGGCGGACGTCCTTCACCCCGGTGATGAAGTAGCCCACCTCGCCGACGCTGAGGCCCTCGACGGGCTTGGGCTCGGGCGAGATGACGCCGATCTCCAGCAGCTCGTGCGTGGCGCCGGTCGACATCATCTTGATCCGCTCGCGCGAGGAGATCTTCCCGTCGACCACGCGGACGTAGGTGATGACACCGCGGTAGATGTCGTAGACGGAGTCGAAGATCATCGCGCGGGCCGGGGCGTCGGCGTCGCCGACCGGGGCCGGGATCTCCTGCACGATGCGGTCGAGCAGCGCGGGGACGCCCTCGCCGGTCTTGCCACTGACCCGGAGGACGTCGTCGGGCTCGCAGCCGATGATGTGCGCGATCTCGGCGGCGTACTTCTCCGGCTGCGCCGCGGGCAGGTCGATCTTGTTGAGCACCGGGATGATCGTGAGGTCGTTCTCCAGCGCCAGGTAGAGGTTGGCCAGCGTCTGCGCCTCGATGCCCTGGGCGGCGTCGACCAGGAGGACCGCGCCCTCGCAGGCGGCCAGCGACCGGGACACCTCGTAGGTGAAGTCGACGTGCCCCGGGGTGTCGATCATGTCGAGGACGTACTCGGTATCCCCGACGGTCCAGGGCAGGCGGACGTTCTGCGCCTTGATGGTGATGCCGCGCTCGCGCTCGATGTCCATGCGGTCGAGGTACTGGGCGCGCATCTGCCGTGCCTCGATGATCCCGGTGACCTCGAGCATCCGGTCGGCCAGCGTCGACTTTCCGTGGTCGATGTGGGCGATGATGCAGAAGTTCCGGATGCGGGCCGGGTCGGTGGCAGCAGGAGTCGTCACAGTGCCGCCATCGTCCCACGTCCGGGCCCGGGGTCGTAGGCGGGCGCGGCCGCCGGGTCCCGCGAGGTGTGCCGGACGTCGCCGGACGGCGGGTTGGGGTGGCCGACGGGGCGCTGGTATCTTTGCAGGCCGGTCCTGTGGCGCACGCCGCCCGGACGCACGAACGACTGTCAGAAGTACTCCCTCCTGTCGAGACACCGAGGCTCACGCGTGGCGAACATCAAGTCCCAGATGAAGCGGATCAAGACCAACGAGAAGGCGCGCCAGCGCAACGTTGCCGTCAAGTCCGCCCTGAAGACGGCCGTCCGGCGGGTGCGCACCGCCGCCGAGTCGGGGGACGCCGCGGCTGCGACCGCCGCCTACCAGGCCGCTGCCAAGCAGCTGGACAAGGCCGCGAGCAAGGGCGTCATCCACAAGAACCAGGCCGCCAACCGCAAGTCGGGTCTGGCGAAGCTCACCGCCGGTCTCTGACCGGTCCGCGTCCACCCGGACGCGCGCTCGACGACGAGCCCCCTCCCCTCGCGGGACGGGGGCTCGTCGCGTTCCCGCCCACCCCAGCACGCCCCGTAGGAGTCCCGTGACCGCCCCCGGCCGCCGCTTCCTCGTCCTGCACGGGTGGCAGAACCACCGTCCCGCGCACCACTGGCAGTGGCAGCTGGTGGAGTCGTTGCGCCGCTCGGGTGAGCACGTGCTCTTCCCCGATCCCGACCGGCCGGTGCCGGCCACGTGGACGGAGCTGCTGCGCGCCGAACTGGCCCAGCTGGGCGACGGGGAGCGCGTGGTGGTCGCGCACTCCCTCGCCGTGCCGCTGTGGCAGCACGCGGCGTCGCTGCTCACCCCGGAGGAGCGGGTGGACCGGGTGCTCCTGGTCGCCCCGCCGGCGCCCGAGGTGCTGGCCGGCTACCCGGAGGTGGCCGCCTTCGCCGCGTTCTGCCCCGACGCGGACCAGCTGGGCCGCGGCGCCGGCTCGGTGCGCCTGGTGGCGAGCGACGACGACCCGTACTGGCCCGGCGGCGGCGCGGTCCCGGTGTACCGGGCGCTCGGCATCGACACCGACCTGCTGCCGGGTCAGGCGCACCTGGACCCCGAGGCGGGCTACGGCCGGTGGCCCGCCGTCGAGCAGTGGTGCCTGGACCCGTCGACCCGCCTGACGCCTCGCTGATCCCTCGTCGGCGAGACTGATCCCTCGTCGGCGGGCCGGCCGCCCGGGTCAGCGGCCGGTGCGCACCCGGCCGCGCCCGGTCTCCGCCCGGATGGTGACGATCCGCCGGATGGCCCGCTCGAGCGCGTAGTCGGCGCTGGCGGCGACGCCCTTGACGTCGGCGTTGAGGTCGGCGGCCACGCCGAGGGCCTGCTGGAGGCCCTCGATGCTCCAGCCACGCGCCTGCGCCTGGGCCTTCTTCACCTTCCACGGCGGCATCTTCAGCGTGCGGGCGAGGTCACCGGGGTTGCTGGAGCTCAGCGAGGCCACCCGCGCGGCGGTGCGCACGCCGTCGGCGATCGCGTCGGCGATCAGCACGTGCGCGACCCCGCGCTCCAGCGCCCAGCGCAGCATCTCGATGGAGCCGGCGCGGTCGCCCGTCAGCACCCGCTCGGCCACGGTGAACCCGGTGACCTCCGCCTGGCCGCGGTGGAAGCGGGCGACGTCGTCGGCGTCGATGCTGCCGCCGAAGTCGGAGACCAGCTGGCCGGCGGCGGCCGAGAGCGACCGCAGGTCGGCGCCGATCGCGTCGACCAGCGCCGTGACCGCGTCGGGGGTGATCCGGCCGCCCAGCTGGCGCACCTCGTTGCGCACGAAGGCGATGCGGTCGCCGACGGAGGAGATCTTGGGGCACTCGTCGACCGCGGCGCCGGCGGCCTTGAACGCCTTGACCAGCGCCTCGTTCCGCTTGCCGCCGGAGTGCACGACGACCAGCGTCAGGTCGGGGTCCGGGTCCCTGGTGTAGCCGGTGAGCGCGTCGGCCAGCGCGGACGCCGCCTCCTGCACGCCGGTGACGACGACGAGCCGGTGACCACCGAACAGCGACGGCGCCAGCACGTCGGCGAGCTCGCCCACCGGCAGCCCCATCGCGGCCAGCTCGTGCACCTCGCCGTCGGGGTGGCGGGCGAGCACGGCCCGGCGCACGGCAGCGACGGCCCGGGAACGCAGCAACTCCTCCTCGCCGATCACCACCCGCAGGCGCGACGTGGGCTCGACGGGGGCGGCAGGCACCCCCGCATGGTGCCACGCGGCACCGACGGTCCGTGGCGACCGCCCGGGCCGCCGGGAGCGCCTCCGGGGGCGTGGGGCCGGGCGGCGCCGCCTGCCCGCCGGCGTCCGTCCCGCGGGCGACGATCCCCCAGTCGCCGGCCGTGCCGACCACCGCGAGGTCGCCGTCCCGGTCGGTGCGGTGCACCCGGCTGCCGGCGTCGGCCAGCCAGTCCAGCAGCCGCGGCGCCGGGTGCCCGTAGCCGTTGCCGGCCCCGACGGAGATCAGCGCGCTGCGGGCCCCGGTGGCGGCCAGGAACGCCGGGTCGGTGTCCGCGCTGCCGTGGTGGGGCACCTTGAGCACGTCGGCACGCAGGTCGGCGCCGCTGTGCAGCAGGGCGGCCTCCTCGTCGGCGCCGATGTCACCGGTGAGCAGCAACCGGAGCCCTCCCACGGTCACCCGGGCCACGAGGGAGAGCCCGTTGGGATCGGCCGCAGCGGTGGCCCGGCGCGGATCCGGCGCGAGCACCTCGACCTCAGCCCCGCCCACGCTGCGCCGGTCACCGGGGACCAGCACCTCGCGGGTGCCGCCGGTGCGCGCGACGAGCGCGTCGACGCGCGCGGCGCGGTCGTCCGCCGGGGACAGGGTCCCCGTGGCCACCACGCCCACCCCGCGGCCGGTGAGCGCGCCGGCGAGACCCCCGGCGTGGTCGGCGTCCAGGTGCGACAGCAGCACGAGGGGCAGGGCATCGATGCCCAGCCGGTCGAGGCAGCGGTCGATGGGGGCCGGGTCCGGGCCGGCGTCGACGAGGACCCCCCGCCCGGCGCCGAGCGGCAGCACCAGCCCGTCGCCCTGCCCGACGTCGCACGCCACGAGCACCGCACCGGCCGGGGGCCAGCCGTCGAGGCCCTGGCGCAGCGGCCAGCCGACCAGCACGAGCCCGACGAGGGCCGCCAGCGCGAGCGGGCGCGCCCGCGGGAAGCGCCACAGCAGGCAGCCGGCCACCAGCAGGAGGACGGCGAGCAGCAGGGCCCCCACCGTGCCGGGCGGCCAGCCGGCGACTGCGTCGGGCGCTGCGGCGGCCCGCTCGGCCACGAGCACGATCCAGCGCACCGGCCACCCGGCGAGCCCGACCAGCGCATCGGCGGCCCAGGGGAGCGCCAGGCCGGCCGGGGCGGCCAGCAGCCCGAGGACCGTCGCCGGTGGCACGGCCGGCGCCGCCAGCAGGTTCGCCGGCAGCGACACCAGGCTCACCGTGCCGGTCAACCCGGCGATCACCGGGGCGGTCGCCAGCCCGGCCGCCGCGCTCACGGCCACCGCGTCGGCGGGCCACGCCGGCCAGCCGTGCCCGCGAAGCCGCCGCGCCCACGGCGGGGCCAGCAGCACGATCGCCGCCGTCGCGACCACCGACAGCGTGAACCCCGGGTCCCTCGCCAGCCCGGGCTCCACCAGGAGCAGCACGGTCACCGCCGCACCGAGCGCCGGCAGCGCCGCGCGGGATCGGCCCGACGCGAGGGCCAGCAACGTGACCGTGCCCATGGCGGCAGCCCGGAGCACGCTCGCGCTCGGCCGGGCCAGCACCACGAAGCCGACCAGCGCCAGCCCGCCCACCAGCGCCTGGACCCGCCGGTCGACCGCTCGGCGCCGCAGCGGCCGGAGCACCCCGGCGACCACGATCGCCACATTGGCGCCGGAGACAGCGGTCAGGTGGGCCAGGCCGGCGCGCTGGAACTCCTGGTCGAGCACCGGGTCCATCCGACTGGTGTCGCCCACCACGAGCCCCGGCAGCAGGCCGCCCGCGCGGTCGTCGAGCACCCGCTGGGACGCGGCGCCCAGCGAGCGACGGAGGTCGCCGGCCACGCCCTGCACCGTCCCCGGCCCGCCGAGCGCCTCCGGTGGGCCGCGGGCAGAGAGGACCGCCACCACGTCGTCGCCGGCCTCGGGCAGCGCGAGGCCGGCGCGCACCCGCAGGCGCTGGCCGGGCAGCAGGCCGGACCAGCCGTCAGCGGGCGCGAAGACCAGGACGGGCTCGTCCAGGTGGTGCACCGCGCCGTCCCCGACCAGCTCGGTGACCTCGGCCTCCAGGAGCACGCGCGGCCTCCCACCGCCGCCTGCCAGCAGTTGTGGGTCGCCGCGCACGGTGAGGACCACCCGCGCCGTCCCGCCTGCCTCGGCGGCCGCCCGCAGCGGGGACGCCTCCCGGGCGGCTCCCCGCACGGCCGCGGTGCCCGAGCCGACCGCGACCCCGGCCAGGACGACGAGGGCCAGGGCCGCCGCCGGGCCCCGCAGGCGTGCGAGGTACGCCGCAGCAGCGAGCGCCGCCCCGGCGATCAGCGCCAGCGCGGTCCACCGCAGCCGGGGCGCCACCAGGCCCGTGCCCCACACGGCCGCCGCCAGCGGCCAGAGCCGCAGGTCCAGGACCCGCCGTGGGTGCGGCGCGCTGCTCACATCTGCACCAGCTCGGCGAGCTCCGCGGCCTTGGCCGGGCCGATGCCCGGCACCTGGTCGAGCTCCTCGACGCTGGTGAAGGCCCCGTTGCGCGTGCGGTGCTCGACGATCCGCTGGGCGAGGACCGGGCCGATGCCCGGTAGCGCGTCGAGCTCGGCGACCCCGGCGGTGTTCAGGTGCACGCGGCCACCGGGCGCCGCGGGGGGCGGTCCACCGGCCGCCGCTCCGGGCACCCCCACGGCGATCTGCTGCCCGTCGGAGAGCGGCGCGGCCAGGTTCACCGCTGCGGGGTCGGCGCCGGGGAGCAGCCCGCCGGCGGCTTCGACGGCGTCGGCGACCCGCGCGCCGGCCGGCAGCGTCACCAGCCCCGGCCGCGCCACCTGGCCCACCACGGCGACGACCACGGGTGAGGACGTGCCGGCCGCCTCCCCCACCGATTGCCCGCCGGGTGCAGCGCTGCTTGGCGCGGACGCCACAGGCGCGGGCGCCGCCGCCGGCTCCACCCGCGGGCGTTCCGCCCACGTCCAGACCAGCAGGAGCAGCACCGCCACGACGGCGGCCGCCCAGACGGCCCGGCCACCCATCCGCCCGGCGTCCCAGCGCTGCGTCGTTCCGGGCGCGCGGTGCCGGCCCCCACCGGCCGGCCGGTCCACGGGCGCAGGGGACTCCACCGGCACGGTGATCCGCGCGTCCGCCGGCCACCCGGGCCCGTCCTCGTCGTCGGGCAGCCAGCCGCCGGTGACCGGCCGGGGTTCGGCCAGGACGGCCCGCAGCCGGGCGCGGATCACGTCGGCGTCGTCGTCGCGGCGGACTAGGAGGCGCACCCCGGCGACGCTAGGGAGCCCGGCCGCCGCCGCACCCGGTCACAGCGCGACCTGTGGAGGAGCCCCCGGCTGTGGACGACCGGCGCCCCCGTCCGCGGGGTGCGCGGCACCCTGTGCGGGTGCAGCCCCGCCCGCGGTCAGCCCGTGCCCGTCCCCGTGCCCGCGTCGCCGGCCGGTCGCGCCACCGGCTCCGGACCGGTGGAGACGACCACCCCGACGGCCCCGGGACCCACGTGTGCGCCGATCGCGGCGCCGAGCTCGCTGACGTGGAGCTCGCGCACCCGGGGTACGCGCGCGCGCAGCTCGGTCACCAGCCGGTCGGCGCGCTCGGCGGCCGCGAGGTGGTGCACGGCCAGCGACACCTCCCGCTCCCCCGCGTGCTCGACCACGTGCTGGACCAGGCGGGCCAGCGCCCGCGCCGAGGTGCGCACCTTCTCCAACGGCACGACGCGGCCGTCGACCACGTGCAGCACCGGCTTCACCGCGAGCGCCGAACCGAGGACGGCCGCCGCCGAGCCGATCCGCCCGCCGCGCCGCAGGTGCTCGAGCGTGTCCACCACGAAGAGCGTGCGGGTGCGGTCGGCGGCCTCGCGGGCCACCCGGGCCACGGTGTCGCCGTCGGCGCCACGCGCGGCCGCACGCGCGGCCTCCAGCACGGCGAACCCGGTGCCCATCGCCGCCGAGCGGGAGTCGACGACGGAGACGACGTGCTCCCCGACCTGCGAGGCGGCGACGCGCGCCGCGTCCCAGGTGCCGGAGAGCTCCGCGGAGAGGTGGACCGACACGAGGCGGTCGGCCCCGGCGTCCAGCGCCGCCCGGTACGCGGCCACGAAGTCCCCGGGCGTGGGCCGCGACGTCGACACCTGCTGGCCGCGGGCCGACAGCGCCTTCGCCACGTCCTCGGAGCCGATGTCCTCGCCTTCCCGCCCCGACCGGCCGGCCAGGACCACGTACAGCGGGACGACCCGGATGCCCAACTCGTCGGCAAGCACACCCGGCAGGTAGGCCGTCGAATCGGTGAGGACGGCGACGGGCATTCGGCGAGGCTAACCGTCGCCACGCCACCGGGTCGTGCGTGGTGGCGGCAGCCGGTCAGCCGACGGCGTCGGCGTCCTGGTCCGGGCGATCACCGGCCGCGCCCGGTGCCCCCTCCTCGGGGTCGGCGCGCAGCCGGTCCGCCCCGGGTGCGGCGAGCCCCTCGGGGAGCGGACCGGCCGATGCGTTGTGCCGCATCAGCCGCCACCGGCCGGCCTGCCGGGTCAGCTCGCTCCACGCGCAGTTGCCCAGCGGGCCGAACACCCGGCGGTGGTCGGGCCCCAGGTCCAGCAGCGTCTCGATCATCCGTCCGCTCGTGCCCCCGTGGGTCACCACCACGGCGACGTCGGCGGGCGGGAGGTCGGCGAGCGCGGCGAGCACCCGGGCGGCGACCGCCGGGGCCTCCTCGCCGCCGCGGCCGCGCACCGGGCGCCCGGCCAGCCAGTCCGCGTACTGCTCGGGGTACCGGTCGGCGACCTCGTCCCGGGTCAGCCCTTCCCAGCTGCCCATGCCGTGCTCGCGGAGCCGGGGGTCCAGCCGCAGCGGCACGCCGAGCAGGGAGGTCAGGGCCCGCGCGGTGTCGGCCGCGCGGTCGAGGTCGCTGGCGACCACCGCGGTCGACCGGCTCCCGAGACCGGCGGCCGCCACGAGGTGCGGGGCGGCGTGGGCCGCCTGCGCGCGCCCGACGTCGTCCAGCGGCGGGTCCAGCTGGCCCTGGAACCGTCCGGCCGCGTTCCACCGGGTCCGCCCGTGCCGCCAGACGACCAGACGGGTCACCGGCAGCTCGGGCAGGGCCGGTGCCGTCACTGGCCGGCCGTCTCCGCGACGGACGGAGAAGCGGGGTCTGCGGAATCCTCCGCGCCGCTCGCGGGACGGTCCGCGTCGGTGAAGGGGATGGAGGGGCAGTCCTTCCACAGCCGCTCGAGGGCGTAGTAGGCCCGCTCCTCGGCGTGCTGCACGTGCACCACGACGTCGACGAAGTCCAGCAGCACCCAGCGGGCCTCGGCGACGCCCTCCCGCCGGACCGGCTTGACACCGTGCTCCCGGAGCCGCTCCTCGACCTCGTCGACGATCGCCTGGACCTGCCGCTCGTTGGGTGCGGAGGCGAGGACGAAGGCGTCGGTGATGGCGAGCCGCTCGCTGACGTCGACGATGGTGACGTCGGTGGCGAGTTTGTCCGCGGCGGCCTGGGCGGCGCGCAGCGCGGTCTCCCGGGCCTCGGGCGAGGCGGTCATTCGGGCACCTCCTGGAGGTGGGACGTCGTGGGTGTGGTGCGCTCGCCGGTGGCGTCCGGGGTGGCTCCCGGCCCGGCCGGCGGGCGGTCGTAGGTGGGGCGGTCGCCCGCCGGCCGGCCGTCGCGGACGGGTCCGGCGGTCGGACGCCGCGCGGTGCTCCGGTAGAGACCCCGCTTCTCGATGTACTGGACGACGCCGTCGGGCACGAGGTACCAGACCGGCATCCCGCGGCCCACCCGTTCGCGGCAGTCGCTGGAGCTGATCGCCAGCGCGGGGATCTCCACGAGGCTGACCCCGCCCTCGGGCAGGTGGCTGTCGGCCAGCGTGTAACCGGGCCGCGTGACGCCGATGAAGTGGGCCAGCTCGAAGCACCGTGCGCCGTCGCGCCAGGTCATGATCTGCGAGAGGGCGTCGGCGCCGGTGATGAAGAAGAGCTCGTCGTCGGGCCGCTGGGCGTGCAGGTCGGTGAGGGTGTCGTAGGTGTAGGTCGGCCCGCCCCGGTCGATGTCGACCCGGCTCACGGAGAACCGCGGGTTCGACGCCGTCGCGATCACGGTCATGAGGTAGCGGTCCTCGGCGGGGCTGACGTCCCGGTCGCTCTTCTGCCACGGCTGACCGGTCGGCACGAACACGACCTCGTCGAGCCCGAACAGACCGGCGACCTCGCTCGCGGCGACGAGGTGCCCGTGGTGGATGGGATCGAAGGTCCCACCCATCACGCCGACTCGTCGTCCCGCCACCGGCCGAGCGTATCCGGGTGGCGCCGGACGGCGCCGCGAGGACCGGTCCGCCCGGGGTGCTCCCCCGCCCGCCCCGCCCCGACCGCACCTCCTGCCGGCCGGCGGCCGCCCGCCGCGTCGACATGGGGACGCGTCGACACCACGACACGACGACATCCCGACACGACGGCACCGGACGCGGTCGACAGATCGGCACGTCGACAGCTCGGCGTGCCGGCACGCCGGCCGGTCAGAGCGTCGTGACGAAGTCGGCCAGCTGGGCGGCGTTGCGGCACTCGACCATGTCGATCACCTCGCCGTACCGCTCCGCCGCGGAGTCGCCGCTGCCCCACAGCCGGCGCGGCTCGGGGTTCAGCCAGTGCGCCGACCGGGCCTTGCCCACCAGCCCGGCCAGCACGGGCACCCCGGGCTGCCGGTAGTTGGTGCGCCCGTCGCCGAGCACCAGCAGCGATGTCTTGGGCCCGACCGCCGAGGCCCAGCGGTCGGCGAACACCTCGAAGGCGGTGCCGTAGTCGCTGTGACCGTCGAAGCCGACCACCTGCGCCTCCCGGCCCATCCGCGCGATCGCGTCGGCGACGTCGACCCCTGGGCTGAAGAACCGGGTCACCTCGTCGGTGGAGTCGACGAACGCGAACGCCCGCACGCCGGTGAAGTGCTCGCGCAGCGCCTGGGTGAGCATGAGCGTGAAGTGGCTGAAGCCGGCCACCGAGCCGCTGACGTCGCAGAGCACGACCAGCTCGGGCTTGTGCACCTTCCGCGGCCGGTGGTGGGTGACGACGGGCACGCCGCCGGTGCCCAGCGAAGCGCGGACGGTCTTGCGGAAGTCCAGCCGGCCCTCCCGCCCCAGCCGCCGGCGGGCCGAGAGCCGGACGGCGAGCCGACGGGCCAGCGGGGCCACCGACCGCCGCAGCTCGGCGAGGTCGGCCGACTGGGCGCGCAGGAAGTCGACCTGGTCGGCGAGCGGCCGGACGGCGTTCTTCGCGACCCGGTCGCGCCCCTTCTCCGCAGCGGTGCGCCGCCGCACCTCGGCCTCGACCGCCGTCCGGAAGGCCGCCAGCCGGTCCCGCACCGTCTGCCGCGCGACCTGCTCGACCAGCCCGCCGCGCCCGCCGTCACCCAGCAGCCCGGCGAGCAGCTGGGCCACCAGCGTGTCCGGCGAGAGCGCCCGCATCACCCGGTAGCTGAAGTAGGACTGCCCCGAGGGGGTCGGCTGCCCCTGGCCCAGCTGGTCCACGGCGTCCCGCGCGAACCGGCGCAGCGCCTCCGGGTCGCCGTCCTGCAGGAGCTCCAGCAGCTGGGCGCGCATGAGCGCGGCCAGCGCGGCGTCGTCGGGCACGTCCAGGGTGGACTCCCCCGGCTCGCCCGGCGCCTCGCCGTCCGCGGCATCGGGCTCGGGGCGGTCACCGAGCGGCCACCACAGGTCGAACAGGACGTCGTAGGTGGGGCGCTGGGCCGCGCGCTGGAGCAGCACGGCGGCCAGCCCGTGGCGCAGCTGCTCCCGGTCGAGCAGGTCCACGACGGTGAGGATCTCCGCCGCGTCGACGGCCTGGCTGATGCCGACCGGGATGCCTGCCTCGCGGACCGCCCGCACGAACCCGTCCAGGTGCCCGGCGAGCCCACCGGGCTCCGTCCGGTTCCCCTGCGGAGCAGCGTCCATCAGTTCAGCCGCAGCTCGGCCGCGGCCCGGGTCTGGTCGCTGGCGTGCTTGAGCACCACGCCCAGCGTCGCGGCCATCGCCGGCTCGTCGAGGGTGTCGAGCCCCAGCTCCAGCAGGGTCTGCGCCCAGTCGAGGGTCTCCGAGATCGACGGCGACTTCTTCAGCTCCAGCCCGCGCAGCGCCCGAACCGTCGCGACCAGCTGGTCGGCCAGGCCCGAGGCGAGGTCGGGCACGCGGGAGAGCACGATCTCCCGCTCCCGCTCGGCGCTCGGGTAGTCCAGCGCCAGGTACAGGCAGCGCCGCTTGAGCGCCTCGGAGAGCTCGCGGGTCGCGTTGGAGGTGAGGACGACGGTCGGCCGGCGGCTCGCGGTCACCGTGCCGAGCTCGGGGATGGTGACCTGGAAGTCGCTCAGCACCTCCAGCAGCAGCCCCTCCACCTCGACGTCGGCCTTGTCGGTCTCGTCGATGAGCAGCACGGTGGGCTCGGTGCGGCGGATCGCGGTGAGCAGCGGCCGGGAGAGCAGGAACTCCTCGCCGAAGATGTCGTCGTGGACGGTGTCCCAGTCCGCACCCCCCTCGGCCTGGGACGCCTGGATGCGCAGCAGCTGCTTCTTGTAGTTCCACTCGTACAGCGCGCGGGCCTCGTCCAGGCCCTCGTAGCACTGCAGCCGGATCAGCTCGGACCCGGTGGCGGCGGCCAGCGCCTTGGCCAGCTCGGTCTTGCCCGTGCCCGCCGGCCCCTCCACCAGCAACGGCTTGCCGAGGCGGTCGGCGAGGAAGACCGTCGTCGCGATCTGGGCGTCGGGCAGGTAGCCGGCGGTGGACAACCGCTTGCTGACGTCCGCGACCGACGAGAAGTTCGGGGACTGCGACGGCGGGCGGGGCATGCGGCTCCTGTCGGGGTGGTGGGGCGGGCCGGACACTCGCCGGGCGGTCAGCGCGTGTGGCCGGACCCCGTGACGACGTAGGTGGTCGAGGTCAGCTCGGGCAGGCCGAGCGGGCCCCGGGCGTGCAGCTTCTGGGTGGAGATGCCGATCTCGGCGCCGAAGCCGAACTCGCCGCCGTCGGTGAACCGCGTGGAGGCGTTGACCAGCACGGCGGCGGCGTCCACCCCGGCGGTGAACTCGGCGATGGCGCGGGCGGAGTCGGCGACGATCGCCTCGGTGTGGCCGGTGCTCCAGCGGGCGATGTGGTCGAGGGCCTGCGGCAGGTCGTCGACGACCCGCACCGCCATGTCCATCGACAGGTACTCGGTGCCCCAGTCCTCGTCGGTGGCCGGGACGACGCCGTCGTGCGCCGAGCGGGCCGCCTCGTCGCCGTGCAGCGCGACCCCGGCGTCGGCCAGCGCGGCCAGCAGCCGCGGCAGGAAGGGCACGTCACGGTGCACGAGCAGCGTCTCGGCGCTGTTGCAGACGCTCACCCGGTGGGTCTTGGAGTTGAGCACGACCGCCTCGGCGATCTCCGGGTCGGCCGAGGCGTCGACGTAGACGTGGCAGTTGCCCTCGCCGGTCTCGATCACCGGCACCCGCGACTCCCGGACGACCCGCTGGATCAGCGAGGCCCCACCGCGCGGGATGACGACGTCGACCAGGCCCCGGGCGTTCAGCAGCTCCCCCACCGACGCGCGGTCGGCCGGCAGCAGCTCGACGAAGCCCGCCGGCAGCCCCGCCTTCTCACCCGCCTCGGCGAGGACGGCGAGCAGCGCGGTGTTCGTGCCGAACGCCGAGGCCGAGCCGCGCAGCAGCGCCGCGTTGCCGCTCTTGAGGCACAGCCCGGCGGCGTCGACGGTCACGTTGGGGCGGGCCTCGTAGACGATCCCCACCACACCGAGGGGCACGCGGACCTGCTTGAGCTCCAGCCCGTTGGGCAGCCGGGACCCGCGGACGACATCCCCCACCGGGTCGGGGAGCGCGACCAGCTGGCGCAGCGCGTCGGCGACCCCGGCGATCCGGCCGGTGTCCAGCCGCAGCCGGTCGACGATCGCCTCGGGCGTGCCGTCGGCCCGGGCCGCGGCGACGTCGGCCGCGTTGGCCGCCAGGATCTCGTCGGCGCGCGCGACCAGCGCCTCGGCCATCGCCGTCAGCGCGGCGTCCTTGGTGTCCGTCGGCAGGGTGCGGAGCACCCGGGAGGCGGCCTTCGCGCGCAGCGCGGCGGCACCGATCAGGGGCAGGCCGGAGACGTCGGACACACCGAGATCCTACGCGCGCGGCCGGACGGGTTCCCCCGCGCGACCCCGGACCGCCCCGACGGCCCCCTGTGCGAGAATGATTCTCATGCACATGACGCCGATCCGCCGCGGGGCGGTCGTACTCGGTTCTGCCACCTGCCTGCTGCTCGCCGGTTGCGGCGCGGAGGAGGGCGGGACCGGGGCGGGCGAGGGCCAGCTGTCCGTGCTCGCCGGCTTCTACCCGCTGCAGTGGGCCGCCGAGCAGGTCGGCGGCGACCGCGCGTCGGTCACCTCGGCCACCCCGCCCGGTGCCGAGCCGCACGACCTCGAGCTCACCCCGCGGGACGTCGCCGCGATCTCCGAGGCCGACCTGGTCGTCCACCTGGAGGGCTTCCAGCCGGGCCTGGACGAGGCGGTCGCCTCCGAGGCAGCGGACGCCGCCTGGGACGCGGGCCAGGCCGCCGACCTCTCGCTGACCACCACCGGTGAGCACGACCACGCCCACGAGGGCGAGGAGCACGCCGAGGAGGACGACCACGCGGAGGGCGGCGAGGCGGTCGACCCGCACTTCTGGCTGGACCCCACCCGCCTGGCCGACGTCGCCGACGCCCTCGCCGACCGGCTCACCGAGCTGGACCCGGACGGTGCGGACACCTACGCGGAGAACGCCGCGGCGCTGCGCGCCGACCTCGAGGCCCTGGACGCGGAGATGTCCGATGCGCTGGCGGGCTGCGCGGTGGACACCTTGGTGACGAGCCACGACGCGTTCGGCTACCTCGGCGAGCGCTACGGTCTCGAGGTGGTCGGCATCAACGGTCTCAGCCCGACGCAGGAGCCGAGCGCGGCCCAGCTCGCCGAGATCGCCGAGCTGGTGGCCGACCGCGGCATCACCACGGTCTACACCGAGACCCTCGTCGACCCGGCGGTGGCCGAGACCGTGGCCGGCGAGGCGGGCGTCGAGACCGCCGTCCTCGACCCGATCGAGGGCCTGACCGACGAATCGGCCGGCGGGGACTACCTCGAGGTGATGCGCGCCAACCTCGCCACCCTGCAGGAGGGTCAGAACTGCTCGTGACCGGCCGGAACCTCGCCGGGCAGCGCCCGACGGAGCCCGATCGCGACCTCGCGGTCGGGCTCCGCGGCGCCAGCATCGGCTACGGCGACGTCCCGGTGGTCCGGGACGTCGACCTGACCGTGCGCCCGGGCGAGGCGATCGCCGTCCTGGGCTCCAACGGATCGGGCAAGACCACCCTCGCGCGCGGCCTGCTCGGCCTGGCCTCCGTGCTCGGCGGCGAGGTGACGGTGCTGGGCGCGCCCGTGGGGCGGCTGCGCGAGCGCGGCCGGGTCGGCTACGTGCCGCAGCGGCACACCGTGAGCGGGGCCGTACCGGCCACCGTCCGCGAGGTGGTCGGCGTCGGCCGGCTCGCCCGTCGGGGACTGCTCGGCCGGCCGTCGGCCGCTGACCGCGCGGCGGTGGCCGACGCCATCGACGCGGTGGGGCTCGGCGACCGCGTGCGCGACCCGGTCGCGTCGCTGTCGGGCGGCCAGCAGCGCCGCGTGCTCGTGGCCCGGGCTCTGGCCGCCGAGCCCGAGCTGCTGATCATGGACGAGCCGACCGCCGGGGTCGACGCCGCCAACCAGCGCACCCTCGCCCGGGTCCTCGCCGAGGTGTCCGCGCGGGGCACCACCCTGCTCGTGGTCACCCACGAGGCGGGCCCGCTCGCCGGTGTGCTGACCCGTGCGGTCGTCGTCGACCACGGGCGGATCCGCTACGACGGGCCCCTGGCCGATGCGGGCCCCCTCGCC
This sequence comes from Blastococcus sp. SYSU DS0533, assembly GCF_054050775.1. NCBI lineage: Bacteria > Bacillati > Actinomycetota > Actinomycetes > Geodermatophilales > Geodermatophilaceae > Blastococcus > Blastococcus sp. SYSU DS0533. The sequence goes on along the minus strand of NZ_JBJGZZ010000006.1, from coordinate 127,695 downwards.
GGCGGTGCGGGGCACCACCACCCGGACGACCCGGAGGACCAGCCGGGGACGGGGTACCGCCAGCACCAGCCGTGGACGTCGTCCCGGCCGGTGCGCGCCCGCGACGGGGAGCAGTGACGTGGAGATCCTCCAGTACGAGTTCATGCAGCGGGCACTGCTCGCGTCCCTGATGGTCGGGCTGGCCGCGCCGGCCGTCGGCGTCTTCCTGGTGCAGCGGCGGCTGTCGCTGCTGGGCGACGGCCTCGGCCACGTGGCACTCGTCGGCGTGGGCGTCGGCGTCCTCACCTCCACCGCGCCGGTGGGCGCCGCCCTCGTCGCCGCGATCGCCGGGGCGGTGCTGATCGAGCTCGTCCGCGCCCGCGGCCGGACCAGCGGCGACGTGGCGCTCGCCGTCCTCTTCTACGGCGGCATCGCCGGCGGCGTGGTGCTGCTCAGCCTGGCGCCCCCGGGCCAGGCGACCAACCTCGACGCCTACCTGTTCGGGGCGATCACCACCACGAGCGCCGGCGACCTGGTCGCCTTCGGCGTCATCACGGTGGTGATCCTCTCGGTCGTGTGGCTGCTCGGGCAGCGGCTGTACGCGGTGAGCGACGACGAGGAGTACGCCCGCGCTGTGGGCCTACCGGTGCTGGCGCTCAACGTGGTGCTCGCCGCGCTCGTCGCCTCGACGGTCGTGCTGTCGATGCGGGTGGTCGGCCTGCTGCTGATCAGCGCGCTGATGATCCTGCCGAGCGCGGTGGCCCAGCTGCTGGCCGGCAGCTTCCGGCAGGCGCTCCTGCTCGCCTGCGGCATCGGCCTGGTCATCAGCGTCACCGGTACCACGGCCTCCTACTACACGGGCACGCCGTCCGGCGGCACCATCGTGCTGCTGGCGATCGGCCTGTTCCTGCTCGTCACCCTCGCCGTCGCCGTCCGGGACACCACGGGCCGGCGGCGGCACCGGCGTAGGGTCGATCTGCACGCCGCCCACCCGCACGAGCACGGGGAGGGCTGCGGCCACCGGGCGGTCTCGCACGGCGACCACGTGGACTACGACCACGACGGCCACCTGCACGCGCCGCACCGGACCGGATCCGGCGTGCACTACGACGAGCACGGCGAGCACCCGGCGACGGCGCGGGTGGAGGGAAAGGCAGGCCGACCGTGAGCTCCCCGGACGTCGCTCCGCCCGCCCGCCGGCAGACCCGCCAGCGCACCGCCGTCCTCGAGCTGCTCGACGAGCTCGACGGTTTCCGGAGCGCCCAGGACCTGCACTCGCTCCTGCGCGAGCGCGGTGACTCGGTGGGCCTGGCGACGGTCTACCGGGCGTTGCAGGCGCTGGTCGACGACGGCCTCGTCGACGTGCTGCGCAGCGGGGAGGGCGAGGCGGCGTACCGCCGCTGCTCACCGGTGCACCACCACCACCTGGTCTGCCGCGCCTGCGGGCGCACCGTGGAGGTCGCCGACCCGCCGGTGGAGCGGTGGGCGGCCAAGATCGCCGCCGAGCACGGCTTCGCCGACGTGCAGCACGAGCTCGAGGTCTTCGGCACCTGCGGGAGCTGCGCCGCCGACGGCTGACAGGCGCGGTTGGTCAGCGCTCGCGGAGCGCCCGCAGGGCGGCCTTCCGGGCGTCACCGGTGAGCCGGTCCAGGAACACCTTCCCGTCGAGGTGGTCGACCTCGTGCTGGAGGCAGCGGGCCATCAGCCCCTCGCCCTCCAGCCGCAACGGCTTGCCGTCGACGTCGAACCCCTCCGCGACGCAGCGCATCGCGCGGACGGTCGGCGCCCAGATGCCCGGCACGGACAGGCAGCCCTCGTCGCCGTCCTGGATCTCCTCGGAGCGCTCGACGATGACCGGGTTGACCATGTGCCCGATGACGCCGTCGATGTTGTAGGAGAAGGCGCGCACGTTGACGCCGATCTGCGGCGCCGCGACCCCGGCCCGGCCGGGGTGGTCGACGGTCTCCTCGAGGTCGCGGACCAGCGCGGCCAACCAGCCGTCGAAGGCCCGTACCGGGTCCGAGGGCGTGCGCAGCACCGGGTCGCCGAGTTCGCGGATGGGGCGGATCGTCACCGGGTCAGTCTCTCAGCCCGGTCCGGACGCTCAGCGCAGGCGTCCGACCAGCACCATCTCGTCGCGGTGCACCACCTCACGGCGGTACTCCGCCGGGAGGTCGCCGGTCTTGCGGCCGAGCAGCCGGGGCATCTCCCGGGCGTCGTAGGCGACCAGCCCGCGGGCGACCACCACGCCGTCCGGCCCGACCAGCTCCACCGGGTCGTCGGCGACGAACTCCCCCGCCACGCCGGTGATGCCCGCCGCCAGCAGCGAGGCGTGCCGCTCGCGGAGCGCCTCGACCGCACCGTCGTCGAGGAGCAGCCGGCCCCGCGGCCGGCTGGCGTAGCGCAGCCAGAACTGGCGGGCGCTGGGCCGCTTGCCCATCGGCGCGAACAGGGTGCCCACCCGGTCGCCGTCCAGCGCGCCCGCGGCCTGCGGGGTGGAGGTGACCACGACCGGCACCCCGGCGTGCGCGGCGATGAACGCCGCCTCGACCTTGGTCGCCATCCCACCCGTGCCGACGCCGTTCCGGCTGGCCGAGCCGAGCACGACGGCGGCCAGGTCCGCGGGGTCGCGCACGGTGTCGACCAACTGCGCCGGCCCGGTGCGCGGGTCGCCGTCGTACACGCCGTCGACGTCGGAGAGCAGCACCAGGGCGTCGGCCTGCGAGACGTGGGCGACCAGGGCGGCCAGGCGGTCGTTGTCGCCGAAGCGGATCTCCTCGGTGGCGACCGTGTCGTTCTCGTTGACGACCGGCAGCACCCCGAGGTCCAGCAGCCGCTCGACCGTCCGGCGGGCGTTGCGGTAGTGGCTGCGGCGGGTGAGGTCGTCGGCGGTGAGCAGCACCTGGCCGACGGTGATCCCGTGGCGGGCGAACGCGTCGGCGTAGGTCTGCACCAGGCGCAGCTGCCCGACGCTCGCCGCCGCCTGCGCGGTCGCCAGGTCGCGGGGGCGCCCGTCGAGGCCGAGCGGCGCCAGCCCGGCGGCGATCGCGCCGGAGGACACCAGGACGACCTGCCGGCCCGAGGCCCGCACGGCGGCGAGCGCGTCGACCAGGGCGGTCAGCCGCTCGACGTCCAGGCCCCCGGGCAGGGTGGTCAGCGAGGAGGAGCCGACCTTGACCACGACCCGGCCCGCCCCGGCGATCGCGGGGCGGGCGGCGGCCGGGGTCACCGGGTTCCCTCGCCGGCCCCACCGGGCAGGTCGTCGGCCATCTCCTCGAGCTCTGCGTCGGTCCAGCCGGCCTCGGTGGCCTCGAACGGGACGCGGCGGGCGCGCTTGGCGGCCAGCCGCTCGGTCGCCCCGACCCGCTCGTTGCTCTCGAGCCGGTTGTCGGTGCCCCGCCCGCCCAGGCCCGCGGACTCCTCGGCGGTGAGGGTGCCGGCCGGCAGCGTCGGCGCCCAGTCGAAGGTGACGTCGCCGATGGTGACGGCGTCGCCCTCGCGCGCGCCGGCCTTGGCCAGCTCCTCCTCCACGCCGAGCCGGTTGAGCCGGTCGGCGAGGTAGCCGACGGCCTCGTCGTTGGTGAAGTCGGTCTGCCGCACCCACCGCTCCGGCTTCACGCCGCGGACGACGAACGCTGCGCCGTCGGCCCCACCCGCCCCGTCGGGGTCGCGCTCCACGGTGAAGCCGCTGTCGTCGACCGCCCGCGGGGTCAGCGTCACGCGCACCGGCTCGGGCGCCGGCAGCGAGGCCCGGTGCTCCTCGACCGCGGCCGCCAGCGCGTAGCCGAAGGCGGCCAGCCCCTCGCCGGTGACGGCGCTGATCGGGAACACCTGCAGCCCGCGCGCCTCCAGGGCGCCGCGGACCAGGTCGACCAGCTCACGGCCGTCGGGGACATCGATCTTGTTGAGCACCGCGATGCGGAGCCGGCCGACGAGGTCCAGCTCGTCGCCGCCGTACTCGGCGAGCTCGTGCTCCAGCGCGTCGATGTCGGTCTCGGGGTCGCGCCCGGGCTCCATGGTCGCCATGTCGATGACGTGCACCAGCACGGCGCAGCGCTCGACGTGCCGCAGGAACTGCAGGCCCAGGCCCTTGCCGGCCGAGGCCCCGGGGATCAGCCCCGGCACGTCGGCCATCGTGTAGACGGTGTCGCCTGAGCGGACCACGCCGAGGTTGGGGACCAGCGTGGTGAAGGGGTAGTCGGCGATCTTCGGCCGGGCCGCCGACATGGCGGCGACCAGCGAGGACTTGCCGGCCGACGGGTACCCGACCAGCCCGACGTCGGCGATGCTCTTGAGCTCCAGCACCGCGTCGAGGGCCTCGCCGGGCTCGCCCAGCAGCGCGAACCCGGGCGCCTTGCGGCGGTTGTTGGCCAGCGCGGCGTTGCCCAACCCGCCCTTGCCGCCGTGCGCGAGCACGACGCGGGTGCCGGCGCCCACCATGTCGGCGATCTGCCGGCCGTCGAGGGTGCTCACGACCGTGCCCTCGGGGACGCGCAGCACCCGGTCCTCGCCACGGGCGCCGTGCCGGTTGCTCCCGGCGCCGGGGCGGCCGTTGGCCGCCTTCTGGTGCGGGCGGTGGTGGAAGTCGAGCAGCGTGTGCACGCTCGGGTCCACCTCGAGGACGACGTCGCCGCCGTCACCGCCGTTGCCGCCGTCGGGCCCGCCGAGCGGCTTGAACTTCTCCCGGTGCACCGACGACACGCCGTGCCCACCGTTGCCGGCGGCGACGTGGATGGTCACCCGGTCGACGAAAGCGGCCATGCCCGCCACCTCCTAGCTTGCTGTAGAACGCCACGAGCGCACGGGCCGATCGGCCCGTGCGCCCATGAGCGGATGGAACGGCCCCGTCCCGAGGCTCGTCCCGAGCGTGCGAGGGATGAGGAGGACGGGGTCCTCTCAGGCCTCGACGGCGGTGATGGAGACGGTCTTGCGTCCCCGTCGCGTGCCGAAGGTGACCGCGCCCGGCGCGAGCGCGAACAGCGTGTCGTCACCGCCGCGGCCGACACCCAGGCCCGGGTGGAAGTGGGTGCCGCGCTGGCGGACGATGATCTCGCCGGCCTTCACGACCTGGCCGCCGAAGCGCTTCACGCCGAGGCGCTGGGCGTTCGAGTCGCGGCCGTTCCGGGAGGACGAGGCGCCCTTCTTGTGTGCCATGTCGGCGTCAGCCCTTCGTGATGTCGCGGACCACGACGTCGGTGAGGCGCTGACGGTGCCCCTGACGCTTGTGGTAGCCGGTCTTGTTCTTGAACTTGTGGATGTGGATCTTGGGACCCTTGCCGTGGGCGAGGATCTCACCCGTCACGGTCACCTTCGCCAGGGCCGCCGCGTCGCTGGTGACCGTGTCACCGTCGACCAGGAGGATGGCCGGCAGGGTGACGGTGTCGCCAGCCTCACCGGCGAGACGGTTGATCGTGAACGTGTCGCCCACGGCCACCTTGTGCTGGCTCCCGCCAGCCTTCACCACTGCGTACACCACTGACTCCTGTTCGCGTTTCTCACGTCGAGCTCTGTGTCCGGCGCGCACGACCGGGGGGCGCCGGGTGCTTGGACGGGCTGCGCACGCCGTCCCGGCGGCGCCCGGAGGCGCCTGCGCGGTGGCGCAGCAACCCGTCCAGCGTACCCGAGGCGTCCCGGGCCGGTCGACACGCCCTGGTCGTGACCCTGCTGACCCCGTTCCCCTGGATCGGCGACCCCACCCAGGGGCCGCCGATCCACGGGCAACCGGTCCCCGGGGCTAGCTGACCGGGGGGCCGGCCGGCCGGCTGGCCGCCCGGCGGCGCCGCGGCCGGGAAGCCGCGGCAGGGACCTCGCCGTCGCCGGGGGCCTGCGCCTCCGGCACCGGCGGGGCGTCCTGGACCGGCGGGGCGTCCTCGGTCTGCGCACCGGCGTCGGCGGCGTGCGCCACCCCGCCGGGGACGACGTCGGCGGGCGTGGTCGCCGGGGTGATCGGCGACGCGTCCTGCTCCGGGACCTCCACGGCGGCGACCTCACCGGCGGGGAGGACGTCGTCGGCCTCGGTCTCCGCCTGCGCGGCGGGGACCGGGACGCTCTCGGGCAGCGGCTGGACCGTGGGCACCCGCACCGGCGGGTCGAGCTCCAGCACGGGCGGCACGACATCCTCGACCGTCTCGGCGGAGCCGTCGGCGACCGGCTCGGCCGGCGCCCCGTCGTCGGCGCGGGTGCCGGCGAGGACAGCGGCGTCCTCGGCCGCGCGCTCCTCCCCCGACTGCCCGCGGTTGCGGCGGCCCCGGCTGCGGCGGCCGCCGCTGCGCCCGCCCTCGGAGGGCTCGCCGTCACCGGCAGGGGCCTCGGCCGCGACCGGCCGGCCGCTCTCCTCGGTCTCCTCGGCGGCCGGGCTCTCCTTGCCGGTGGACTCCTTACCGCCGGAGTCCTTGGCGCCGGAGTCCTTGCCGCCACCGCCGTTGCCGCGGTTGCGCCCGCTGCCGGCGTCCTTGGCGCCGCCGCCGGAGTCCTTCCCGGCGGAGCCGTTGCCGCCGGGACCGCTCCCCCGGCGCTTCTCGTCGACCGGGTCGGTGTGCACGAGGATCCCGCGGCCGCGGCAGTGCTCGCAGGCCTCGGAGAAGACCTCCAGCAGCCCCTGGCCGACCCGCTTGCGGGTCATCTGGACCAGGCCCAGGGAGGTCACCTCGGCGACCTGGTGCTTGGTGCGGTCGCGGCCCAGGCACTCGGTCAGCCGCCGCAGCACGAGGTCGCGGTTGCTCTCGAGCACCATGTCGATGAAGTCGATGACGATGATGCCGCCGATGTCGCGCAGCCGGAGCTGGCGGACGATCTCCTCGGCCGCCTCCATGTTGTTGCGCGTCACCGTCTGCTCGAGGTTGCCGCCCGAGCCGGTGAACTTGCCGGTGTTGACGTCGACGACGGTCATCGCCTCGGTCCGGTCGATCACCAGCGAGCCGCCCGACGGCAGCCACACCTTGCGGTCCAGCGCCTTGGTGAGCTGCTCGTCGATGCGCAGGTCGCGGAAGACGTCACCTTCACCGGTGTAACGGGTGAGCCGCTCGCTGAGCTCGGGCGAGACGTGCGCGACGTAGGCCTCGACGGTGTCCCAGGCGTCGTCACCCTGGACGACGAGCTCCTTGAAGTCCTCGTTGAAGACGTCGCGGATGACCCGGATGGCGAGGTCCGGCTCGCCGTAGAGCAGCGTGGGCGCGTTCGTCGTCGACTCGGACTTCTGCTTGATGACGTCCCACTGGGCCTTGAGCCGGTTGACGTCGCGGGTGAGCTCCTCCTCCGAGGCGCCCTCCGCCGCGGTCCGGATGATGACGCCGGCGTCCTCGGGGACGATCTTCTTGAGGATGTCCTTGAGCCGCTGGCGCTCGGTGTCGGGCAGCTTGCGGCTGATCCCGGTCATCGAGCCACCGGGCACGTAGACGAGGAAGCGGCCGGGCAGGTTGATCTGCTGCGTCAGCCGGGCGCCCTTGTGGCCGATCGGGTCCTTGGTGACCTGCACGAGGATCTTGTCGCCCGACTTGAACGCCTGCTCGATCGAGCGCTGCTTGCCCGAGAGCCCGGCGGCGTCCCAGTTGACCTCGCCGGCGTAGACGACGGCGTTGCGCCCCTTGCCGATGTCGACGAACGCTGCCTCCATGCTCGGCAGGACGTTCTGCACCCGGCCCAGGTAGACGTTGCCCGCGAAGGACGTCGCCGAGGCCTGCGTGACGTAGTGCTCGACGAGGACGTCGTCCTCGAGGACGGCGATCTGCGTGCGCTCCCCCCGCTGGCGGATGACCATCTTGCGGTCGACCGCCTCGCGACGGGCCAGGAACTCCGCCTCCGTGAGGATCGGCTGACGGCGCCGGCCGGTGTCGCGGCCATCCCGGCGGCGCTGGCGCTTGGCCTCCAGCCGGGTGGAGCCGGTGATGCCGCGGACGTCGTCGTCGCTGGTCGTCCGGCCGTTGCGGCCCGCCCGCTCGGGGCGGTCGTCGTCGTCGGAGTCCTCGGAGCTGTCCTCGGCGCCCGAGCTGCTGCCCCGGCGGCGACGACGGCGCCGGCGGCGGGTGCCCGAGCCGGTCGAGCCCTCGTCGTCGGTGTCGTTCTCGTCCTCGTCGCCCTCGCCCGCGTCGGCGGAGGTGTCCTCGTCCTCGGTGTCCTCGCTGTGCGGGCGCTCGTCGGCGCTGTCGTCGTCGGCGTCCGAGGCGTCCTCGCCGCTGCGACCGCGGCCACGGCCACGACGGCCGCGGCGGCGGCGACGGCTCGCCGACGAGCCGCCCTCGTCGCGGTCCTCGCCGGAGTCGTCGCGGTCGTCGGCGTCCTCCGCCTGCTCGTCGTCGGTGTCCGCCTCGGCCAGCTCGGGCTGCTCCTCGGCGGCGCGGCGACGCGAGCGGCTGCGGCGGGAGCGCGGCGCCTCGTCGGCGGTCTCGTCGGCGTCCCGCTCCTCGGCGGCCTCGTCGGTGAGGTCGGGCTCGGGCGACTCGACGGGGCGGCGGCTGCGGCGGCGGGGCGCCGGGGGTGCGTCGTCGGGCGGCGCCACGAAGCTCACGAACGCCGGGACCGCCGCCGCGACGACCGGGCGCGCGGGCTGCACCGGATCGGGGTCGGGGGCGGCCGCGCCGGCCGGGCGGGTGGCCCGGCGGCGGGGGCGCGCGACGACCGCGGTCGGCTCCGGCGAGCTGAACTGGGCGCCGAAGCGCGGCCCGGCCGGCTCGGGCTCCTCGGCCGCTACCTCGGTCTCCGCCGTCGCCTCGCCGTCGGCGGCGGCGCCCTCGTCGGCGGCGCCGTCCTCGTCGGCGGGGTCGGCCTCCGGTGCCCCCTCCTCGGGGGTCGCCGGGATGCCGGTGGCCTCGGCCTCGGCGGGCTGCGGTGTGCCCGGCGGGACCGCGGCGTCCGTCGCGTCGTCGGTGTCGGTGGTCGGGTGGTCGGTGTCAGCCACGAGGGCTCTCGCCTCCTGTGCTGCTCCCGGGCGCCGATCGGTGAGGACTGGCGGCCGCGCAGGAGCACGGGTTGGGCGGGGCGGGCCGCCGCGGGGGTGTGGCGGACGTGCTCGCCCTGCGAAGTCTGTGGGGCGGCTCCCGCGCGACGGTTGCCGCGGCAGGGAGCCGGTGTGCGGTGGTGCCCGTCCCCGGTGACGCCGGGGGCGGTGGTGCGGGTCCTGCGGTGGTCTGGGCGACCGGGCCGGGTGGCCCGGGGCGGGCGCGTCACGTCTGGCAGCCGTGCCGCTCGACAGCGCGCGGTCTCCGGGCGGTCCGCCGGTCAGACCGTCGCGTGCTCCCCCTGGCAGCGGGTGCGCGCCGCACGGTCAGGACCGAGCGGATCAGCCACGGTCCCGGTGTCGTCGAGCCGGCCCTGCGCCTCACGCACGGCCCGGGGGGGCAACGGCGGGCGCAGGTCGGCGACGGCAGCCAGGGCGGCCAACACGTCGTCGGGTCGTACAGCGGGCGTCACCTGCCGGACGACCATGTGCAGTATGGCACAACCTGCCTCCTCCGCCGCCGACGCGCTGGCGACGGCGGGGCGGGCGTCGACGTCCTTGAGTCCGTTCTTGGTGCGCTTCGCGACGGTGACGACGTCGGCCGCCAGGAACTTCTCGACCGCGGGGGCGAGCTCCTCCAGGCGCACGCCGGGCAGCTCGACCCGCCAGACGGAGGTGTCGATCCGGTCGGCCAGCGAGCCGGTCCCCTGCGCCGCCTCGACGCACTCCAGGACGGCGACGTCCTCCGGCAGCGCGGCGTCGAGCGCGGCCCGCACCGCCTCGGGGTCGCAGCGCTCGGCGAGCCCGATCTCCACGTACTCGGCCTCGCTGGCCGAGCCGGTGGGCGCGGCGCCGAGGTAGGAGATCTTCGGGTGCGGGCTGAACCCGGCGGAGAACGCCATGGGCACCCGCGCCCGGCGCAGCGCCCGCTCCAGGGCCCGCGCCAGGTCGCGGTGCGAGGCGAACCGGAGCCGGCCGCGCTTGGCGTAGCGGATGCGGAGCTTCTGGACGGTCGGGGGCGGCGGCGGCCCTTCGGGCTGGCGGGCCATCAGACGACGGTGAGCGGGAGCAGGTTGCGGCCGGTGGGCCCGATCTGGATCTCGGTGCCCATCGTCGGGCAGACGCCGCAGTCGTAGCAGGGGGTCCACCGGCAGTCGGCGACCTCCTCCTCGGACAGGGCCTCCTGCCAGTCCTCCCAGAGCCACTCCTTGTCCAGCCCGGAGTCCAGGTGGTCCCAGGGCAGGATCTCGTGCTCGGTGCGCTCGCGGGTGGTGTACCAGTCCAGGTCGACGCCGAACGCCGCGAGCTCCTCGGCCGCGGCCTGCGTCCAGCGCTCGAAGGAGAAGTGCTCGCTCCAGCCGTCGAACTTCCCGCCCTCGCGCCACACCCGCTCGATGACACGGCCGACGCGGCGGTCACCGCGGGAGAGCAGTCCCTCGATCACGCCGGGCTTGCCGTCGTGGTAGCGCAGGCCGATGGAGCGGCCGATGCGGCGGTCGGCGTTGATCGCCTGGCGCAGCACCCGCAGCCGGTGGTCGATGGTGTCGGCGCTGGCCTGGGCGGCCCACTGGAAGGGGGTGTGCGGCTTGGGCACGAAGCCGCCGATGGAGACGGTGCAGCGGATGTCCTTGCGCCCGCTGGCCTCGCGGCCGGCGCGGATCACCTCGACCGCGAGCTCCGCGATCTCCAGGACGTCCTCGTCGGTCTCGGTCGGCAGACCGCACATGAAGTAGAGCTTCACCTGCGTCCAGCCGTTGGCGTAGGCCGTCGTCACCGTGCGGACGAGGTCCTCCTTGGACACCGTCTTGTTGATGACCCGGCGGATCCGCTCGCTGCCGCCCTCGGGCGCGAAGGTGAGGCCGGAGCGCCGCCCGTTGCGGGACAGCTCGTTGGCCAGGGTGACGTTGAAGGCGTCGACCCGGGTGCTGGGCAGGCTGAGGCTGGTGTTGGTGCCCTCGTAGCGGTCGGCGAGCTGCTTGGCGACCTGGCCGATCTCGGAGTGGTCGGCGCTGGAGAGGCTGAGGAGCCCGACCTCCTCGTAGCCGGTCGCCGCGAGCCCCTGCTCGACCATCGACCCGATGCCGGTGATCGTCCGCTCGCGCACCGGTCGGGTGATCATCCCGGCCTGGCAGAAGCGGCAGCCGCGGGTGCAGCCGCGGAAGATCTCCACGCTCATCCGCTCGTGCACGCTCTCGGCCAGCGGCACCAGCGGCTGCTTGGGGTAGGGCCACTCGTCGAGGTCCATGACGGTGCGCTTGCCGACCTTGGCGGGCACGTCGTCCCGGGTCCGGGTGACGGCGGCGATGGTGCCGTCCGGCCCGTAGGAGAAGGCGTAGAAGCGCGGTACGTAGACGCCGTCGACGCGGGCGAGCCGGGTGAGCAGCTCCTCGCGGCCACCGGGGCGCCCCTGCGCCTTCCACGCCTTGACGACGTCGGTGATGTCGCCGACGGCCTGCTCGCCGTCGCCGAGGACGGCGCAGTCGACGAAGTCCGCGACCGGCTCGGGGTTGAAGGCGGCGTGCCCGCCGGCGACGACGACCGGGTGGGTCTCGTCGCGGTCGACCGCGTGCAGCGGGACCCCGGCCAGGTCGAGCGCCTCGAGCAGGTTGGTGTAGCCGAGCTCGGTCGCGAAGCTCACGCCGAGCAGGTCGAAGTCGCGCACCGAGCGGTGGCCGTCGACGGTGAACTGCGGGACGCCGTGCTCGCGCATGAGGGCGGCGAGGTCGGGCCAGACGGCGTAGGTGCGCTCGGCCAGGGCGTCGGGGCGCTCGTTGAGCACCTCGTACAGGATCATCAGGCCCTGGTTCGGCAGCCCCACCTCGTAGGCGTCGGGGTACATGAGCGCCCAGCGCACCTCCGCGGACTCCCACGGCTTGGTCCGGGCGTTGAGCTCGCCGCCGACGTACTGGATCGGCTTCTGGATCTGGGCCAGCAGCGGCTCGAGGCGGGGGTAGAGGGTCTCACCAGTCATGACCTGTCCAGGGTAGCCGCCGCGGGCACCGCTCCCCGCCCCGCGCGACGATCAGATGACCTGATCATCGAGCGTCCTCCCTCACCGCAGACGCCGAGGGAGGACGCCGCACGGTGAGGCAGGACGTGCCGAGGCTTGAGCGACTTGTTGCATTAATGCTACGTTTCATCGCATGGGGCGACAGCCGAAGTCCACGGCGGACAAGGTCCACGACCGCATCGCGGTCCTCCGGGCCGACCGCGGCGTGAGCCGGAAGGAACTCGCGGACGCCGTCGGGGTGCACCCCCAGACGATCGGCTACGTGGAGCGCGGCGAGTACAGCCCGTCGCTGGCCCTGGCCCTGCGCATCGCCCGCTTCTTCGACCTGCCCGTCGAGGCGGTGTTCTCGCTCGATCCGCTGCCCTCGCTCAGCGAGGAACTCCTCAGGAGGACGTCATGAGCGTCTCCCCCGACCAGACGTACCTGGCCCGCAACTTCGACGACGGCCGGTGGGCGTGGGCGCGCAGGCGCCCGGTCCGCCGGCGTGCGGTGCTCGCCCAGATCGCGCTGTTCCTGGCCCTCGTCGCGGCCACGCTGATCGCCGCGGCCACCGGAGGCTGGTCGACGTGGTACTTCGTCGTCTGGACGGCGGGCATGCTCGGGTTCATCCCGCTGCACTCGCTGCTCAACCTGAGCATCCGCGGGGTGTTCGACCGGAGCAGCCGCTCGCTGGACGAGCACCAGCAGGAACTGCGGGAACGTTCCTACGTGGCGGTGGCGTGGCCCTCCTGGGGGCTGCACCTCACCGCGTTCGCCGGCGCGGTCACCCTCGTCGCGCTGACCGACGAGGTGGCGCTCGCGCTCTGCCTCGGGTTCCTGCTGTGGATGGCCGCCGGGCTGCTGGCCTACTGGCACCTCGCCTGGACCGCCCCCGACGAGGACGACGCCGACCTCTGATCCCCGCCGGCTACGCCACGATCGGCTCCGGTGATCGTGGAGCGCCCTCCCTCACGGTGCACGGTGAGGGAGGACGCCCGATGATCAGGGGCCCTGATCCCAGCGGCTCTCAGCCCAGGTCGGGGAAGAAGAGCGCCACCTCGCGCGCGGCGGACTCGGGCGAGTCGGAGCCGTGCACGATGTTGTTCTGCACCTCGAGGGCGAAGTCGCCGCGGATGGTGCCGGGGCCGGCCTTCACCGGGTCGGTGGCGCCGGCCAGGGCGCGGAAGGCCTCGATGGCCCGCGGCCCCTCGACCACCAGGGCCATCAGCGGCCCGCCGGTGATGAACTCCACGAGGTCGGCGAAGAACGGCCGCTCGCGGTGCTCGGCGTAGTGGGTCTCGGCGGTCTCCCGGTCCAGCGTGCGCAGCTCGGCGGCGACCAGGCGCAGCCCCTTGCGCTCGAGCCGCGTGATCACCTCGCCGACCAGGCCGCGGGAGACGCCGTCGGGCTTGACGAGGACGAGAGTGCGTTCGGTCACGGAGCGGCAGCCTACGGGGTCGGCGCGGCGTCCCCGCCGCCGTCGGTCCGGTCGGGCTCCGCGACGGTGCCGAGGGCGGTGCCCACCAGCTCCTTGCGCACCTGCAGCAGGTAGGCCCAGATGAGCAGGAAGGCCCCGGCGACGAACCACATGACGCCGTTGATCAGGCCGGTCGCCAGCAGGGGCACCTGCAGGGCGGTGCCGATCGCCAGCCCGCGCGGACGGCGCTGGACACCGCTGGCCAGGATGAGGACGAGGGCCAGCAGGAGCAGCACCGCGAGCAGGCCGCCGCCCAGCCCCTCCTCGGTCTGCGCGATGCCCCGGGGCACGAACAGCACCGCGATGCCCTCGAGCACCAGCACCGCGGCGGCGGCCCCGCGCAGGGCCTTGGCGGCGCGTACCGGGTCCGCCGCGGTCACCGCGAGCCCCGCGCCATGAGCGTGCGGGCCTCACCGGCGGTGATCACGCTGCCGGTGACCAGCACGCCGGACCCGCCGAGGGCGTCGTCCGGACCGGCCTCGGCCAGCTCGACCGCCTCGGTGAGCGCCTCGTGGAGCGCCGGCTGGACGCTGACCCGGTCGGCGCCGAAGACGTCGACGGCCAGCGCGCCGAGCTCGTCGGCCGGCATCGCGCGCGGCGAGCTGTTCTGGGTGACGACGAGCTCCGCGCAGACCTCCTCCAGCGCGGCGAGCATCCCGGCGACGTCCTTGCCGTGCACGCAGCCGACCACGCCGACCAGCCGGGTGAAGTCGAAGGACTCCCGGATGGCCTCGACCGTCGCCCGCATGCCGGCCGGGTTGTGCGCGGCGTCGACCAGCACGGTCGGGCTGGTGCGCACCCGCTCCAGCCGGCCGGGCGAGCGCACGGCGGCGAAGGCGGCGCGCACGGTCTCCTGCTCGATCGGCCCGGTCGCCGCTCCCGCGCCGAGGAACGCCTCCACCGCGGCCAGCGCCGTCACCGCGTTCTGCGCCTGGTGGGCACCGAACAGCGGGAGGAAGACCTCCTCGTACTCACCGCCGAGGCCTTGCAGGCGCACCTGCTGCCCGCCGACGGCGACCCGCCGCTCCAGCACCCCGAACTCGGTGCCCTCGCGGGCGACCACCGCCTCCACCTCCACGGCGCGGCGGACGAGGGCGTCCAGCGCACCCGGCTGCTGGTGGGCGAGGACAGCGATCGAGCCGGCGGAGATGATCCCCGCCTTCTCCCCCGCGATCGTCGCGACGTCGGGGCCCAGGTACTCGGCATGGTCGAGGTCCACCGGGGTGACGACGGCGACGCGGGCGTCGGCCACGTTGGTGGCGTCCCAGGTACCGCCCATCCCCACCTCGATGACGGCGACGTCGACCGGCGCGTCGGCGAAGAGCGCGTAGGCCATGCCGACCATGACCTCGAAGAAGCTCATCGGGGTCTCCCCCGCGGCGTCGACCATCTGCACGTAGGGCGCGATGTCCTCGTAGGTCTCGACGAAGCGCTCGGCGCTCACCGGCTCCCCGTCGAGCACGATGCGTTCCCGGATCGACTCCAGGTGCGGGCTGGTGAACCGGCCGACGCGCAGGCCGAAGCCGCGCAGCAGCTCGTCGACCATCCGCGCCGTCGTCGTCTTGCCGTTGGTGCCGGCCACCTGCACGACCGGCATCGCGCGGTGCGGGGACCCCAGCAGGTCGACCAGCGCCGAGATGCGGGTCAGCGAGGGCTCCAGGCGGCTCTCCGGCCAGCGGGCCAGCAGCTCCTGCTCGACCCGGGCCATGTCACCGGTGCTGCTGCTCACCCGGTCAAGGATGCCAGCCGCTCACCAGGCCCCGGCGCGCCGCGGGGGTGCGCCGCCGACCACACCGCCACCCGCGTGCACCCAGTCCCTCGGCGGCGCCGTCTCGACCACCCGCTTGCCGAGCGGGAACAGCCCGACGGCGGCCAGCTTGAACGAGGCGATGCCGAACGGGATCCCGATGACCGTGAGGCAGAACCCGATGCCCGCGACCACGTGCAGGACCGCGAGCCACCAGCCGGCGACGAGGAACCACAGCAGGTTGCCGATCGCCGACGCCACCCCTGCGCCGGGTGCGCGCACCGTCGTCCGCCCGAACGGCCAGACCACGAAGCCGGCCAGCCGGAACGAGGCGATGCCGAACGGGATGGTGACGACCAGCAGGCAGGCGATCACGCCGGCCAGCAGGTAGGCCAGCGCGAGGATCCAGCCCTGGAGGACCAGCCAGACGAGGTTGAGCAGCAGGCGCAGGGTGTCCACGTCATCTCCACGGACGGCACCGGCGCAGCGTTCCCCGGCAGGGCGGAAGCACGTTGCCCGCGCTTCCTAGGATGAGCGGCATGGTTCCCGACATCGCGACCCCGGACACGACTGCCCCGGCTGCGACCGTCGGCGTACCCGACAAGCCGACCGTCGACGGGCTCGAGGAGAAGTGGATCGGTCGCTGGGCGGCCGAGGACACCTACGGCTTCGACCGCGACGCCGCGCTGGCCGCGCCGCGCGAGCAGATCTGGTCGATCGACACGCCCCCGCCGACCGCCAGCGGCTCGCTGCACGTGGGGCACGTCTTCAGCTACACCCACACCGACATCGTCGCCCGGTACCAGCGGATGCGCGGGAGGCACGTCTACTACCCGATGGGCTGGGACGACAACGGCCTGCCCACCGAGCGGCGCGTGCAGAACTACTACGGCGTCCGCTGCGACCCGTCGCTGCCCTACGACCCGTCCTTCCAGCCGCCGGCCAAGCCGGGGAAGGACCAGCTGCCCGTCTCACGCCGCAACTTCGTCGAGCTGTGCATGCAGCTGACGGAGGAGGACGAGGCGGAGTTCGAGAAGCTGTGGCGCCGCGTCGGCCTGTCGGTGGACTGGACCAACGTCTACCGGACGATCTCCGAGACCTCCCGCGCCACCGCGCAGCGCATGTTCCTGCGCAACCTCGCCCGCGGTGAGGCCTACGCGCAGGAGGCGCCGACCCTCTGGGACGTCACCTTCCGCACCGCCGTCGCGCAGGCCGAGCTCGAGGACCGGGAGCGCCCGGGCGCCTACCACCGGATCTCCTTCCACTCCGCCGACGGCCCGGTGTTCATCGAGACCACCCGGCCCGAGCTGCTGCCCGCCTGCGTCGCCCTGGTCGCCCACCCCGACGACGAGCGCTACCAGCCGCTGTTCGGGAAGACCGTCCGGACGCCGCTGTTCGACGTCGAGGTGCCGGTGGTCGCCCACCGCCTCGCCGAGCCGGACAAGGGCTCGGGCATCGCGATGATCTGCACCTTCGGCGACCTCAACGACGTCACCTGGTGGCGGGAGCTGCAGCTGCCCACGCGCGCCATCGTCGGCTGGGACGGGCGCATCCTGGCCGATCCGCCGGCCGACGTCCCCGCCGGGCCGTACGCGGAGCTCGCCGGGAAGACCGTCTTCAGCGCGCAGCAGCGGATCGTGGAGATGCTGCGCGAGTCCGGCGACCTCGAGGGCGAGCCGAAGCCGATCACCCACCCGGTGAAGTTCTTCGAGAAGGGCGAGCGCCCGCTGGAGATCGTCACCACCCGCCAGTGGTACATCCGCAACGGCGGCCGGGACGCCGACCTGCGCGACGCCCTGGTGGCCCGCGGCCGGGAGATCCAGTGGGTGCCCGAGCACATGCGCCACCGCTACGACAACTGGGTCGAAGGGCTCAACGGCGACTGGCTGATCAGCCGGCAGCGCTTCTTCGGCGTCCCCTTCCCGGTCTGGTACCGGCTCGACGAGGCCGGCGAGCCCGACTACGAGAACCCGGTCATCGCCGATGAGGCGTCGCTGCCGGTCGACCCGTCGTCCGACGTCCCGCCGGGCTTCTCCGAGGAGCAGCGCGGCGTGCCGGGCGGGTTCATGGCCGACCCCGACGTCATGGACACCTGGGCGACCTCGTCGCTGTCCCCGCAGGTGGCCTCGGGCTGGGACACCGACCCGGAGCTGTTCGCCAAGGTCTTCCCGATGGACCAGCGGCCGCAGGCGCACGACATCATCCGCACCTGGCTGTTCTCCACGGTCGTCCGGGCGCACTTCGAGCACGGCACCGTGCCCTGGACGCACGCCACCATCTCCGGCTTCGTGGTCGACCCCGACCGCAAGAAGATGTCGAAGTCCAAGGGCAACGCGACGACGCCGATCGACGTGCTGGAGCGGTACGGCACCGATGCCGTCCGCTGGCGGGCCGCCGGTGCGCGGCCGGGTGCGGACTCGCCGTTCGACGAGGCGCAGATGAAGGTCGGCAGGCGCCTGGCGATGAAGATCCTCAACGTCGGCAAGTTCGTGCTGGGCCTGGGCGCCTCGGCCTCGCTGACCGCCGAGCAGGTCACCGAGCCGATCGACCGCGCGCTGCTCACCGGGCTCGCCGCCGTGGTCCAGGACGCGACGGCGGCGCTCGAGTCCTACAACTACACCCGCGCGCTCGAGGTCACCGAGGCGTTCTTCTGGTCGTTCTGCGACGACTACGTGGAGCTGGTGAAGTCCCGCGCCTACGGCTCGGGGGATGCCGCGACCTCCGCCCAGGCGGCCCTGGCGATCGCGCTCGACGTCCAGCTGCGGCTGTTCGCGCCGGTGCTGCCGTTCGTCACCGAGGAGGTCTGGTCCTGGTGGCAGAGCGGCTCGGTGCACCGCGCGGCGTGGCCGGCCGCGTCCGAGCTGCCGGCCGACGGCGACCCGGCCGTCGTCGCGGTGACGGCGGCGGCGCTGGCCGCGGTGCGCAAGGCCAAGTCCGACGCCAAGCAGTCGATGCGCGCCGAGGTGGAGACCGCCACGGTCACGGCTGCGCCCGACCAGCTGCCCCTGGTGGAGGCCGGGCGGTCCGACCTCGTCGACGCCGGCCGCATCCGCTCGCTGACCGTGCGCCCGGGCGAGGGCGAGCTGACCGTCGACGTCGTCCTCGCCGAGACCGCCGAGAGCTGAGCCGGCCGCACCCGTGCGACCCCGGCCGGGGTCGCCCGGGTGCGGATCCTCAGGCGGCGTCCGCGGCCCAGTCCGGGGGCGGGCCCGTGCCGAGCCGCCAGCGCGCCGCCTCCTCGGACGGGCTGTACGGGCCGAGCGCCAGGCGCAGCGCCCGCAGCTGGGCGCGGGTGACGGCCAGCTGCGACGCGCCGCCGTTGCCCCGACCGGGCACCCCGGCGCTCCCGGCGACCGACGGCGACACCACGTACGCCGCGGCGCCGGACAGCCCGCGGTAGACGAGCCGCTCGGGTGCGCTGAGGCCGGGCGGGGCGGCGAGGAACTGGCGCAGGTGGTCGGGGACGGGCCGCAGCACGGGGCGGTAGGCGGCAAGGGCCTCGGCCAGCTCGGCGGTCGTCAGCGGCAGGTCGGTGGCGCCCAGCTCCGCCGCGGCGCGGGCCCACTCCCCCACGTAGACGTCCGGCCAGCCGCAGCCGAAGCGCGGGGTCAGGTCGCCGCCGACCGCCTGCTGGGCGGCGAGGAAGGCGTCGGTGAAGGCCAGGTGCACCCAGCGCAGCAGCGCCGGGTCGGACGCCGAGTAGGCGGTGCCCCCGACCCGGCCGCGGACGCGCGCGTGCATGCCCCGGACCCGCGCCGCCTCTCGCTCGGCCAGCTCGGCCGAGCCGAAGGTGCTGACCACCAGCCAGCGGGCGGTGCCCGCCAGCCGCTTCCACGGGTCCTCGCGGTAGGCGGAGTGCCGCTGCACCCCGGCCAGCGCGAGCGGGTGCGCGCCCTGGCCCAGCAGCGCCGCGACGCCGCCGACCAGCGTCGAGAGGTCGCCGTGCACGCGCCAGACCACGCCGTCGGGCTCGAACCAGCCCGGACCGGTCCCGACGAGCGCGATGTCACGGACCCAGTCCGGGGCGCCGGTCGGGTCACCGGAGACGCGGGCCCGGAAGGCCTCCCGCGCCTGCTGGGGCAGGGAGGTCAGGGCGCGCACGCCCCCGAATGTGCCACGCGGCGGGCACCCCGGGGCGATCAGCGGGTGAGCTCGACCAGCTTCCGGACCGTGTTCCAGTTGCGGTTGGTGCCGGTCGCCCCGAGCAGCTGGTCCCACTTCCACCCCGCCGTGCGGCTGTGCTGGAACCCGTCCCGCAGCCACACGTACACCTCGCGCCCGCGCACGACGTACTCCCCGCCCTCGGCTGCCGGCAGCGCCGCCACGCGTTCGGGGTCCAGCGGCTCGGCGTAGAAGGTGACCGCATACCGGGCGGGATCCGTGGCGACGTGGCCCAGCGGGTCGGTTGCCAGCACGGCAGCCATCTCCTCCGCCGTCCGGACGACGACGGGGACGTCGAGCGCGAAGTGCTCGGCGATCGCCGCGGACAGGTCGGCGGCGAGCTCGGCTTCCGGGAGCGGGCTCTCGAGCAGGACGTTCCCGCTGGTCAGGTGGGTGCGGACCGCGCCGTACCCGCGGGCGGTGAGCACCTCGCGCAGCTGGGGCATCGAGACCCGCCGGGTGGCGCCCAGGTTGACCGCTCGCAGCAGGGCCACGTACCGGGTGCTCACGCGCGCAGGCTAGCCCGGGATGCGGGAACCGTGGGCGCCCGACGGCTCGGATCGCCCGCTCTGACCCTCCGTGCCCGGTGAACGCCAGAGGCCCAGAACCCGGCGGGTCCTGGGCCTCTGGCGAGCGGTCGTCAGGTGCGGGTCAGGCCGACTTCTCGCGGGGGGCGCGGGTGGGCTTGCGTGGCACGATCGTCGGGTTGACGTGCTCCAGCACGACCTCCTTGGTGATCACCACGGAGGCCACGTCGTCCCGGCTGGGGACGTCGTACATCACCGACTGGAGGACCTCCTCCATGATCGCCCGGAGCCCACGGGCGCCGGTGCCGCGCAGGATGGCCTGGTCGGCGACGGCCTCCAGCGCGTCGTCGGTGAACTCCAGCTCCACGCCGTCGAGCTCGAACAGCTTCCGGTACTGGCGCACCAGGGCGTTCTTCGGCTGGGTCAGGATGTTGATCAGCGCCTGGCGGTCCAGCTTGCGGACGCTGGTGATCACCGGGAGCCGGCCGATGAACTCGGGGATCATGCCGAACTTCAGCAGGTCCTCGGGCATGACCTCGGCGAAGGCGTTGGCGTCCTCGATCTCCTGCTTGCCGCGGATCTCACCGGCGAAGCCGATCCCCTGCTTGCCCGCGCGGGCCTCGATGACCTGCTCGAGGCCGGCGAACGCGCCACCCACGATGAACAGCACGTTGGTGGTGTCGATCTGGATGAATTCCTGGTGCGGGTGCTTGCGCCCACCCTGCGGCGGCACCGACGCCGTCGTGCCCTCGAGGATCTTCAGCAGCGCCTGCTGCACGCCCTCGCCGGAGACGTCGCGGGTGATCGACGGGTTCTCGCTCTTGCGGGCGATCTTGTCGACCTCGTCGATGTAGATGATGCCGGTCTCGGCCCGCTTGACGTCGTAGTCGGCGGCCTGGATCAGCTTCAGCAGGATGTTCTCGACGTCCTCGCCGACGTAGCCGGCCTCGGTGAGCGCCGTGGCGTCGGCGATGGCGAACGGCACGTTGAGCATCCGCGCCAGCGTCTGCGCGAGGTGCGTCTTCCCGCAGCCGGTGGGGCCGATCAGCAGGATGTTGGACTTCGCCAGCTCGACGGCGTCCTCGCGGGAGGCGCGGTCACCGCCGGCCTGGATCCGCTTGTAGTGGTTGTAGACCGCGACCGAGAGCGTCTTCTTGGCCTTGTCCTGGCCGATGACGTACTGGTCGAGGAAGTCGTGGATCTCCTTGGGCTTGGGCAGCTCGTCGAACTTCAGGTCCGACGACTCCGAGAGCTCTTCCTCGATGATCTCGTTGCAGAGGTCGATGCACTCGTCGCAGATGTAGACCCCGGGGCCAGCGATGAGCTTCTTGACCTGCTTCTGGCTCTTCCCGCAGAACGAGCACTTGAGCAGGTCACCGCTCTCACCGATTCGTGCCACCTGCTGACCTCCACCTCGACAGTCGCCGGTCCTGGTGTCAGGTACCCGCGGGTTGGACCCTGCTTGCTTGTCTTGTGCCCCTGCTCGGCCCCGCTGGCAGGCTGCCCCGCGAGGCTCTCCTCCCGGCGGTGCGGGCCGGGGATCGGGCGTTCGCCGAACGTACCCGCCGCCTCCGGCCGGTCCGGGCAATGACTCACCCGGATCGCCCGAGGCCGTTCCTCTTCTGTCCCGTCGTGCCCTCGGACCCCCGACGGTACGGGCCGAACACGCGTCTCGCGCGTCCCCGGCCCGTACCGGATCACGCAGTCGGGAGGGCGTTCAGCTTCCGGCTCTGGATCACCTGGTCGACGATCCCGTACTCCTTGGCCTCCGGAGCGGTGAGGATCTTGTCGCGGTCGATGTCGGCGCGGACCTGCTCGGCGCTCCGGCCGGTGTGCCGCGCCAGGATCTCCTCCATCTGCGTGCGGACCCGCTGGATCTCGGCGGCGTGGATCTCCAGGTCGGAGACCTGACCGCCGGCCTCACCGGAGGGCTGGTGGATCAGCACGCGGGAGTACGGCAGCGCCAGCCGCTTGCCCGGCGTCCCGGCCGCGAGCAGGACGGCGGCGGCCGAGGCGGCCTGCCCCATGCAGACGGTCTGGATGTCGGGCCGGACGAACATCATCGTGTCGTAGATGGCCATCAGCGAGGTGAAGGAGCCACCGGGCGAGTTGATGTAGATCGTGATGTCGCGGTCCGGGTCGGCCGACTCGAGCGTGATGAGCTGCGCCATCACGTCGTTGGCCGACGCGTCGTCGATCTGCACCCCGAGGAAGATGATGCGCTCCTCGAAGAGCTTGTTGTACGGGTTGGACTCCTTCATGCCGTAGCTCGTGCGCTCCACGAAGGAGGGCAGGATGTACCGGCTGGAGGGCATCTGGAAGCTCATGTGTCTGTGTCCTCGGGCGCTCAGTTGTCGGAGACCGGGTTGGCGCTGTCGGTCATCGCGGCACGGCTGACGACGTGGTCGACGAAGCCGTACTCGAGCGCCTCCTGCGCGGTGAACCAGCGGTCGCGGTCGGCGTCCTTCTCGATCTGCTCGACGCTCTGACCGGTGTGGAAGGACTGCAGCTCGTTGAGCTCGCGCTTGGTGCGCCGGAAGAGGTCGGCCTGGATCGCGATGTCGGCCGCGGTGCCGCCGACGCCGGCGGAGGGCTGGTGCATCATGATCCGCGCGTGCGGCAGGGCGTAGCGCTTGCCCTTGGTGCCGGCGGTGAGCAGGAACTGGCCCATCGAGGCGGCCAGACCCATGCCGTAGGTGGCGACGTCGCAGTCGATGAACTGCATGGTGTCGTAGATGGCCATGCCGGCGCTGACCGAGCCGCCGGGCGAGTTGATGTAGAGGTGGATGTCCCGCTTCGGGTCCTCGGCGGACAGCAGGAGCATCTGGGCGGCCAGCTGGTTGGCGATGACGTCGTCGACCTGGGTGCCCAGGAAGATGATGCGCTCGCGCAGCAGGCGCTCGTAGACCGAGTCGCCGAGGTTCATCCCCCCGCCGTTGGCGCGCAGCAGCGGCGCGCTGGCCAGGTTCGGGTCGGTGGTGCTCACGGGTGCGGTGACCTCCGTAGGACGCGTGTCGTGGCAGTCGGTCTCGGTGTGGTGCGGGGCCCGGAACGGCCTGCCGGGAGAGGTACCCCCCGGCGATCGCCTGAGTCCTGTCGACCCTAACGCGCACCTGCGACGGGACAGTCCCCGTGGCGGTGGTGTTCGCCGTCGGCGCAGCGGTGGCCCTGGAACGGCGACGACGCCGCCCCACCCGCGGAGGTGGGACGGCGTCGTCGGTGCCGTGCGAGCCTGCCGGCTCAGGCCTTGTTGACGTCCTCGGTGTTCTCGGTCGCCCCTTCGGCGGCCTCGGTGGCGACGGCCTGGACGCCGATCTCCCCGCCCTCGGCCGGAGCCTCCTCGGCGCCCTCGGCCGGAGCCTCCTCGGCGTCCTCGGCCGGGGCCTCCTCGGCGGCCGCCTGGACGGTCTTCGGCCGCAGGGCCTCGAGGTCGACGGGCCGGCCCGACGCGTCGGTGATCGTCGTCTGCTCGAGCAGCTGCGCCAGCGTCTTGGTGCGGCGGACGTCGGCGACGAACTCGGCGATGTTGCCGCTCTGCTGCAGCTGCTGGGCGAACTGCTCCGGGCTCATCCGGTTGCGCTGCGCCTGCGCCATGATCTGCGCCGAGAGGTCGTCGTTGCCGACGGTGACCTCACGGGCGTCGGCGATGGCGTCGAGGATGAACTGCGTCTTGACCGCCTGCTCGACGTTCTTGCGCTGGTCGGCCTCGTAGTCCTCGCGGCTGTCCACGCCCGACATCTGCAGGAACGCGTCCCAGTCCATGCCCGCCTGGGCGAGCTCGCGCTCGAAGGCCTGGTTGCGCCACTGCACCTCGCGCTCGACCAGGTTCTCGGGGACCGGCACCTCGATGGTCTCGATGAGGTGCTCGACCAGCTTGTCGCGCGCCTGGGCGCCCTGCTGGATCACCTTGGTGCGGGCCAGCCGCGTGCGGGCGTCCTCCCGCAGCTCCTCGAGGGTGTCGAACTCGCTGGCGGTCTGCGCGAAGTCGTCGTCGAGCTCCGGCAGCTCCTTCTCCTTCACCGAGCGGACGGTGACGGTGACGTCGGCCACCTGGCCGGCGTCGGGGCCGGAGAGGAGGGCGGTCTGGAAGGTCTTCGACTCGTCGGCGGAGAGACCGCGGACGGCGTCGTCGAGGCCCTCCATGAGGTTGCCCGAGCCGACCTCGTAGGACATGCCCGTGGTCGACCCGTCCTCGAGCACCTCGCCGTTGAGCTTGGCCTCGAGGTCGATGGAGACGAAGTCGCCGTCCTGCGCGGCGCGCTCGACGCCGGTGAGCATGCCGAAGCGCTCGCGCATGACGGAGATCTGCTGGTCGATCTCCTCGTCGGTGACCTCGACGTCGTCGACGGTCACGGCCAGGGAGTCGAGGGCCGGCAGCTCCAGCTGCGGCGCGACGTCGACCTCGGCGGTGAAGGCGAGGGTGTCGTTGTCGTCGAGGCGGGTCACCTCGATGTCGGGCTGGCCGAGGACGCGGACCTGGTTCTCGCGGATGACCTCGGAGTAGATTTCCGGGACGGCGTGCTGGACGACCTGCTCCAGGACGACGGGGCGGCCGAGGCGCTGGTCGAGCACGCGGTTGGGCACCTTGCCGGGGCGGAACCCGGGGACGCGGACCTGCTTGCCCAGCTCCTTGTAGACCTCACCGAAGGCGTGGTCCAGGTCCCCCCACGGCACCTCGATCGCCATCCGGACCCGCGTGGGGCCCAGTTCCTCGATGGTGCTCTTCACAGCGGCAGTGCTCCTCGGTGAGACAGTGGTGTGCAGGCGTCCGCACGAACTCGGAACGCCGGGTCGACCCCCGAGTCTAGAGACGTCGGGGCACGGTCGGGGTGGCGGGATTTGAACCCACGGCCCCCCGCTCCCAAAGCGGGTGCGCTACCAAGCTGCGCCACACCCCGTGGCCGCACGAGTCTAGGCGGCCCGGCACCCGGCCGGGTGGGCGCGGTCGGCAGGCACCCGGTCCGGCGGCGCCGTCGTCAGCCGTCGTCGACGACCAGGTCGGGGTCGACCAGCCGCAGGTCGACGCCGACGAGGTCCCAGGGGGTCACGGCCGCGGTGCAGGCACCCGAGACCACGAGCGGGTCCGCGGCGACGACGTCGCGCGCCTCCTCCGGCGAGCCGCAGCGGAGGACGTAGGCGGCGTCGCCCTCGCCCAGCGGGCCGCCGAGCAGCACCAGCTGCCGGTCGACGAGCGAGTCGACGAAGGCCTCGTGGTCGGGGCGCCGGGCGCCCGCACCCGGTGCCGCGGTGAGCAGCACCAGGAAGTAGGAGCCCCCGCTCACGCCGACACCGGCGGCCGCCGGTCGGCCCACGGCGCCGCCTCCTCCAGCGCGGCGGCCACACGGACCAGGAGGTCCTCCCGGCCGACGGCGGCGACGAGCTGGACGCCGACGGGCAGCCCCTCCTCGGTCCGGTGCAGCGGCAGGCTCACCGCCGGCTGGCCGGTGACGTTGAACTGGGAGGTGTAGGGCATGAGGCTGTTGATCCGCCGACCCTCCTCCCGGTCGCCGGCCGCGGTGAACCAGCCGAGCTCCGGCGGCGGCGCGGCGATGGTCGGCGTCACCAGCAGGTCGAAGCCCTCGCCGCCGAGTTCGGGCGGCGCCCACCACTGCGCCATCCGGCGGCTCCAGGAGCCCAGCCACGTGCGGGCGCCGAGGTACTTCTCGGCCGAGAGCCTGCGCCCGACCGCCCGGTACATCTGGTTGCGCGGCTCCAGCTCCTCGTCCTCGATCGGGCGCCCCAGGGACCGCTCGAACGCCGAGAGGGTGAGCGCCACGTCCGCCGCGATGGTCGTGGTGAACCAGCGGGGGAACTCGGGGTCGAACATCGCCCCCGGCGTCCCCGGCTCCACGTCGCAGCCGAGGTCGGCGAGCAGCCGGCCGGTGCGCTCGACCGCCGCCCGGCACGCGGGGTGGTCGAGGTACTGCTCCCCCGGCTCGGCGTCCAGCAGGCCGACGCGGAGCCGGCCCACCGGCGCCCCGACCTCCTCCGCGAGCGGGCGGGGCAGCGCCGGGGCGGCGTAGGGGTCGCCGGGCATGGGGCCGCCGATGGCGTCGAGGACGGCGGCGGTGTCGCGCACCGTGCGGGTGACGACGCCGTCGATGGTGGCGCCGGCCCACCCCTCCCCCACCTCGGGCCCCTGGCTGACGCGGGCCCGCGTGGGCTTGAGCCCGACGAGCCCGCACTCGGCCGCGGGGATGCGGATGGAGCCGCCGCCGTCGTTGGCGTGCGCGACCGGCACCAGGCCGGCGGCGACCGCGGCGGCCGACCCGCCGCTGGAGCCGCCGGTGGAGCGGTCGGTGTCGTACGGGTTGCGGGCGGGCGGGTTCGCGGCCGGCTCGGTCGTGATCGTCGTCCCGAACTCGGGCACGTTGGTGCGGCCGAGGACGACGAAGCCCGCCGCGCGGAAGCGGGCGGCGAGGTGGCTGTCGACGGGCCACCGGACGTCGGCGTCGCGCAGGAAGGAGGTGCCGTAGTGGGTGGCCTCGCCGGCGACGTGGCAGCCGAGGTCCTTGAGCAGGATCGGCACGCCGCGGAACGGCCCGTCGGGCAGGTCGCCGGCGGCCTCGGCGCGGGCGGCGTCGAAGCGGTCGCGGATCACCGCGTCCAGCCGCGGGTTCACCCGCTCGATCCGCTCGATCGCGGCGTCGACGAGCTCCGCGGGCGTGGCCCGGCCCGTGCCGACGAGCTCGGCCTGCGCGGTGGCGTCCATCCAGGTGGTCTCCGTCACACGGGCACCGTAGCGGCGGCCTGCGACGCCGCGACCGGCCCCCGACGCCGGGACGGCCGGCGCCGGATCAGCCACTCCGCGACCGCGAGGTTGACCGCCCAGCCGGCGCCCATGAGCAGCGCCTCGGTGGTCGGCCCGGGCGCACCCACGACCGCCGCGCCGAGGCCGGCGGTGAACACCTGCGTACCCGCGCCGAGGCCGAGGGCGTAGCCGCGCAGCATCCAGGCGCGGTGCCGCCGGACGTCGCGGCGCACGATCGCGGCGACCCCGAGCACCAGCGCCACGGCCATGCCGGCCCCCGCCGCGGCGCGGAGCGCGGTGAGCAGCCCGCCGTCGGCCCCGGTGGTCACGACGGTGAGCCAGAGCCCGCTGACCGCGGCCACCAGCCCGGCCGGCGCGACGATCCGCCCGGTGACCCGGTGCCATCGGGGCCGCCGGCCGCGCGTGCCCGGCACGAACTGGAAGGCGCCGACGACCGTGAACACCAGCGCGCTGACGATGTGCACCGCGAGCGGCACCGGCGCGCCGGCGGAGCGCGGGGGTTCGAGCACCGCCGCGCCCCCGGAGAGCTCGACCAGGCGGAGGGCGCCGGCGAGGAGCGGCACGAGGGCGAGGGCGACGAGCCCGGCGGGCACCAGCCACTGCCGGCGGGACGTCGTCGGTGCTGCTGCGGTCATGCACCAGATCGTCGAGGCGGTGACGGCGCAGGTCATCGCCTGGAAGTCCGGTTCCGGCCTCCTCCTTTGGTCGGAGGGCCCGGCTACCCGCGAGGCGGCACGCGGTGCGTCTCGTAGGCCCAGATCGCGATCTCCACCCGGTTCCGGACGCCGAGCTTGGCCATCAGGCTGCCGACGTGCGTCTTGACCGTGCTGAGGGTGATGTGCAGCTCGCGCGCGATCTCGTCGTTGGAGCGGCCCCGGGCGACGGCGGCGAGGACGTCCTCCTCGCGGTCGGTCAGCGGGTCGACCGGCTGGGCCGGCGGCGCGGCCGGTGCCGCACCCGCGAAGGCGTCGAGCAGGCGCGCGGTCACGCTGGGCGCGATGAGCGCGTCGCCGCGGGCCGCGGCGTGCACGGCCTGGGCCAGCAGGTCCGGGCCGGCGTCCTTGAGCAGGAAGCCGCGCGCGCCGGCGCGCAGCGCGGCGTAGACGTACTCGTCGAGGTCGAAGGTCGTGATGACGACGACCGGCACGGGGTCGGCCACCCCCGGGCCGGCGAGCCGCCGCGTCGCCTCGAGGCCGTCGGTGCCCGGCATCCGGACGTCCAGCAGGCAGACGTCGGGGCGGAGCCGGCGCGCGAGCGCGACCGCGGCAGCGCCGTCGGCGGCCTCGCCGACCACCTCGATGCCGGGCTGGGCGTCGAGGATCATCCGCAGCCCGGTGCGCACGATCTCCTGGTCGTCGGCGACGAGCACCCGCACGCTCACGCCGCTCCCCGCCGGGGCAGCACGGCGGTGACGGTCCAGCCCCGCTCGGGCCCGGGGCCGGCGGAGAACGTGCCACCGAGCAGCTGCACCCGTTCGGCCATCCCGCGCAGGCCGTAGCCGGGGTCACCGGTCCGGGCGGTGCCGTCGCCGTCGTCGCGCACCTCCAGGTCCACCCGCGCATCGTCGACGACCACCCGAACGTCGACGCGGGTGGCGCGCCGCGCGTGCCGGCGGGCGTTCGTGACGGCCTCCTGGGCCACGCGGTAGACGGCCGTGGCCACCGGGGCCGGCACGTCGTCGACGTCGCCGAGGACCCGGACGTCGACGACGAGCCGCTCGTGGCCGACGAGCTCGTGCAGATCGGCCAGCCCCGGTGCGGGGGCCAGCTCGGCGGGTGAGTCCCGGCGGAGCGAGCGCACCATGCTGCGCATCTCGGCCAGCGTCCGGGACGCCTCCGCCTCGATGAGGCGGAGCGCCTCGGTGGCGGCCTCCGGTCGCACCGCCGACGTGGCCAGGCCGGCCTGCGCGCGGACGGCGATCGCCGAGACGTGGTGGGCGACGGTGTCGTGCAGGTCGCGCGCCAGGTGCTCGCGCTCTCGCGAGGCCACCTGGTCGAGCTCGCGGGCCCGCGCCCGGGCCCGGTAGCGGGCGGCCGCGCCGGTGGCGAGGGTGGCGAGCAGGATGGCGGCCCCGCCGATGACGTCCCCCGCCGAGACCGGGCCCACGAGCACCGTCGAGGCGGCGCTGACCAGCATGAGCACCGCGCCGGCGAGCGCCTCGCGCCCGGAACCCCACCGCACGACGGCGTAGGGCAGCAGCAGGCCGACCGCAGCGGAGTACATGCCGTCGTCGTCGCCGGTGACGACGGCGAGCACGCCCAGGGCGCCGAACCAGAGGACGAGGACGAGCAGCGGGCGGGTGCGGCGCCACAGCAGCAGCGGGGCGAGCGCGCAGAGGACGGCGACCTGCAGCCAGCGGGCGGTCAGGTCGGGCCGCAGCACGCCCTCCAGCACGGCGACGAACCCGGTCAGGACGACGACCCCCCGGTCCCACCGGACCCGCGCGGGCGGGTCGGGTGGTCGCGGTTCGCCCCAGAGTGAGCGCAGCAGCCCCTGCACGCGGCTCACCGTACGAGCCGGAGCGCCGGAGTTGATCAGCCGGAAGTACGAGTCCACCCCGGGGGGTCAGGCGTCCACCGGCTCCCAGTCGACGACACGGGACGCCACCGCGTCGAGCAGCGGGCGGTCGTGCGAGACCGCCAGCAACCCGATGCCGGCGGCGCGGCAGTGCTGCAGCAGCAGGTCCCAGATCACGGCCTGGGTGACGGCGTCGACGCTCGCGCTGATCTCGTCGGCGACCAGGTAGCGCGGCCGGGCCAGCAGCGCCCGCGCCAGGTTGACCCGTTGGAGTTCACCGCCGCTGATCTCGTGGGGGCGGCGGTCCAGCCAGGCGGGGTCCACGAGCCGCCGGTCCAGCGCGGCGACGTCGCCGTCCGCCGCGCCGGTCGCGGCAAGCACCCGCCGCACCGTCCAGCGCGGGTCCATCGCGCGTTCGGGGTGCTGCAGCACGAGCTGCACCGGGTGCGGGGCGCGTCGGGCCCGCGGCACGACGCCGTCGACGGTCACCCGGCCGCGGACCGGGGTGGCGAAGCCGGCCAGCACCCGGCCGAGCGTGCTCTTGCCCCCGCCGCTGGGGCCGCACAGCCCCACGACCTCCCCTGCCCCGACCCGCAGGTCGACCCCGGCGAGGACCCACGGCTGCGCGGCGCCGTAGCGGAACCAGACGTCCTCGGCGTGCAGCATCAGGCCTCCGCCGTCGCCGGCGCCCGGAACCCGTTGGCGGGCAGCGCGTGCCAGAGCGACCGCGTGTAGGGGTGCCGCAGGGACGCCCCGTCGCCGGTGAACGCCCGCGGGTCGGCGACGTCGACCGTGCGGCCGTCGCGGCAGATGACCACCCGGTCGGCGACGGCGAGCGCGGCGACCAGCTCGTGGGTGATCAGGACGACCGCGCACCCCTCGTCGGCCATCGCGCGGAACTCGGCGAGCGTGGTCGCGACGGTGGTGGCCGGCAGGCCGGTGGTCGGCTCGTCGGCGACGAGGACGCGCGGCCGGCTCATCGTCGCCATCGCGACCAGCACGCGTCGCGCCATGCCGCCCGAGAGCTCGTGGGGGTACAGCCGCAGCACCTCGGGCCCGAGCCCGCGGCGGGCCAGCGCCTCCCGGGCGGCCCGCCGCGGATCGGGGTGGCCGGCGAGCCGCGCCGAGCGCCGCACCTGCCGGCCCACCCGGCTCAGCGGGTCGAGGAACCCCACCGACTGCGGCAGCAGCGCGATGCCGCGCCCGGCCAGCCGGCGGCGCCCGTCCGGGTCGACCTGCACGCCGTCGAAGCTCACCGTGCCCCGCTCCACCGCGTTGGGCGGCAGCAGCCCCAGGACGGCGTGCGCGAGCAGCGACTTGCCTGCCCCGCTGGCCCCGACGAGCGCGACCACCTCCCCCGCCGCCGCGGTGAGGTCCATGCCGGCCAGCGCGGTCACCGTCCGCCGGCGCAGCCCGCGTTCGTACTGGACGAACTCCACCTCCAGGCCGCGGACCTCCAGCAGCTGGCTCACAGGTGGGCGCTCCGCGGGTCCAGCAGCGCCCGGGTGTTCTCGCCGATCGTGTCGACCAGCTTCACCACGACCAGGAGGCACAGCCCGGGCAGCACCGCCAGCCACCAGGCGCCGGCGCTCAGGTAGCGCATCGACTCGGCCAGCAGCACCCCGATCGAGGGCTCACCCGGGTCGACCCCCAGGCCGAGGAAGGACAGGGCCGCCTCGTGCAGGATCGCGTGCGGGAACAGCAGCACCGCGCCGACGAGGAAGTGTCCGGTCAGGTGCCCGGCGAGGTGGTGCCGGGCGATCCAGCCGCGACCGTGCCCGAGCTGCCGGGAGACAGCGACGTGGTCGGAGCAGATGATCTCCCGCGCCCGGCCGCGCAGCACCCGGGTGAGCGTCGGCCAGTGCGTGAGGGCGACGGCGAGCACCGCGGCCCGGGTGCCCCCGCCGAACACGAACGCCAGCAGGATCAGCAGCACCAGGTGCGGCAGCGCGAGGAAGAGGTCGACCAGCCAGCTCACCGCCCGGTCGACGACGCCGCCGAACACCGCCGCGGCCGAGGCGAGCACCAGCGCGATCACGGCGGAGACCAGCGCCGCCGTCGTCCCGACCACGAGGCTGAGCCGCAGGCCGGCCAGGACGCGGGCGAGCAGGTCGCGGCCCAGCGGGTCGGTACCGAAGGGGTGGGCGGCCGACGGGCCGAGGTTCCGGTCGGCCAGCGCCGTGGTCGACGCGGCGTCGCCCGCGACACCCCCGGCGACGAAGACGCCGAGCACGACCAGCAGCGAGAGCCCGACCCAGGCGAGCGTCCGGCGCCGCCGGTCCCCGAGGAACCGGGGCCGGACGGCAGGGGCGGCGGTGCTCACCGCACCCCCTGCCCGGCCGGGGACGGCGCGACCTGTTCCCGCGGGGGCAGCGCACCCGGTGCCGGCGGACGGGACGCAGCGACCGGGCCGCGCAGGCCGCGCCCAGCACGGCGGGCGGCGGCGAGGTCCACGGAGACCCGGGGGTCGAGCCGGGCGTGCACGAGGTCGCCGACCTGGTTGCCGACGAAGACGAACACGGTGGTGAAGAGGACGATCCCCAGCAGCAGCGGCACGTCCTGCCCGAGGGCGGCGGCGGTGGTCGCGGCGCCCAGCCCCGGGTAGGAGAAGACCTGCTCGGCGAGGACCGCCCCACCGAAGAGCTCCCCGAGCGAGCTGAACTGCAGCAGCACGGCCGGGGCGGCGGCGTTGCGCAGCACCCGGTGGACGACGACGCCGGTCGCCGACTCCCCCTGCGCGCGGGCGAAGGCGACGTAGTCGCCGGCCAGCGCCTCGACCACGGCGTGCCGGGTGTGCAGCACGACCGGGGCGACCCCCACGATCGAGAGGGTGAGCGCCGGCAGCAGCAGGTGGTGCAACCGGTCGAGCAGGGTGACGTCCTCTGCGAGGGTGCCGACCGGGACCGCGCAGCACACCGGCGTCCAGCCCAGCTGCACCGAGAAGACGTAGAGCAGCAGGAGACCGACCCAGAACGTGGGCGCCGAGGCCAGCGTGTAGGCCCACCAGCAGATCGCCCGGTCGGTGAACCTGCCCTGCCGTGCGCCGGCGAGCACGCCGAGCGCGAAACCGAACAGCCCGGAGAGCAGCCAGGCGGTGGCCATGAGCGCCAGGCTGGCGAGGAAGCGCTCACCGATGACCTCGGCGACCGGCTGGTCGAACGTGAGCGACCGGCCGAGGTCACCCTGCGCGAGCTGCCCCGCCCACGCGAGGAACCGCTCGACCGGTGGCTCGTCGAGCCCCCAGCGCTCGGCGATCAGCGCCCGCTGCTCGGGCCCGACGGCGGCGATGTCCCCGCCGACGTAGGCGTCCACCGGGTCGACCGGCGAGTGGACCACCAGCGCGAACGACGCGGTGGCGACCGCGACCAGCAGCACGGCCAGCCGCACCAGCCGGCCGGCCACCCAGCGCCCGGCGCGGCTCAGCAGCTCCACTGCCAGTCCGCGATCCCCGCGGTGATCGGCCAGCCGTGGCCGTGCGGCTCGACCTGCGGGCTGCCGAGGTCGAGGCACTCGTCGACGAAGTAGGTGTGCTCGAGGTTGACCAGCCAGGCCCAGGCCGCGTCCCCCGTCGGCCCGAACCCCGTGCCCTCGCCGTCGTACTGGGCGGCCTGCCAGTGCGGGATCGCCGTCTCCTGGTCGGAGGCGGCCATCGCCGCCTCGAGGTGCGCGTCGACCTCGGGGTCCGCGTAGTAGCCGGGGTTCCAGTACTCGACGCCGGCCTGGGTCGACGAGTAGAGGTTGTACATCTCGGTGGGGTCGAGGCTCCCCCAGCCGAAGAGCACGGCGTCGGCGTGCAGCCGCTCGTCCATGACGTCCCAGCTCGCGCCGTCCGGCGTCACCTCGATGCCCACGGGGGCGAGCATGTCGGCGACCGCGAGGGCGAGCGCCTGCCGCAGCGAGTCGTCGGCCGGATAGCGCAGGGTGAAGGCCGCCGGGACGCCGTCGCGCTCGCGCACGCCGTCGCCGTCGGTGTCCACCCAGCCGGCCTCCTCGAGCAGCCGCTCGGCCCTGGCGGTGTCGGCGTCGGTGATCGCCGCCGCGGGCTCGTCCCAGGGCAGCCCGTCGACCGGCCCGGTCGCCGGTGTGCCGTAGCCCTCCAGGATCCCGTCCACGAGCGCGGCCCGGTCCACCGCGTAGGTGACCGCCTGGCGCACGGCGCGGTCGGAGGTGACGTCGTTGCCGATCGGCTGCCCGTCGTCGGTCGTCCGCCCCTCGTCGGGGACGACGGGGAACATGATCCCGCGGTTGTCGACCGACGGGACCGCCACCAGCCGCATGCCCGGTACCCGGGTGGTGGCCAGCTGGGCGGGGACGGCGGCCATGTCGACCTGCCCCGCAGTCGCGGCGGCCAGGGAGGTGTCCTCGCCGGTGAACTGGAAGACCAGCCGCTCGAAGGCCGGCTGCTCGCCGTAGTAGTCGTCGTTGCGCTCGACGATGAGCTGCTGGCCCTCGTCCCACTGCACGAACGTGTAGGGCCCGGAGCCGACCGGGTTGCGCGCGTAGTCCGGGCCGTGCGCGTGCTCGGGCACGATGCCCAGGGAGGCCAGCCGGTTGACGAACGTGCTCTGCGGCCGTTCCAGGCGCAGCTCGACGGTGTCCTCGTCGACGGCGACGGCCTCGGCCAAGGCGGTGACGTCGGTCAGGCCACCGCTCCGGCTCGCGGTCGTGAAGGTGTAGGCGACGTCGGCCGCGGTGACGGGCTCGCCGTCGGTGAAGCGGGCGTCGGTGCGCAGGTCGACGGTCCACACCAGGCCGTCCTCGCTGACCGACCAGCCGGTCGCCAGGTCGGGGACGAGGTCGAGGTCCGCGTCGCGGGTCAGCAGCGTCGACTGGAACAGCGGCGAGCCGTACCGGCCCCAGCCGAGCGTGGGGTCGTAGCCGTCGTCCGGCTCACCGCCGATCGCCAGCCGCAGCTCGGTGGGCGCCGTCGAGCCGGCCGCCGCCCCGGGCCCGCCGGCGACACCACCGCAGCCGGCGACCAGCGCCACCGCAGCGGCGACGGCCAGCGCGCTCCGGACCGCTCCCCGCCGTGCGTGCACGTGACGTCCTCCCGGCTGAAACGGCGTGCCGCACCCGGTGCGCGCCATGCCGCTGCCGAGGCTATTGCAAACCCCTTGCAACAAGCCATCCGGGGTTGCGCACCGCAACCGGAACACCGACCGTTGCTGCTCCGTTGGACTACGGGGCGGGCACGCCCCAGATCCTCCTCCGAAAAGAGCCATGAGCCCCTATCACAGTCCTCAGGCCGCGCCCCTCCGCAACGGGAAGATGGTGCGCGGCCGGTGACCGAAGTGCTCTCGTTGCTGCTCGGAGTGCTCGTCGTGCTGGCGATCACGGCCGTCACGGGCTACTTCGTCGCCCAGGAGTTCGCCTACATGGCGGTCGACCGCGCGACGCTCGCCGCGCGGGCGGAGGCGGGCGACGCCGCCGCGCAGCGCGCCCTGGGCGTCACCCGCCGGACCTCGTTCATGCTGTCGGGGGCCCAGCTCGGCATCACCGTCACCGGGCTGCTGGTCGGGTACGTCGCCGAACCCCTGATCGGTGAGTCTCTCGGCGCCCTCCTGGGAGGCGCGGGCGTCCCCACAGCGGTCGGCGTCGGCGTCGGCGCGGTGCTGGCGCTGCTCTTCTCCACGGTCGTGCAGATGCTCTTCGGGGAGCTGTTCCCGAAGAACCTGGCCATCTCCCGCCCCGAGCCGGTCGCCCGGTGGCTGGCCGCTTCGACGGTCGTGTACCTCAAGGTCTTCGGCTGGCTGATCTGGGTCTTCGACCAGGCGTCGAACCTGCTGCTGCGGGCGCTGCGGATCGAGCCCGTCCACGACGTGGAGCACGCGGCCACCGCCCGCGACCTGGAGCACATCGTCGAGGAGTCGCGCGACAGCGGGAACCTGCCGGCGGAGCTGTCGATGCTGGTCGACCGCATCCTCGACTTCCCCGACCGCGACGTCGAGCACGCGATGATCCCGCGCCCGCGGGTGGACACCGTCCAGGACACCGACACCCTCGGCCACCTGCGCGCGCTCATGACCCACGGCCACTCGCGCTACCCGGTGCTCGAATCCGGGACCGGCGACGTCGTCGGCGCGGTGCACCTGGCCGACCTGCTGGCCACGCCCGAGCCGGACACCGCCCTGGTGACGACGATCGCCCGGGAGTGCCCGGTCGTCTCCACGTTCACCCCGCTGCCCGAGGCGCTGCGGCAGCTCGCCGAGGCCGGCGAGAAGATGGCCTGCGCCATCGACGAGTACGGCGGCTTCGCCGGCATCGTCACGGTGGAGGACCTGGCCGAGGAGCTGGTCGGCGAGATCACCGACGAGCACGACGACGAGCGCCCGGAGTACGTGCCGCTCGTGGGGGACGGCGTCTGGGAGATGGCCGGTGACGTGCACGTCGACGAGGTCGAGCGGGCGCTCGGGATCGACCTGCCGGAGGGCCACCACGAGACGATCGCCGGGCTGGTCATCACCGCTGCCGGCGCCCTGCCCGAGCCCGGCGACCGGCTGACCATCGAGCTGCCGCCGGACCCTGCCGACCTGGTGCACGCCGACGAACCCTCCCCGCGGTTCCTGCACGTCGAGGTGCTCGCCGTGGAGAGGCACGTGCCCTCGCGCGTCCGCCTCGAGCTGCCCGATCGGGCCGGTGCGACCGCCGGGCGGGACCACGCGACCGACCAGGGGGCAGCCCGATGAGCGAGAACCCGTGGGTGGTCCTCACCGCGACCGTCGTCATCGTCGCGCTGTCCGCGTTCTTCGTCGCGGTCGAGTTCGCCGCTCTCGCCGCCAAGCGCCACCGGCTGGAGGAGGCCGCACCCGACAGCCGGGCGGCCCGCGCGGCGCTGCGCAACTCCTCCGAGCTCACCCTGCTGCTGGCCGGGTCGCAGCTGGGCATCACCGCGGCCACCCTGGCCCTGGGCGCGGTCAGCAAGCCGGCGGTGCACCACTGGCTCACCCCGCTGTTCGAATCCTGGGGGCTGCCGCTGGTCGCCGCCGACGTCGCCGGGTTCGTGCTGGCGCTGCTGGTGATCACGTTCATCCACCTCGTGGTCGGCGAGATGGCGCCGAAGTCCTGGGCGATCGCCCACCCGGAGCGCTCGGCCACCCTGCTGGCGGCGCCGATGCGGGCCTTCATGGCGGTGTTCCGGCCGCTGCTGCGCCTGCTCAACGCGGCCGCCAACCGGCTCGTCCGCGCCGTCGGGGTGCAGCCGGCCGACGAGCTCGCCGTCGGGCACAGCCCCGACGCGCTGCGGCACCTGGTCGAGCACTCGGCCGACGTCGGCGCGCTGGACGCGAGGTTCTCCGTGCAGATCGCGGGTGCGCTCGAGCTGGAGCGCATGACCGTCCGGGACCTCGTCACCCCGGACGCGCCCCTCGTCACCGTGCCGGGGAACGCCACCGTCGAGGCGGTGCGCGAGGCGACCCGGCGCAGCGGGCACCTACGCATCCTGCTCGGGACGCGGGCGCGGCTGACCGGTGTGGTGCACGTGCGCGACACCCTCGCCTCCGCTCCCGGCACTCCGGCGGCCGGGTTCGCCCGCCCGGTGTTCGACCTGGACGCCGGCACCACGGTGTGGGCGGCGCTCGCGGCGATGCGCGAGACGCGGAACCACCTGGCCGTGGTCAGCGAGGGCGGTTCGGTGCTCGGCGTGGTCACCATGGCCGACGTCCTGCACCGGCTGCTGCCCCAGCCGACGGCCGCCGAGCCGGCCGGCTGAGCCGGGGACGCCCATCGGAGGCTCTGCCTCTGCCCCCCCCCGTCGGGGCCAGTACGGCAACACGTGGGGGGAAATGTGGGACATCTCTGCGTCCCTCGACGGGCCTCGGTGACCGCTGCGCTCGGCCGACCCAGGGGGTTCTGAGCTTGGCCGTGTGCGGCGGCCAGCTGCGGCAGCGACACGCGGTTCTGCACTGGGCGATCAGCAGCCCGCTGGCGCGCAGCAACGTCTCCCTTGCGTCACGCTTCGGGTGGAGCTGCTGGACTCCGAGGTCGTAGGACCGCACGATGCGAGCTGTGAACCGACCCCGGCCGGTGTGGCCCCTGCTGGCGATGGCGGCGCTGCTGGCCGCCACGCCTGCGCTGGCCGCCTGCGGCGCCGGCGGGCCGGGCAGTTCGCCCTACGTCGCGGAGTTCGGCCTCGGAGCTGATACGCCCGAGGCCCGGGAGTTCGTGCTCACGCCGCTCCCCGGACCACGCGTTGAGGTGCTCCCCGCGCCGTCCCCTGCGCCCCGAATCACGCTGCCCGACCCCGGGGAAGGGTTCGACGAGCGGACCTACACGCCCTCGCCGGCGCCTGCGCCCGACTCCGGTGGCCCGTCGCCCCTCGAGTCGGCCTTCCAGCCCTCGATCGCCTGGGTCAACGACGGCCAGTACCTCGCGGTGGTCACCTTCGGCAGTTCCAGCTGTCCCAGCGGACCGCTTGGTATCGAGGTGGTCGCAGAGCAAGAGATCGAGGTCCGCCTGGGACCGCTGTTCCCCGACCGGGACGTCTGCTCTGCGGACATGAGCGGGCACGTCACGGTGGTGGAGCTGCCGTCGGGGGTCACGCCGACGAAGCCTCTGGCGGCCCGCTTCGGGGACCACGAGGTGACCATCGAGGCCACGGGTCGCTGACCCGGTCCCGCCGTACCGACTCGCTTGCCTGCGTCCGGTCACGGACCGGCTGTGTCAGCTGGCGGGCGGCAAGCGGTGCAGCTGGTAGCGGTACGTGTGGGTGCTCTGCGGCGGGCGCAGTTCGATGTCGGCCGGTGTGCGCACCGGGTCGGCTTTCCGCTGCCGGGTGATCCGGCCCGCGGCGGCCTGGCGGGCTGCGGCGGCGCGGCGGAACGACCCGTGGAACCACACCTCGAGGTCGAGGTAGCCGGGGTTGCTGTTGGCCTTCGCCAGCACGGTGGTGACGAGCTGCTCCACGTCGCCGTCGCGGTCGGGGCTGCGGGCCCAGTGCCGGGCGACTTCGAGCGCGAGGTGCGGGTCGGCCAGGTGCAGGCCGCGCTCGACCGCCGAGGCGAGCAGCTTGCTGACGGTGGTGTGCTGGTGCTTGGCGCGGGCCTCCTGCACGACGACCCACAACATGTGCGCGGCCATGTCGGACAGGCCCTGCGCCGGCCAGGTGTCGATCTTGCGGGCGCTCTTGCCGTAGTACAGGTCCTTCTTCACCTGCTTGGACAGCAGGCTGACCGGGACGCCGGCCGCGGTGGTGCCGTAGTCGAGGGCGCGGCGGGTGAGCAGCCGGTAGATGACGTCCCGCGGGCAGGGGCGTCCGGCGACACAGGCCGGGCAGGCGGCGTGCGGCTCGCACGGCTGGGCGTCGCGGATCTGCTGATGGTTGGCCCTGTACCAGGCCCGCGCCGCCGGCCGGTCGAGGCGTTCCAGCAGCGGTTCCAGCGCGACGAGCAGGGTGCCCACGTCGCCGGGGTCGCGCGTGGTGGCCAGCAGCGCGGTGAGCCGGTCGAGGAGGCGGGGCGCGTGACGCTCGTCGTAGAGCACCTTCTCCGCGATCGTCGGGCAGTGCAGCCGCACGCAGGCGGCGATCTGCGCGGTCCAGGCGTCGAGCGCGGCCTCGGTCGGTCGGGCCGGCAGCCGGGTGCGGCCGTGGCAGGCGCGGATGTGGCCGGCCGGGATCTGCGGAGCGCGCATCCGCCGTCGGCGGCGGACTGTGGCAGCGATGTCGCTGCTGCGCTTGGGCTTGGTGACGCGGCAGAACTCGTCCCAGGTGGCGATGCCCAGCAGCGCGGCCTCGGCCAGGAGACAGTCGAGCACCTCGGCGGTGTCCTGAGCGTCCTTGAGCGCCTTGTGCAGCCGGGCCTGGGCGCGCGGCACGGCGAGGGTGGTGTTGATGCCGTACCGGGTGGCGAGGTCGGTGAGCTTGGCGAAGTTGGCGACGCCGGGCAGCTTGAGCCGGACGCCGAGGAACTCGGTGTCGAAGACGAGCCGGTCGAATGGGGTCATCCCGGCGCGGGCGTAGGCGGCGGCCAGGTGCCCGACGTCGAACAGGGCGTTGTGGCAGACCAGCGCGGCGTCGGGGTGCCCGGCGAGGAAGGCGTCCAGCTCGGCCAGCACGGCGGCGACGTCGGGCTGGCCGGTGAGGTCTGCGGTGCGGATGCCGTTGTAGGCGCTGCTGTCCCTGTCCACCGGGACGCGGGGGTTGGCCAGCCGGTGGAAGGTCTCCCGACGGGTGCCGTTGAGCAGCACCACCGCCCCGACCGAGATCGGGTGGAAGGCGGCCTCGGCGGTCTTGGTTGCCTTCGTGTGCGTGGTCTCGATGTCGAGGACGACGAACTCGCGGCCGGCGACCAGCTCCTGGTACGCCGCCCCCTTCTCCGGCGCGGTGCTCACGAGGAGTGCCGTTCGAGCAGCTCGGTGACGGAGAACGCGTCGCGCAGGCCGAGCACGCCCGCGGGCTCGGTCAGGGCGCGCGGCGGCGGTGCCCAGCCCGCGGTGCGCTTGGACGCCTCGCGCAGGGTGCGGGCGACCTCGTGCTGGTCGAGCAGCGCGCCGTTGGCGGCGGCTACGACGAGGTCGCCGAGCAGGTTGGTGCGGGCCAGGTTGGAGAACATCGCGCCGCGTCGGGTGGTCAGCCGCTTGACCCACGCCCGGATCTGCGCCTCGACCGCCGAGTTGCTGACCTGCACCTCCGGGTCGTTCTGCCGCTGCGCCACCAGCGCGGTGCGGCGCAGCAGCGGCTCGTAGCGGCGGCGCTGCGCGGCCACCAGGTCGGCCGGCAGGTCGGCGGCGGCCGTCGCGTCTTCCAGCTCGTCGAACCAGGTGCTGACGGCCTTCGGCCCGCCGTCGCGCATCAGCTCGCGGCTGAGCCGGTACATGTGGTCGCGCACCTTGTCGGCCAGCCGCCCGCGGGGCGGGGTCAGCCTGGCCTCGATGTTGCGGGTCGCGTGGTACATGCACGGCACGAACGTGGTCTTCTTGCCCCACACGGCGGTCGCGGCCTTCTCGATCGCCGCCGCGCCGTCGGCGACGAGGAAGTTCGGCGCGTCGAGCTCGGCCAGGACCAGCCGCCAGGCCTCGGTGGAGGCGTTGGGCAGCGCCCGCACCCGCACCAGCCGGCTCGACCGGCCGGTGACCTTGCCGTCCTTGTCGCGCTCCCAGCTGGTCCGGGTGACCACCAGCGCGGTCCACACAACCGGGGCGTTGGTCAGCGTGGCCGACCGGGCGTAGTCCCGCTTCACCGCCACCTCGTCGGCGAAGTACACCACCGGCAGCCCCTCGGCCCGGTAGGCCGCCTCCTCCACCTGCATCGCCGCGAGCGCCGGCTCGGTGATGAACGGGGCGAACCGCTCGAGGATGTCGGCCGAGAGGTGCCAGTGCGCCTTCAGCTCCCGGCGCGGACCGAACTGGCCGGCCTCGTGCAGCTCCTCGGGCGTCTTGCCGCCGACCGTGCGCACTCGCCCGGTCGGGCGCTTCATCTGCTCCAACGCTCGCTTCGACACCGCCGTGTAGGCGTGCCCGTCGGCCAGCTCGCGCAGCACCGACACGACCACCGGTGTCGGCACGTTCAGCCGCCGGCTGACCGCCTCCTCCCCGGCGTGCCTCGGGGTCAGCACCTCGCAGTCCGGGCAGCAGGTGTCGTCCTCCACCGCCGCGCGCGGCAGCGGAGCGGAGAAGGTGTGGGCGTCGCCGTCGTCGGTCCGACTCACGCAGCGGTACCGCTGCCGCTCGCCGGCGGCGGTCTTGTAGGTGCCGTGGGGCCACACGTAGCGCCCGCCGTGCCCCGGCCTGGGGCACTCCGGCGCACTCACCACCTGGTCGATCAGCAGCCGCGCGTCCGCCTTCGGCCGGGTGAGCACCGTGAAGTAGTGGACCCCGGCCTCGCCGTCCTGCTCGAACCGGCAGCGGAACACGCGCGTCGCTCCGCGCCTCGACTGCCTGGCCTCGTGAGCATGGACCTGCGCGCCCGCGTGCCCGTCCGGGCACGCGGGCGCAGGCACAGACCGGCGAGCGGCCACCGTGTGCACCTCCGACGCCGAGGGCGCGGGCGGCCCTTACGCAGCGTCAAGATCAAACCACACAGCGCGGACAAAGTCCCACATTTCCCCCCACGTGTTGCCGTACTGCCGTCGGGGGCAGAGGCAGAGCGTCGTCCGGGGCGGTCCCCGTGGAGCGGCCTCGTGCGGTTCGGCTCTGCTGACCGGGCCACGCCACGCCCTCGGGTGGCGGCGCGCTACGCTCGTCGCGGCTCGGCAGCCCGGTGGATCTCGGTCCCCGGGTGGCTCCGATGTCGAGGGAGTTCGCTTCCTCGCGCCACCACGCGGGTGTAGCTCAATGGTAGAGCCCCAGCCTTCCAAGCTGGCCATGCCGGTTCGATCCCGGTCACCCGCTCCACGCGCGACCAGGGTGTGTGCCGCGTGTCCGCTTCAGCGGGCCGCGTCGGCCGGCGTGCTCGTCCGTCCACCGCCGGCGCTGCCGATCCCGGACCATGCGGATCTCCCGGACCCCGCCCTCGACCTGCGCCGTCCCGTCGGCGGCGAAGCCGTGCTTGCGGTAGAACGCCTGGGCTCGGGGGTTCGGGTCGGCCACCCACAGCGCCACGGGCTCCTCCGGATCGACGACCGCCCGCAGCAGCGCCGACCCGGCACCCGTGCCGTGGTCGGCCGCCCGCACGTAGAGCACGTACAGCTGCCGCCGCCACGTCGCCCCGGCGTCCAACGGTGGGCCCGACATGGCGATCCCGAACATGTCGTCGCTCCGCGAGGCGACGGCCACGCGGTTCTCGCGGTAGCGCCCGTCGGTCAACGCGGCAGTCCAGAACCGCTCCCGCGCGGCCAGGAAGCCCGGGTCGTCGAGCACCGCGTCGGGCAGGAGTCCCCGGTACGTCTCCTGCCAGCACTGCACGTTCACGCGCGCCATCTGCGCGACGTCGTCGACCCGCGCCGGGCGGACGGCCAGGCGGGGCCCCGCCGCCCCCATGACCGGGTCGCCGCCTGTGGCCGGGTCGGGTGGGCTCATCCGCCCGCGAGCGCGACGCCGTGGCGGCTGGTCACCGAGCGGACCGCCGGCATCGACTCCTCCAGCGGCCGGTCGACCGCGACGGTGCGGGCGAAGTCGGCGAAGAACCGCCCGGCGCCGTCCCCGGAGGTGATCACCAGGAGCCGTGCGGATCCGCCGACGACCCCGAAGGTGGCCGGCGTACCGGCCGGGACGACGACCAGCCCGCCAGGCTCCACGTCGTAGGACGTCCCGTCGACGACCGCGGTGATCCGGCCCTCCAGCAGGAAGAGCACCCCGGCCCACGGCGAGATGTGTGGCGGAGCCATCGGCGCCGCGGGCGCGACCACCTCGAAGACCTCGAAGCTGCCGCCGGCGTCCCGGACGGTGACCTTCGCGATGTGGTCGCCGTCGATCATGCGGTGGTGCCGGCCTTCCCCGGGACGGACGTGCACGGTGCTCATGGCTCCTCCTCGGGCGGGATGCGGACAGCCTTGCGCGACGGAGCGGCGGGCTCGCGAGTAGTGCGCTACCCGACTCCGAGGACGTCCGCCAGCGCCGTGCGCTCGGAGACGCCGAGTTTGAGGCCGGCGCGGTAGAGGTGCCCCTCGACGGTGCGCACCGACACGGTCAGCCGCGCGGCGATCTCCTTGTTGGACAGCCCCCGGGCGGCCAGCGCGGCGATCTCCCGCTCGCGGGTGGTCAGCGGCAGCGGGCGGATCGCGACCGCCAGGGCCGGGGTCCGGGCGCCGGACCGCCCGGCCGTCCGCTCGGCGAGGGCTGCCGCGGAGAGGGCCGACCCCTGCCGCCCGTGCCGGCGGTGCACGTCGGCGGCCTGGGCCGCCGCGTCGCCCGCTGCGACGAGGTCGCCCAGTCGGGCCCAGGCGTCGGCGGTCTCGAGCAGCGCCTCGCCGTCCTGGTCCGCCCAGGCCCGGGCGTGGGCGAGCGCCACCGCCGCCCGAGGGCTCACCCCGGCGAGTGCAGCGAGGCGGGGCAGCGCCGCAGTTGCGTGCCCGAACTGCACCGCGGTCTGCCAGGCCAGCACCTCGTAGGCGGGGGCACCCGCCTCGCGAGCGAGGTCGGCTGCGGCGACGGTGTGGCCGAGCGACTCGGTCGTCGACCCCGCCGCGGCTGCGCCCCACGCGAGCGCGAGGAGGTCGTCGGGCGCGTACAGCCGGTAGGCCGGATGCCGCCCGGTGACGATGCCGGCCAGGGGCGGTGCGGACTGCGCCGCGTGGCCGGCCTGGGCCGAGGCCGTCGCCAGCAGCGTTCGGCAGCGGAACCGGAACTCGTGCCCCGAGTCCACCAGCCCGGCCCACGCCTCGCGCAGCAGGGGCAGCGCGTCGCCGACCCGGCCTCCGGCGAGGGCGGCATGCCCGGCGACGACCAGCCCCATCAGCCGAGCCGGGCCCGGGAGGTCGGCCGACGCGGCCTGCATCCGCCGGGCCTGCCGGTCCGCCCGGTCGGGCCTCCCGGTGAGGCGGTGGCCGAGCACCTGCAGGTCCGCGAGACCGAAGCCGGGGATGACGGTGGGCACCCGGTCGGCGGTGAGCCCACCCACCACGGCGGCCTCGTCGAGCAGCGCGGTGTCCCCGGTGACGGCGGCCGCTGCGGACACCGCCGAGGCGACGAGGATGCGAGCCAGGTCGTCGGGCAGCTCCTCGTGCAGCAGCTCCCGACCGCGGAGCAGCACGGGCGCGACCTCGCCGCCCGCGGCGGCCAGGGCGAGGGACATGCCCGCGACGTGCAGCGGGGCCGCCCCGGTGGCCTCGGCCGCGGCCAGGGCCTGGCGGGCGTCGTCGGGCCGGGCCAACGTCCAGAGCAGGTTGCCGGCGCGGTGGACCTGGGCCCGGGCGCACATCCCGCTGTCCGGCGCGGTCAGGGCGAGCCGGGTGAGGATCGCCTCGGCCTCGTCACCGCGGCTGAGCCAGGACAGCGCTGCCGCGTGCACCAGCCGGGCGGCGGGGTCGCCGGCCGCGGCGGCCGCGCGCGCCAGCCGTTCGGCCAGCGG
Organism: Blastococcus sp. SYSU DS0533; assembly: GCF_054050775.1. NCBI lineage: Bacteria > Bacillati > Actinomycetota > Actinomycetes > Geodermatophilales > Geodermatophilaceae > Blastococcus > Blastococcus sp. SYSU DS0533. Next base: position 83,653 of record NZ_JBJGZZ010000006.1, on the reverse strand, counting down.
CAGGTCGTACATCCGGATCGCAGCCTCGGCGGCCCTCAGGAACAGGACGGGCTCCGGGGGGAGGTCGGAGTCGAGGGTGAGCACCGCGCGGGGAATCGGGTCCGGCTCCGCGTCCAAGGTCTGCGCGACCCTGCCGCGCAGGCGGCGCGCACGCAGGGTGCCCATGACCTCGCGGCGGACCTCCCCGTACAGCGGGTGCGCCAGCCTGGCGACGAGCCCGTCGGTGCGCACCAGGCCTCGTTCCTCGGCCGCCTCCAGGTCCGCCGGCGAGGTCAGCGCGGACAGCGTCGGTACCGCCACCGGCTCGGCGAGCGCAACCAGGTCGACGACGCCCTGCACCCCCGGCCCGAGGCGGCCGATCTGCTGCTCGAGGAGGTCGACCAGCTCCGGTGAGATCGCCGGCTCGCTGGTCCACCGCCAGAGCCCGGACGCCGGTGCGAACCTGCCGGCCGCCACCTCCCCGGCCAGCAGGTGCCGCAGGAACAGCGGGCTCCCCTCGGTCAGCCTCCACAACCGGCGGGCGGACCCCGGCTCGACCGGACCGCCGACGACCCGGGCGACCAGGCCGGCGGTGCAGGCGGCGTCGAGCGGGGCCAGGTCGAGGCGCGGGAGGTGGTCGTCCTTCCACAGGGACGTCACCGCGTCCGGCGCCGGCTCCCCCGACCGGAGGGTGACCACGACCGGCGCCAGCCGCCGCACCACCACGCGGTGCAGCACGATCGCGGAGTGCTCGTCGAGCAGGTGCGCGTCATCGACGGCCAGCACCAGGGGCCGCCGCCGGGTGAGCGCGTCCAGCGCCCGGCCGATGAGCTCCGCGGCGTCGCCGGGCGGGACGTCGAGCAGGCCGGCGAACGCACCGAGGGGGAACGGCCGGGCGGCCGTGCTGCCGTGGGCCCAGACGGCGGTCGCCCGCCGACCGCCGGGTGCCGCCAGCGCCTCGCGGGCCAGCCGGGTCTTGCCCACCCCGGGCGGGCCCGCGACCACGATCCCCACCGCACCGGGCCGGACCGCCGCCGCGACGGTGCGCAGCTCCTCGTCCCGGCCGGCGAGCGGCCACGGCCGCTGCATGGGGGCAGGCTAGCGAACCGCGATCGGGTACCGCACTACTCGCAGCCCTGGCGCCGGTTCTCGCGAGGGTCGGTGCATGAGCGCTCGAGCCGTCCTCGTCACCGGCGCCGGCCGCGGTATCGGCCGCGCCATCACCGTCCGCCTGGCGCACTCGGGGTGGCGGGTGCACGCCGGCGTCCGCAGCGACGTCGCTGCCAAGAGCCTGGCCGCGGAGTCCGATCTGATCACACCCGTCGAGCTCGACGTCACCGTCCCGGACCACCTGGCCGCACTCGACCGCGTGCTGCCCGAGCGCCTCGACGCCCTGGTCAACAACGCCGGTGTCGCGGTCGCGGGGCCGCTCGAGACGCTGTCCCGGGCCGACATGCACCACCAGTTCGACGTGAACCTGATCGGGCCGCTCGCCCTGACCCGGGCCGTGCTGCCCCGGTTGCGCCGGGCCCGGGGCCGGGTGGTCTTCATCTCCTCGATCAACGGCCGGGTGTCCTTCCCGTTCACCGGGATCTACAACGCCTCGAAGTACGCGACGGAGGCCGTCGCCGACTGCCTGCGGGTCGAGCTGCGCCCGTTCGGTGTCCAGGTCGGCCTCGTCGAGCCGGGCGTCATCGACACCGACCCCTGGCACGGGATGGAGCAGCTCATCGACGAGCTCGAAGCCGGGCTCGACCCCGGGGATCGCGAGCTCTACGCACCCCACTTCGCCGGCGAGCGCCGGTTGACGGCGAAGCTCCGCACGGGCGCCAAGCCGCCCGAGCTGGTCGCCGCCGCCGTCGAGCGCCAGCTGACCCGTCGGCGGATGCGGCCCCGCACCCTGGTGGGCGCCGACGCCCGGTCGATCCTCGTCATGAAGGCGCTGCTCCCACCCCGCGGCCTCGACGCCGTCTGGGCCCAGGGCATCGGGATACGGGGGCGACGACGGACCGTGGTCGCCCCCCCGACCGTTCCGTGACCCGTGGACCTGCTCGGCCGCCGTCGCGGGACGGGTGCGGCCGGCGGATCACACCGGAGGCTGCGCGGTCCGCAGCAAGCCCGCGCCAAGTGCGCCACAAGCGGATCCGCCGAAGCTCCCCTCACGAGGCCGGGACGGACCCGGCCCGGAGCACGAGAGGCACCACCGTGGCACCGTCCCGCACCCCCGTCCCCGTTGTCGCCGGCCCGCTCCCCGCCGGCATGCCCGTCCTCGTCATCGGCGCGACCGGCCAGGTCGGCCGCCAGGTCGTCGCCGCCCTGCTGTCCCGGGGCGCAAACGTCCACGCCCTGCTCCGCGACCCCGAGGGCGCCGACGTGCCCGCGGGCGTCCGGCGCATCCGCGGTGACCTCCGCGACCCGGCGTCCCTGCGGGCGGCGCTGCGCGGTGCCGGGGCGGCGTTCTACGTCTCCCCGCACGAGGCCGACGAGCGCGCCCTGGCCGCCGGCGTCGTCGCCGCGTGCGAGGCGGAGCGCGTCCGGCTGGTCTTCGTCGGCGTCCACGTCCACGCCCGCTGGCGCTGGCAGGAGGCGCTCCTGCGCGTCGTCTTCGGCCGGATCCTGCCGCACTACCGCGGCAAGATCGCCCTCGCCCGCGACGTCGCCCGTTCCCCGCTGCGCCCGGTCATGCTGGTCCCGGCCAACTTCATGCAGAACGACGAGGTGTTCGCCGAGGAGATCCGCGCCGGCAGGTTCGTGACGCCGCTCAGCGACGAGGGCGTCAACCGGGTCGATCTCCGTGACGTCGGCGAGGCCGCCGCCCGGGCGCTGGTCGACGGCGACGTGCCCCCCGGTTCCTACGACGTCTCCGGGCCGCGCTCCATCGGCGGCAGGGAGTCCGCAGCGGTGTGGGCGGAGGCGCTCGGACGGCCGGTGGCCTACCTCGGTGACGACGACGAGCTGATGGCGCGGACGTTCGCCCGGTACCTGAGCGGCCAGCGGCTCGCGGACTGGACCGCGTCCTTCCAGGTGCTGCGCCGCATCTCGAGGTCGACCTCGCACAGGGAGCTCCGCACGACCAGGCAGCTGCTCGGCCGGGAGCCGCGGTCCTTCGAGACGTACGTCCACGACACCGTCGCGGCGTGGCGGGCCGCGGGTCTGCTGGACGGCTCACCGGACACCGCTCGCGGAGCGGTCGCGTCCGCGGAGCCCGGCCTCACCCGGTAGCGCGGGGCTGCACCGCGGTGCGGCTGTCCCGACCACCCCGCAGCACCTTGGTCATCGGCCGCCCCTTGGCGATCTCGTCGACGAGCTTGTCGAGCATGCGGATCCTGCGCATGAGGGGGTCCTCGACCTCTTCCACGCGGACCCCGCAGACGCTGCCGGTGATGAGCGACGCGTGGGGAGCCATCGCCGGTGCCTGGTCGAAGAAGGTCGCGAAGTCGACCTCGTCCGCCAGCGCCGCGGCGAGGCCGGCAGCGTCGTAGCCGGTGAGCCAGCAGATCGCCTCGTCGACCTCGTCCCGGGTACGCCCCTTGCGCTCGACCTTGGCCACGTAGTGCGGGTACACGCTGGCGAACGGGGTGGTGAAGATGCGGTGTGCCGGCACGGCGGGGCTCCCGGGGTGAGTCGCAGCGGCTGATCCCCGGACGCTAACGCGGCTCGCCTGACCCGACCAGCAGCACCGCGACCTGTGGCGGTCACCCGCGCCGCACGTCGGGTGGCCGAGGCCCCTCCCGGACAGGGTCGGAGGTCCGTCCGGGCCAGGGCCCATCGGCGGTTACCCCACGGAGGCGACCGTGCAGGTGCGGGTGGGTGACTGGCTGCTCCTGCACAGCCGGCTCGTGGACGAGGGCGCCCGGGAGGAGGAGATCGCCCCCGGCGGGACGCTGGTGCTGGTCGACGAGGGCACGCGGCTGCCCACGCTCACCGCCTACCCGCTCGTGGGGCACGCCCGCGGGGTCGTCGGGCACGCCACTTCCGGGCCGGCCGCCGGGGTGCTGCTCGCCCTCGTGGACGACGGCCGGCCGGGACCCGGACCGGGTGACCCCCGCTAGACCGCCGGCCGCCCGAGCAGCGCGCGGCACACCAGCGTGAGATCGACCAGCCCGAGCAGCCGGCCGTCCTCCACCACGGGCAGGTACTGCAGCCCGTTCGACAGCATCAGCTCCGCGGCGTCCACCACGGTCACGTCCGGGCCCACCGTGACGGGCACGGGACGGTGCAGGTCGGTGATCCGGGTCTCCTCCGGGTTCCGGCCGTCGGCGACCGCCTGGGCGATGTCGGCGTCGCAGAGGAGCGCCACGGGCCGGCGGCTCTCGGGGTCGCTGAGCACCACCAGTGCGCTGTCCCGCGCCCGTTTCATCAGGTAGGCGGCCCCGGCGAGGTGCGCGGTGCTCTCCACGGTGGTGACCGGGGGGCGCATCACGTCTCCCACGGTGACGACCTCCGGTGGGCGTCCGGCTGCAGGCTGCTCCGACATCGCGGTCCCTTCCGGCAGAGGTGGGGACCTCGGCATTGTGCCGCTGATGGCCGGCCGGTGGGAGCCGTGCGGCGCCCCCGGGCCAGGGCGGAGGGAGAGGCGTGACCACGAGTGCACCGGTCGTCGTGGACGACCGGGAGGCCGGCCGGTTCGAGGTCCTGGTCGACGGGCAGGTCGCCGGCTTCGCCGAGTACCGGCGCCGGGGCCCGTCGGTGGCGTTCACCCACACCGTCGTCGACCCGGGGTTCGAAGGCCAGGGCGTCGGCTCCGCCCTGGCCCGAGGAGCGCTGGACGCGGTGCGCGCGGAGGGGCTGTCGGTGCTCCCGTTCTGCCCGTTCATCCGTGGCTGGATCCAACGCCACCCCGGCTACGCCGAGCTCGTCCCCGAGGCCCGCCGGGCGCAGTTCGGGCTCGCGACCGGCGACTCCGCCTGAGACCGGCGGCGGAACCGATCCCGGTCGCCACCCCGTCCACCGGGCATGGACGCCGTTCCCGCCCGCTTCCTCGTCCCGGCCGTGCTCGTCCTCGCCCTGCTCGCCGGCTGCACGGGCCCGTCCGGCAGCGGGTCGGTGAGCGCCGACGGCGCCGGTGGCGCGGTCGCCCCTGTCACCGCCGTCCCGGGCAGCGACGAGATCGCCGACCCCGACCGGCAGGTGGTCACCACCGCCGCGACCTCGCTCGCCGTCGCGGACCCGGCCGACGCCGCGCAGCGGGTGAGCGAGCTGGTGGAGTCCGTGGGCGGGCGCGTCGACGAGCGCACCGTGCAGGCCACCTCCGGTGCGGACGGCGCCGAGGGCGTGGTCGCCGACCTCGTCGTGCGGGTGCCGGCCGACGCGCTGACCGGCGTCCTCGCCGACCTGGAGGAGCTCGGCGACGTCGAGGACGTGTCGGTGTCCCGCTCCGACGTGACCGCCACCGCCGTCGACCTCGACGCGCGCATCTCCGCCCTTCAGGCCTCGGTGACGCGGCTGCTCGCCCTGATGGCGGACGCCGCCACCACCGAGGCGCTGCTGGAGGCGGAGCGGGCGCTGTCCCAGCGGCAGCAGGAGCTGGAGTCGCTGCAGTCGAGGCGGGCCGCGCTCGCAGACCAGGTGGAGCTCTCGACGCTCCGGGTGCACCTGGAGCGCTTCGGCGTGGCGCCGGCCGGCGGGCCGGACGGCTTCCTCGACGGGCTCGCCACCGGCTGGCGGTCCCTGGTCGCGGTCGTGGGCGGGACGGTCGTGGTGCTCGGCGTCGTCCTGCCGTGGCTGGTGCTCACCGCACTGGTCGCCGCCGCCGTGGTGGTGCCGCTCCGCCGGGCGCGGCGGCGGGCCGCCACCCCGTCCCCGGCGGCGGCCACCGAGGGTTGACCCGCGCCGGGCGACGTGGATCCGGGTGCGCATGCGGCTGGACGGCGGCCGGCGCGGCTGGACCTCACCGGTTCGTGAGGAGGACGAGCTGCTGCGTCGCCCGGGTCATCGACACGTAGCGGTCCACCCCTCCCGCGACGCCCGGCCCTAACGCCTCCGGGTCGACGAGGACGACGAGGTCGAACTCCAGCCCCTTGGCCAGCACCGGGGTCAGCGACCGCACGCGGGGCCGCTCCCGGAACGACGGCGCCCCGATCACGCAGGCGATCCCCTCCGCGTGCTGGGCCAGCCACCCGTCGACGACCGCGTCCAGCTCCGCGACGGACCCGTGCACGACCGGCACCCCCGTGCCGCGGACCGACGTCGGCACGTTGGCGTCCGGCAGCACCGCGCGGATCACCGGCTCGGCCTCGACCATCACCTCCGCAGGCGTCCGGTAGTTCACGGTCAGCGACATCTGGCGCACCTCGGTCAGCCCGACGCGGTGCAGCCGCTCCGCCCACGGCTCGGGGAAGCCGTGCCGCGCCTGCGCCCGGTCGCCGACCACGGTGAAGCTCCGCGACGGGCAGCGGCGCAGCAGCACCTGCCACTCGGCGTCGGTCAGCTCCTGCGCCTCGTCGACGACGACGTGCGCGAACGTCCCGGCCAGCGGGTCGACGTCCGCCGCGGGCAGGGCGTCCCGGTCGATCAGGGCGTCGCGCAGGTCGCCGTGCCGCAGGCTGGTCATCAGCAGCAGCTCGGAGTCGTCGGCCGCGACCAGCTCGTCGATCACCGCCGACATGCGCTCGCGCTCCCGCGCCACGACGGCGGCCTCCCGCTGCCGGCGCCGCACCGCGCCCGCGTCGCCCAGCCGCATCCGCGCCGCGTCCAGCAGGGGCAGGTCTGCGACGGTCCACGCCCGGGGGTCGCCGCGCTGCAGCCGCCGCACCTCGTCGGCCGTGAGCCCGGGCGCGCACCGCCGCAGGTACGCGGGCACCGACCAGAGGTCACCCACCAGATCGGCCGGGTCGAGCAGCGGCCAGGCCCGGTCGAACGCCGTCCGCAGCTCCCGGTCCTGCCGTACCGCGGCGCGGACCAGGTCGGGGTCCACGTCGGCGTCCTGCGCGTCGACGACGATGTCCAGCAGCGCCTCCCGCACCTGCTCGCGCGCCTCGTTGTGCGGCGTCCCCGGCTCGGCCGCCTCGAACGCCTCGGCCCAGTCGTCGGGCGTGAGCCGGACATCGTCCCACGGCGTCGTCACCGTCGTCCCCCGGGCCGGCGGCTCCTCGTAGAAGCGGACGGCCGCGTCGATCGCAGCGACCATCCCCACCGACGACTTGAGCCGGGCCACCTCCGGGTCGTCCTCGGGCATCGCCCCGGCCCCCTCGGGCACCAGGTCGCGCAGGGTGCAGGTGCGCACCCCCTCCTGCCCCAGGCCGGGCAGCACATCGGCGACGTAGGCCAGGTAGGGCTCGTGAGGGCCGACGAACAGCACGCCACCGCCGCGGTGCCCGAGGCGCGGATCCGCGTGGAGCAGGTAGGCCGCGCGGTGCAGGGCGACGACGGTCTTGCCGGTGCCCGGCCCGCCGTCGACGACGAGGGCGCCGCGAGAGCCGGCGCGGATGATCGCGTCCTGGTCGGCCTGGATGGTGCCGAGCACGTCGCGCATCCGGGCCGACCGGTTGCCGCCGAGGCCGGCGAGGAACGCCGACTGGTCGTCGAGGGCGGCGTGCCCCTCCAGCCCCTCGGCGGTGAACACCTCGTCCCAGTAGTCGGTGATCCGGCCGCGGGTCCAGCGGTAGCGGCGACGGCTGACCAGCCCCATCGGGTCGGCGTGGGTGGCGGCGAAGAACGGCTCCGCCGCCGGCGACCGCCAGTCGACGAGCAGCCGGCGGCCGGCGCCGTCGGTGAGGCCGAGCCGCCCGACGTAGACGGGCTCCCCGCCGTCCGCGGGGACCACCCGCCCCAGGCAGAGGTCGAGGCCGAACCGGCGCAGGGTGCGCAGCCGGGTGGCGAGCCGGTGCACCTCCAGGTCGCGGTCCAGGGCCGCCTGGCCGGTGCAGCCGGGGGCGGCCCGCTCGGCGGTGAGCCGCTCGGTGAGCTCGGCGATCGACCGCGCGAGGCTCTCGGCGACCAGGGCGAGGTGCCGCTCGTCCCCGGCGATCAGCGCGGGGTCGGCCTTGGCGGCGAGCTGGGCGGGGAGGTCGAAGGCACGGGTGTGCACGGTCACGGCAGCGGCTCCGATCCGGGGCCTCCGCCGCACGCGTCCGCGCGCGGTCAGCCGCCCCGGCGGGCGAGTGTGCGGCCCGACCGGGGTCTTGCCGCAAGCCCCGGGGTGCGCTATACGTTCGAGTGGGACGAGGACACGTCACTGCTGCGCGGCCGGGGCCTCCGCCTCCGGCGCGGCGCCACCGGGCGCCGGCACGGTCACCTCGTCGACGAAGCAGTAGGCCCAGCTCTCCCCCGGCTCGGCCGAGGCGATGAGCGGGTGGTCGTCCGCCGCGGCGTGCGCCCGCGCGTGCCGGCGCGGCGAGGAGTCGCAGCAGCCGACGTACCCGCAGGCCAGGCACACCCGCAGGTGCACCCACTCGGTGCCCTCCCGCAGGCAGCCCACGCAGCCGTGCGCCCACGGCACCACCGGCCGGGAGCTGCTGCCGTGCTCGCAGCCGCTGCCGGCCGGCCACTCGTAGCGGACCACCCGGGTGGTGTCGACGACGGTCCGCCCGTGGTCCGGGTGCGCCACCCGGTGCCCCAGCTCGGCGAGGACCGCGCGCTCCAGCGCGTGACCGGAGATGCGGTCCCGGTCGAGGACGTGGTCCGCGCCCGCGTCCGCGAGCTCGACGACGTCGACGGCACCCAGCGGCCGCGCCACGATCGGGGCGGTGGTCACCGCGCGTGCCGCGGCGACGACCCGCACCGCCTGCTCGGGATCGTCCTCGGCGACGACGGCGAGCCGGGCGGCGGGGACGCCGGCCACCCGCAGGATCTCCCCCTTGGTCGGGTCGCCCCGCACCACGGTGTGCCCGTCGGCCTCGGCCTGCGCCGCCCCGTCGGGGTTGAGCGTCGTCATCACCACGCCCACCCCGCGGTCGCGCAGGGTGCCCGCGAGCTCGAGGGCGGTGGGCCCCCACCCGATGATCGCGACGTGGTCGCGGTGCTCGCCGTCCTCGTCCCCGGCCACCGGACCGGTGAGGGCAGCGCCGCCCGAGCGGTCCAGCCGCGCCGCCACCGCGGCCAGCTGAGGGGTGGCAAGCATGAGCAGCACCGTGGCGGCGACGACGACCTGGGCACCGTCGTCGGCCAGCCCGAGCGGCGCCAGCCCGGCCGCGGTGCCCACGGTGAGCAGCACGAAGGAGAACTCGCCGACCTGCGCCAGCAGCAGCCCGGTCGCGGCCGCGGTGCGCAGCCGGATCCCGACGGCGGTGGCGGCGACGGCGGTGGTCAGCGTCTTGAGCAGCAGCGCACCGAGGGCCGCCCCCAGCACCAGCGGCAGGTTGGCGAGCATGAAGCCGACGTCCAGCAGCATGCCGACCGAGACGAAGAAGACCGCGCTGAACACGATCTGCAGCGGCAGCACCTCGGCGAGGGCCTGGGTGCTGGCCCGGCTCTCGCTCACCACCAGGCCGGCCAGGAACGCCCCGAGCGACACGCTCACCCCGGCCAGCGCGGTCAGGTAGGCGGTGCCGAAGCAGACGGCGATGATCGCGAGCAGGAAGACCTCGGGCGAGCAGGTGCGGGCCACGACGTCGAGCAGCGCGGGCATCACCCGGCGGGCCAGCACCAGCACGCCGGCGATGACCGCCACCGCGGTCAGCACCGCCCCCAGCAGCGCCCCACCGGCCGACCCGCCGCCGCCGGCGGTCGGGCCGAGCAGCGGCACGACCAGCACCATCCCCACCACCGCGAGGTCCTGGGCGATCAGCACGGCCAGCGCCAGACGGCCCCGGACGGTGGAGCTCTCCCGCCGCTCCCCCAGCAGCTTGAGGACGATGGCCGTCGACGACAGCGCGAGCAGGAACCCCGTGAACAGCCCGTCCCGCCACTGACCGCCCAGGGCCAGCGTCAACCCGAGCCCGGCGCCGGTCGCGAGCACCAGCTGCAGTCCCCCGGCGACGGCGATCCACGTCCACACCCGCGCCAGCCGGTCCAGCGAGAACTCGATCCCGATGGTGAACAGCAGCAGGATGACGCCGATGTCCGCGGCGGCCTCCACGGCCTCGCTGCTGTCGACGACGCCGAACTGCGCCGGGCCGATCAGGACCCCCGCCACCAGGAACCCGACGATCGGCACCACCCGGGCGCGGGCGCTCAGGTAGCCGATGACCGCCGCGGCCACCACCAGGGCCGCCGTGGGCCCCAGGTAGCCCGGCACCTCGCCGGCTGCGATGACGAGGTCCGCCGAGGGCGACATGCCGACATCATGCGCGCCGCCGGCGGCGGATCCCAAGGTGCACCGGTGACCCGTGGAATCACCGGCCACCGCGGGCGTTGCACAGCGGCACGTGGCGCACCGATGCTGAGCGGCAGCGGGCGGAGGAGGACCGGACATGACCGCACCACCGCCGGTCGGCGCGGGCCTGCGGATGGGCACGGCGCAGGGACGCTGGGTGCTGCTCGCGACGGTCCTCGGCTCGGGCGTCGCCATGCTGGACGCCACGGTCGTCAACGTCGCCCTGGAGCGGATCGGCTCCGACCTCGGCGCCGACTTCGCCGGGCTGCAGTGGACGGTGAACGCCTACACGCTGACCCTCGCCGCGCTCATCCTGCTGGGCGGCTCGCTCAGCGACCGCTACGGGCGCCGGCGGATCTTCGTGGTCGGCGTCTGCTGGTTCGCCCTGGCCTCGCTCCTGTGCGGGCTGGCGCCGGACATCGGGACGCTCGTGGCCGCCCGCGCCCTCCAGGGCATCGGCGGGGCGCTGCTGACCCCCGGGAGCCTCGCGATCATCTCGGCCTCCTTCTCCGGCCCCGACCGGGCCGCGGCGGTCGGGGCCTGGTCCGGGCTCTCCGGTGTCGCCGCCGCCATCGGGCCGTTCGTCGGCGGCTGGCTGGTGGAGTGGAGCTGGCGGGCGGTCTTCCTGATCAACCTGCCGCTGGCGGCACTGGTCGTGCTCGTCGCCGTGCGGCACGTCCCCGAGTCCCGGGACCCGGCCGCCGCGCCGCGCCTGGACTGGACGGGGACGGCGCTGGTCGCGGTGGGGCTCGGTGCGCTGACCTACGCCCTCACCGCCGCCGGGGAGGGTGGCGCGGGGACGGCGACCTGGCTGTGGGCCGCGACCGGGGCCGTCGCCCTGGCCGCCTTCGTGCCGGTCGAACGCCGGTCACGGCACCCCCTGGTACCGCCGTCGCTGTTCGCGGAGCGGCAGTTCACCGCCGCCAACGCCGTCACCCTCTTCGTCTACGCCGCCCTGGGGGCGCTGTTCGTGCTGCTGGTCCTGCAGCTGCAGGTGGTCTCCGGCTTCAGCCCGCTCCTGGCCGGCACCGCGCTGCTGCCCGTCACCGTCCTCATGCTGCTGTTCTCGGCGCGGGTCGGGGCGCTGGCCCAGCGGATCGGACCGCGCGCCCTGCTGACCGGCGGACCGCTGGTGGCGGCCGGTGGTGTGCTGCTGACGCTCCGGATCGGCCCGGACGCCTCCTACCTGCTCGACGTGCTCCCCGCGGCGGTGCTCTTCGGCGCCGGGCTCACGCTGCTGGTCGCCCCGCTCACGGCGACCGTGCTCGACTCCGCCGCCGACCGGTACGCCGGCGTCGCCTCGGGGGTCAACAACGCCGTGGCGCGGGCTGCCGGGCTGCTCGCGGTGGCGGTCGTCCCGGTCGCCGCAGGCCTCGGCGGGACCGACTACACCGACCCCGAGGCCTTCGCCGACGGCTTCCGCGCGGCGATGCTCATCCTGGCCGGGCTGCTGGCCGTCGGCGCCCTGCTGGCCGTCCTGTACGTGCGCCGCCCGCTCGGCGACGTCGCTCCGGAGGCGCCGGCCCAGCCGTCCGGTTCCGGGCGCGTCCGGATCGAGGAGTGCCCGCACTGCGCGGTCACCGGCCCGGCGGTGCACCCGCGCGACGACGCCCCGGCTCCCGGCGGCCGCCCCTCGCCCTGACCGGAGCCCGTCGCCCCGTGGTCCCCCTCAGAGGGGTGCAGATCCCCGGGATCCGGTGCCGCCCCGCGCGAGAAGCACTGTCCGGGCCACCGGCGGAGGTGTAGCCAGGGACCATGGACCCGCTCCACCTGGGTCGCGCAGCCGTCGACCGCCGTGCGTGGGACGAGGCCTGCACCCACCTGGCCGCCGCCGACGACCAGGGCGCGATCCACGACGCGGACGACCTCCTGCGGCTGGGGCTCAGCGCCCACCTGACCCGGAGGGACGAGGTAGCCGACCGCGCGTGGGAGAGGGCGTACCAGGCGTTCGCCGAGAGCGGCGACGTCCTCGCCGCGGCGCGCTGCGCCTTCTGGCTCGGCCTGGTGCTGCTCCTGGCGCGGGGCGAGGACGCTCGCGGCGGAGGCTGGATCGCCCGGGCGCAGCGGGTGCTGGACGAGGGGGCGCCGCCGGAGTGCGCGGAGCGGGGCTACCTGCTGCTCCCGGCCGGGCTCCGCGCGCTGGACTGCGGTGATCCGGCGGGCGCGCACCGCGCGTTCGCGCAGGCGACCACGACCGGTCGGCGCTTCGGGGACGCCGACCTGGCCACGCTCGGCTGCCTCGGGCAGGGCCAGGCGCTGATCCGGAGCGGTGCGGCAGCCCGGGGGTTGACCCACCTCGACGAGGCGATGGTCGCCGTCCAGGCCGGCCAGGTCTCACCGGTGGCGGCCGGGATCGTCTACTGCGCCGTGGTCCTCGCCTGCCAGGAGGTCCTCGACCTGCACCGGGCCCAGCAGTGGACGGCGGCGTTGACCCGGTGGTGCGACGCGCAGCCCGGGCTCGTCCCCTTCCGGGGGCAGTGCCTCGTGCACCGGGCGGAGCTGGCCCAGTGGCGCGGCGACTGGGGGGAGGCGGTCGCCGAGGCCGAACGCGCCTGCCGCCGGCTGTCGGACCCACCTGACCTCGCGGCCGGGACGGCGTACTACCGGTTGGCCGAGTTGCACCGGGTGCGGGGCGAGCAGGCCGCCGCCGAGGCCGCCTTCCAGCAGGTGGTCCACCTGGGCCACGACCCGCAGCCGGGACTCGCGCTGCTGCGGCTGGACCAGGGACGCACGCAGGCCGCCGTAGCGGCGATCCGCTGCGCGCTCGACCGGCCTCCGCTCGGCGATCCCGACGTGGTGCACGAGGCACGTGCCCCTCGCTCGCGGGCGGAGCTGCTGGCTGCCGCCGTCGAGATCCTGCTGGCCGCCGGGGACACCGGGGCGGCCGGGTCCGCCTGCCTCGAGCTCGACGGCATCGCCCGAGCCGTCGGCACGAGCGCCATGCGGGCCACCGCTGCGCGGGCCCGGGGCTCGGTGTCGCTGGCCGAGGGCCGGTGTGCGGTCGCGATGGGCGACCTGGCGGACGCGCTGGCGCGCTGGTCGGTGCTGGCGGCCCCCTACGAGGCGGCACGGACCCGGGTCCTCGTCGGCCACGCGCTCCGCGGGCTCGGCGACGAGGACACGGCCGCGATGGAGGTGACGACGGCGCGGCGCGTCTTCGAGACGGTCGGGGCCAGGCCCGACCTGGAGCGCCTGGGCGCTCCCCCTCCGGCGGCCGGGCTGACGCCGCGCGAACTCGACGTCATCCGCCTCGTCGCGGAGGGGTGCACCAACCGCGAGATCGCCGCGCGGCTGGTGATCAGCGACAAGACCGTCGCGCGGCACCTGCACAACGTCTTCACGAAGCTGGCGCTGCCCAACCGGTCCGCCGCGACGGCCTACGCCTACGAGCACCACCTGGTCTGACGGGCATGCACAGGACGGTGCATGCGCCGGTCCCGGCGGATGTGCACCGTCTGGCCGATGCCGCGCCGGTCCCCCGTTCCTAGCGTCAGCAGGTGCCGCAACCGCTGACGCCAGGAGGAAGCCGTGCCCCACCTCGGAGAACACGCCGTCGTGCTCGGTGCCGGAATGGCCGGGCTCGTGCACGCCGTACCGCTGGCCGAGCGCTTCCGGCGCGTCACGCTGGTGGACCGGGACGTGCTGCCCGACCGCCGCGCCGAGCGGCGAGGTGTGCCCCAGGGCCAGCACATCCACCTCCTGGTGCCCGGTGGGCTGGCCCGGCTGGAGGAGCTGCTGCCGGGGGTCGTCGACGACCTGACCGCCGCCGGCGCGCACGTCATCGGGTCACCCGAGTGGCGCTTCCACATGGGCGGGGGCCGGCTGGACCTCACCGGCACGGACTTCCGGATCACGGGGGCGACCCGGCCGCTGATCGAGGGCGTCGTCCGAGACCGGGTCCGGGCGCTCGAGGGCGTCGAGGTGCTGGACGGCTGGGCCGCCCGCGAGCTGACGACGGATGCAGCACGGAGCCGCGTCACCGGTGTGCGGTTGCGGTCCGAGGCGGACCCGGCGGAGGAGCGGACGCTCGCCGCCGACCTGGTCGTCGAGACCACGGGCCGCGGCTCCCCGTCGCCCCGCTGGCTGGCGGAGCTCGGCTACGCGCCCCCCACCGAGGAGCGCCTCAAGGTCGACGTGCACTACACCACGCGCCTGTTCCACCGGGACCCGACGGTGCTCGGGGGCGGGCGCAACGTGCTGGTGGACGTGCCGCCCGGCGGCCGCCGGGGCGGTGCCGCGCTGGCCGTCGAGGACGGGCGCTGGATCGTCACCCTCATCGGCATGCTCGGCGAACGCCCCCCGGCCGATCCGGCCGGCTTCGCCGACTTCGCCGCCGGCCTGTGGAACGAGGACCTCGCCTCCATCGTCGCCGGCGCGGAGCCCGTCGGGGAGGCTGCCCGAGCCGCCTTCCCCTCGTTCTCGCGGCACCGGTACGACCGCCTGCGGCGCCTGCCCGAGGGCTACCTGGTCGCCGGTGACGCGGTCTGCTCCTTCGATCCCCGCTTCGGGCAGGGCATGACCGTGGCGATCCTCGAGGCCGTGGAGCTGGGCCGCGCGCTGGACTCAGGCGGCGTCGACCGCATCGGCATCCGGACGCTCGGGGCGGCGCGCTGGGCCGTGCAGGACGCCTGGGACCTCGCCACGGGCTCCGACCTCGCGCACCCGGAGGTGGAGGGACCCCGGCCGGTGTCCTGGCGGCTCACCACCGCCTACCTGCAGCGCCTGCTACCGGCGGCGCACCGCGATCCGCTCGTGGCCGCAGCCTTCATCCGCGTCGTCGGGATGCTCGCCCGACCCGCGGAGCTGATGCGCCCGCACGTGCTCGCGCGGGTCCTGACCGCGTCCCGCCGTCCTACCGGCCGGGACGCGACCGACGGGGTTCCCGCGGACAGCCGGGCCCGGCCGACCACGTGACGGAGGCGGACGACGAGCGGTGGCGCCGCTAGCGCCTGACCCCCTCCCCGGCGGTCGACCCGGTGCCGGGAGGCCCGTCGCCGGCGGAGCCGTCGAGCCGCGCCACCTGCTCCCGCAGCGCCCCGATCTCGGCCACCAGCGCCTGGACGTCCCGGCGGGTCACCGACGCCGAATCCTCCTCGATCTCCTCGACCCGTTGCACCAGCCAGGAGGCGAAGGTGGCGGTGATGACGCCCAGCAGCGCGATCCCGGCGAGCATCAACCCGGCCGCGATCACCCGCCCCGTCGCGGTCACCGGGTAGCGGTCGCCGTAGCCGACGGTGGTGACCGTGGCGAACGACCACCACAGCGCCCCGCCGTAGGTCTCGATGTTCGCGTCCTCTGCACCCCGCTCGGCCTCGAGGATGGCCAGGGACGAGACCAGCATGACCAGCACCGTGGCGCCGGTGACGTAGATGACCACCCGCCCGCGCAGCGAACGCCCCGCCTGCCGGTTGAGCACGGACAGCAGGGTCACCAGCCGGAGCAGGCGCAGCGGGCGGAACAGCGGCAGGACGACGACGGAGAGGTCGAGCAGGTGGGTGCGCACGAACAGCCAGCGCCGTTCCGCGAGCGCCACCCGCACCACGTAGTCCACGGCGAACGCCCCCCACGTGACCCAGGTGACGACGAGGCACAGCCACCGCCAGCGCGCCGCCAGGTCGGGGTCGAGGATCGGCCACGCGTAGCTGGCCAGGAAGAACAGCGCCGCCACGGTCAGCGGCCACTCCGCGGAGCGTTCCCAGCGCCTGCGGCGTGCGTCCTCCGTCGACGTGTCCGCCATGGGGGCCGACGGTAGCCGCGGGGTGCCGCGCACCCGCCGGCGGCGTCGGACGGCCCGGTGACCGGACCGCGGCGGGCGGATGCGCGGCGTGCCGGCCCGGACCGCGCTCAGTCCAGCTCAAGGCCGGAGCCGGTCGCCGGCGTCCGGTCGCGGTCGAGCGCTCGCACGGCCACGGCGACCGCGCAGAGGGCGGCTGCCTTGGCGATCGCTCCCGAGAAGCCACCGTGGTCGGACAGCCCCGCGATCGGCGACAGCGCCACCCCGGCAGCGATCGACCCCGGCTCGAGGAGGATCAGGGCCCAACCCGCGTACCGCGGGAGGACGCCGGCCCGGACGAGCGAAGCGCCCCACGAGAGGAGTCCACCCATCCAGGCGAGCGCACCGAGCGGGAAGCCCAGGAACGTCAGCTCGTCGACGCCCAGTCCCACCGCCACGCTCACGACGGTGATCACCACGAGCGCCGTCTGGGTGACCGCGTAGCTGACCTGCTCCCAGCGCCCGCCCCGGCCGGCGTGCAACCGGTGCAGGTGGATGAAGGCGACGAACGTCAGCGTTCCCGGGACGAGCCAGAAGACGTCCCGGTAGTTCTGCACCCCGCCGCGCACGACGGATTCCACGGACAGGACGGCGAAGGCGGCCGCAGCTCCCCAGGCGAGGGCGGCACCCCGCGCCGCGGTCCGGGCGAGGTCGGGCTGGTCGACGGCGGCGGCACGAGTGGACTGCACGGTCACGGAGGGCTCCTTGTGGCCGGTGGACTGGTCACCCGGGACGCTCCCGGGCCGGCCGTCCCGGGCGCACGGGTGTGCCGTCGCGAGCCGGTGCGGACGCGGTGTCCCGGCCGGTCGGGACAGCGCGTCCCGTGACGCCGCGGCGTCCGCCCGCCACGATGTGCACCATGACCACGGCAGTCGGGCTGCGACCGGCCACGGCCCGCGGCTCGGTGACGGCCGCCCTCCCCGTCGTCGCAGGAGCTCTGGCGGTTCTGGCGGCGGCCACCGGGGTCGCGCTCCACCTGTCCACCGGCTCCTCGGCGACGGGGGTGACCGACTGGTGGCTGATGCAGACCACCGCGGCCCTCTCCTACGCCACGACGGGGGCCTGGCTGGCCCGCGCCCGGCCCGGGCTGGTCACCGGCTGGCTGCTCCTGGGCATCGGCAGCGCCCAGGCCGTGGGGCTCCTCGCCCTTGAGCACGGCGTCGCGGCCCACGCCGGGGGCGCCCCGGGCGCCCTGGCCGTGGCGGCGCTCTGGGCGGCGAACTGGCTCTGGGCGGCGGCCCTGGTGACCATCGGCACGGTGCTGCCGCTCCTGCTCCCGGAAGGGCGGCTGCTCTCGCCGCGCTGGCGGCCGGCCCTGGCCCTGTCGGTCGCCGCGGTGATCAGCGTGGCACTGTCCTGGGCGCTGACCCCCTACGAGAGCTGGTCGCCGACCCTCGCCGCCATCGGCGCGCACAACCCGCTGGGCGCCGGCTGGGTGACCGAGGGCTGGGTCGCCGTCCCCAGCACGCTGCTCGCGGTGACGGCCGTCGTGGTCGCCTTCGCGGGGGCCTTCGCGCGCTGGGCCGCCTCGTCCGGCGAGGGCCGGGACCAGGTGGCCTGGGTGCTGTTCGGGGGGCTGGTCACGGTCGCCGTCTTCGCGGCCGGCTTCGCCCTCGGGCCGGTGGTGACCGCGCTCGCGATGGTGCCGCTGCCGGCCGCCTGCGTCGTCGCCGTCCTGCGTCACGGCATGTGGGACGTCGACGTCGCCATCAGCCGCTCCCTGGTCTACGGAGCCCTCACCGCCTGCGTGCTGGGCGCCTACGCAGCGGTCGTCGGCACGCTCGGCGGTCTGATCGGCCCGACCACCGGCGCGCCGATCCTCGTCACCGCGCTCGCCGCCGTGCTGGCCGAGCCGCTGCTGCGCCGCCTGCGGGCGGCGGTGAACCGGCTGGTCTACGGCGATCGGGAGGACCCGTACGCCCTGCTCGGGCGGCTGGGGCAACGACTCGAGGACGCCCGGGACGCCGCCTCCGTGATCGACGAGGTGCTCCCTGAGCTGGTCAGCTCGGTCGCCGGTGCGCTCCGGCTCCCCTATGCCGCCGTCGAGCTCGGCGACGGCGGGGTGATCGCCCACGGCCGGTCGTCGGGGCCGGTGGAGTCGGTGCCCCTGGTCTACGGCGGCGCCGCCGTGGGGCGCCTCGTGCTGGCCACCCGCCCGGGTGGTCTCCGCCGGCGCGAGCGGCGGGTGCTCGCCGGTCTCGCCGAGCAGGCGGGAGTGGCGGTGCACACCGTGCTGCTCACCCGCGACCTGGACCGGTCCCGGGAGCTCCTCGTCACCGCCCGCGAGGAGGAGCGCCGGCGGCTGCACCGCGAGCTGCACGACGGCCTGGGGCCCACGCTGGCCGCGCTGGCGCTGCAGGCGGAGACCGCCCGCGACCTGGTGCGCGAGGACCCGGTGGCCGCGGCCGGGCTGCTGGACCGGGTGGTCCCCCGGCTGCGGACCGCGGTCGCCGACGTGCGCGGGGTCGTCAGCGGCCTGCGCCCACCCGCCCTCGACGAGCTGGGCCTGGCCGGCGCGGTGCGGGAGCTGGCCTCGCGCTTCGCCGCGCCCGGGCTCACGGTCACCGTCCGGGCCGACGACGTCGGGCCGCTCCCCGCCGCGGTCGAGGTCGCCGGCTACCGGATCGCGGCCGAAGCCCTCACCAACGCCGTGCGCCACGGCCGGCCCTCCCGGGTGGAACTCGTGCTCCGGCGAGAGCCCGGCGACCTGTCCCTGTCGGTCGAGGACGACGGGTGCGGGCTGCCCGCCGTGCCGACACCCGGTGTCGGGATGGCCTCGATGCGCCAGCGCGCCGCGGAGCTCGGCGGCACGTTCCACGCCGGCCCCCGGACGGGCGGGCCGGGCACCCGGATCTCGGCGGCCCTCCCCCTGGAGGCCCCGTGACGGTGCGCGTCCTGGTCGTCGACGACCACCCCCTCTACCGCGAGGGGCTCACCACCGCGCTCGCCGCGCTGCCCGGGATCGAGGTGGTCGGTGAGGCCGGGGACGGGGCCGAGGCGGTGGACCGGGCCGGCGAGCTGGCCCCCGACGTCGTCGTCATGGACCTGAACCTGCCCGTGGTCAACGGGATCGAGGCCACCCGCGCGATCGTCTCCCGCCACCCGGCGACCGCGGTGCTCGTGCTGACGATGCTGGAGGGCGACGAGTCGGTCTTCGCCGCCATGCGCGCCGGCGCCCGCGGCTACCTGCTGAAGGGGGCCGACCGGCACGAGATCGGACGAGCCGTCACGACCGTGGCCCACGGCGAGGTCATCTTCAGCGCGCAGATCGCCGCCCGGGTGCTGGCCTGGTTCGCCGCCGGGGACGACCGCCCCGTGGCCCCGTTCCCGCAGTTGACCGAGCGGGAGCGGGAGATCCTCGACCTGGTGGCCTACGGGCTCACCAACGGCGCCATCGCCCAGCGGCTGTTCCTCTCGGAGAAGACCGTGCGCAACCACGTGTCCAACGTCTTCACCAAGCTCCAGGTCGCCGACCGCGCCGAGGCCGTCGCCCGCGCCCGCGACGCGGGTCTGGGCCGGTCCGCGGGCTGAGGACGGGACGCCTCGTCCCGGGTCCATCAGGGCCGGCGGCTCAGGCGGCCGGGACCGGTCATGCGCCACGGTGGGCGTGCTCGTCCCCTCCACCGGAAGGCAGCACGATGGCGAACACCCGGGGAACCACCCCCCTCTCCCCCGCCGCCCGCCGGCTCGGCGTCGGCGCCGGCCTGCTCCTCGCCTGGAGCGCGGTCGGTGGGATCGTCTCGGTCCAGCTCGGGGCCAACACCTGGTCGGACGCATGGGGTGCCAACGCGACCCTCGCCGCACCGTGGCCGATGGTGATCGTGCAGCTGGTCGCCGCGCACCTGGCCGTCCTGACCGTCGGCCGCTGGGCCGTCGCCGGCTCGGCCGTTCTGCTCGTCGGCGCCTTCCTGTCGGCGATCTCGGGCTTCTTCGACGGCCAGTTCGCCCGGGCCGACCTCTCCGCCCCCTACGTGGTGCTCCAGGCAGCGCTCATCACCACGGCCGCCGCGGTGGTCGTCCTGTCCGCCTTCCGGCTGCGCGAGCTGCTCCACCGGGCCCCGCGGCCTGCGCCCCACCGTTAGGTGTCGGTGGGACGCTGGTCACGTCGGCCGGGCCAGGGTCGTGGGCAGTCCGAGAGCGGCGAAGAGGTCGCAGTCGAGGTTGAGGAAGCTGGAGATGTGGGCGATCCGGCCGTCCTCGATCTCCAGCACGTGCAGGCCCCACGGCACGTGACCACCGCCCTCCGCCGGCCGGTACTGGGCGAAGGCCGGGGTTCCGTTGGCCGAGGTCTGGATCAGCCGGGACCCCCGGCACGCGCTGGCCGGCTCCGTCACCATCCAGGCGCCGATGTCCTCCCGCCCGCGCAGCCACATCTCGAACGGCGGCATGTGCTGGGTGGCGTCCTCGTGCAGCAGCTGCACGAAGGCGTCGATGTCGTAGCGCTCGAAGGCGTCCAGGTAGCGGGCCAGCAGCGCGCGGGCGTCGTCGTCCAGTGCGCGCGGGGCCGGGCGTCCGCCGAGGTCGGCGAGCGTGGCCCGGGCCCGCTGCAGCGCGCTGTTCACCGAGGCGACGGTGGTGTCGAGCAGCTCGGCCACCTCGTCGGCCTTCCAGCGCAGCACCTCGCGCAGGATGAGCACCGCCCGCTGCTTGGGCGGCAGGTGCTGCAGGGCGGCGATGAACGCCAGCCGCACGGATTCCCGGGCCACCGCCTGCTCGGCCGGGTCGCCGTCCTCGGGCAGGATCTGGCGGTCGAGCACCGGCTCGATCCACGCCGTCGTCGGCCGCCGCCCGGCCAGCGACGCGGGGACCGGCGGGTACGGGGAGCCGGCCAGGTCCATCGGCAGGGCCCGGCGCTGCCGGCCGGCGAGCTGGTCGAGGCAGACGTTCGTCGCGATGCGGTAGAGCCACGACCGCAGCGCCGACCTGCCCTCGAACTCCGACAGCCCGCGCCACGCGCGCACGAGCGTCTCCTGCACCGCGTCCTCGGCGTCGAAGATCGAGCCGAGCATGCGGTAGCAGTAGCCGGTGAGCTCACGGCGGTGCTCGAGCAGCCGCGGGTCGAGCTGTTCCGCGGGACCGATGACGGCACTGGTCACAGGAGTCCACCCCTCGAGATCGATGTGGCGGTCAGCACACCACAGGCCACCGACAGAACGGGAGCCCCCGGAGCGTCGGGGCTCCGGGGGCTCCCGCTCGTTCCCACCGGGCCGGGTGGGCCGGTGTCAGCGCGTCACCGGAGCAGCGGCTCGCCGTCACGCACCAGCTGCCAGTTCTCGACGAAGAACTCCGCCGGGTCGATCTCGCCGGCCGCCTGGGCCCGCTCGATGAGCAGCTGGCGGATCTCCAGCTGCTCGTTGTAGACGACCGGGGCGGTGCTGATCGCCGGGAAGGCGCCACCACCGCTGCGCCGGTAGTTGTTCACGGCCACGACGAACCGGTCGTCGTCGGCCACCGGGGTGCCCCCGTAGGAGAGCCCGACGATGCGCGAGCCGGCCGGCTGCGCCACGTCGATGGCGTACTCCACGCCGGACAGGATGTCGAAGTTGTAGTCCGGGATCCCGTTCGGGACACCGTCCACGACGGCGTTGGTGATCGTCTCGGGGTCGACCTCCCCGGTGGTCGGCACCCGTTGGAAGTACCGGGCGGAGAACTCCAGGTACTCCTCCAGCTGGGCCCCGGTCAGCTCCACCGCCTCGAGGGTGTTGTCGTAGATGTAGAGCCCGGCGATGTCGCGGATGGTGACGTCACCGGCGGGGAACACGGCGTCCCGGCTGAACGGGGCCGCGATCGAGAGCACCGGCAGGTCGGCCCGGTCCGTGCCCTCCAGTGCGGCGGCCACCGTGTCGGTCTGCACGTCCTGGATGAAGTCCAGGATCGCGGTGTCCTCGTACCGGCTGGTGCGGGCGGAGAGCTCCTCCGCCGAGGTGGCCACGACCTGGTTGACGTACTCGACGGTGGTCGCGTGCGCCTGCGCCGTGGCGTCCAGCACCTCCTCCGACTCCGGGACGCCAGCGGTGCTCAGCGCCGTGGCGGAGGTGCCGACGACGTCCCACTTCCCGCGGACCTGCTGCAGGTCGATGTCGACCTGGGAGACGGTGGCGCCCCAGCGGTAGGGCTGGGTGAGCAGCACGTCCTCGCCGGTGACCTCGTTCGTGACGACCTGGGAGGGGGCGTTCTGGTGGGTGTGGCCGACGACCATCGCGTCGATGCCGGGCACCGTGCGGGCGATGACGTCGGAGGGGTTCTCCGTGGGCACCTCGGGGCCGTAGGAGGACGTCCCACCGACCCCGGCGTGCGACAGGACGACGACGACGTCGGCCTTCCGGTCGACGACCGGCACCCACTTCTCCGCCGCGTCCACCATGTCCTGGAAGGTCACGCGGCCCTCGACGTTGCCCTTGTCCCAGATCGCCGAACCGGGCGTGGTCAGGCCGATGACGCCGACCTTGACCGGCCTGTGACCGGGGACGCGCATCGTCTCGATCGTGTACGGCTTCAGGTACGGCCGCGGGGTGCCCTCGCGGAGCACGTTGGCGCCGAGCACCGGGTGGTCGACGTCCTCCTCGTAGGCCCGGAGCAGGTCCAGGCCGTAGTTGAACTCGTGGTTGCCGACGACCTGCGCGTCGTAGCCGATGGCGTCGTACGCCGCCGCCATCGGGTGCTCGACGCGGGTCTCGGTGACCGGCTCCTGCTGGGCGTAGTAGTAGCTCAGCGGCGTTCCCTGCAGGAAGTCGCCGTTGTCGACCACGAGGACGCTCTCCTCGCCCCGCGCCGCGCGGACCGAGTCGACGACCGTGGCCACCTTCGCCAGGCCCGTCTCGAACCCGGACCGCTCCCAGTAGGTCCGATCGGCGAAGTAGTCCCAGTTCCGCACGCGGCCGTGCAGGTCGGTCGTGGCGAGCATGGTCAGCGTCAGGTCGTCCGCCGCGGGCGGCGCGGCGGCGGCCGGGCTCAGGGGCGCCATGGTGAGCGCCGCCGCCGCGGCCACCACGGACAGCGTGGTCCGCCGTCTCATCCGGTCGTTTCCTCTCGATCGATCGGTCCCCGTGACGGTGTGCAGGGGATCCGGGATGGAGAGTAGGTACGGGGACCGACGGCCCGGCGGACGCTCGGTGGCCGGAGCGCTACTGGTAGCTGATCAGCTGGGGGTCGGGCTCCACGTCGCTGATCGTCTGCTCCGGCGTGAGCATCGGGATGTCCTCGTCGTAGAAGTTCTTCCAGCCCCACCACAGGCCCTCGGGGGCACCCTGCCGCAGCGCGTTCCACGTGCCCTGCTTGGCGCCCTGCCCACCCTGGCCGTCGGCGTGCACCATCACGGCCAGCTCGTCGCGGCCCAGGTCCACCCGCTCGCGGCCGGGGATCATGTCGAGGCGGAACTGGTGCAGCACCAGCAGCTTCTGCGGCAGCCGGTTCTCGCGGGTGAGGTCGGCCAGCCACGTCACGACGCGGTTGACCTCCTCGACGTCCACCGACCCGATCTGGCGCAGGTGCACCTCGTTCGGGCCCAGCCGCCACTCGGGGTCCAGCGCCAGGCCGACGTGCGGGAGCTCCAGCAGCGGGCGGTACAGCTCGGCCTGGGCGACGAAGTCGGTGCGGCCCGGCTGCAGGTCGAGGACGACGTACAAGCCGGCCTCCCCGGCCGCCTCCACCCACGGCCGCAGGAACTCCGGGTCGGCCTCCGCCGAGTAGTCGCCGTCCTCCCCGGCCGACGCCGAGGCGATGGTCGCGATGATCTCGAAGGCGGGTACCACCGTCTCCTCGACCAGCGGTTCGTAGGGCGCCGCGTGCGCCTGCGCCCGCTCGACCGCCGCCTCGACCGGCTGCTCCCCCATGAGGCCGAGCGCGGCGGTACCGGGGTGGCCGTAGAGGGCGACCAGCAGCTTGCCCGGGAAGAGCGTCTGCCCACCGCCGGGCAGCTGCACGCCGGTGGCGGCGGTCTCGACCTTCCAGTCCAGGCCGTCCTCGGCGGCGAAGCCCGAGCCGAGGGCCACCACCGAGCCGGGGTCCTCCTCGCCGAGCGTGCTGACCACGTCGGCGGAGGTCCGCGGGTCGGTGGCGCCACCGGTCAGCAGCACCCGGGCGCCGGCGGCGCGCGCCGTCGCGATGCCGGCCAGCGAGCCGGGATCCCCGGAGGCCAGCACGACGGTGTCCTCCAGCGGCTCGGGGCGGGTGGTCTCGGGGAGCTCCCCGACCGTGCTCTCCTCCGTCCGGTCCGCGGCCGCACCGCCGCCACCCTCTGCCCGCAGCGCGGTGGGCTGCTCCGGGTCGAGCGCCGCGACGGCCGCGGCGTCGCCGTCGGCCGGCACCGGGTCGCCGTCGGCCAGGTCGAGCCCGGTCGCGGCGGCCACGGCCTCGGCGTCGGCCGCGACCGTCACCACGTCCACGTCCGAACCGGTCAGCTCGGCGTCGCCCACGGCGAGGACGGCACCGGCGCCCAGCCGCTCCAGCTCTCCGGTCACCGGCTCCGGCGTCTCCGCACCGGTGGTGACCAGCAGCGGGACGCCCATCGCCACGGCCGCCGACGCGCCCATCAGCATCGCGGCGCGGTCGCCCTCGTCGGCGAGCACCGCGACGTCGGAGGAGCCGAACAGCGCGCGGCTGGTGCTCGCCGCGGTCCCCACCGGGTCCTCGTCCGCGACGACCGTCAGCTGCTCCTCGGGCGCCGCCGTGACGGCCTCCGCGACCGGCGCCTCCGCCGGCTCCTCGTCGCCGGAGGAGGTGCAGCCGGCGAGCAGGGCCGCGCTGAGCGCGAGCGGGATGGTGCGAGAGCGCACGAGGGGCCTCCGTCGGTCGGGGCGCCGACGGACGGCACTGCGACGCCGGCGTGACAGCACCCGACCCTAGCCGGGACGGCACCGCGGCCGGGTCGCTGGACACGGCACCGGCGGGCGGAACCACCCCACCGGGACGGGGGCAGCCGCGGTCGGGACGGCCCGACCACCAACCGGCCAGCCAGCGGGACGGGTCCGGGAGGCGGGCCGCAACAGGCTCGAGGCCGAACGGCAGACACCCTCCGGCTCACCGCCTGCTTCGTCGTCAGCGAGGCGCTGGCCAACGTGGCCGAGCACAGCGGCGCGACGGCGTACCGGGTGGAGGTCACCTGCTCACGGACCGGGTCGCCGAGGGCCGCTCGAACCCCACGATCGCCCGGGCGCTGGTGGGCACGCCGGGGGCGGTGGAGATGCGCACCCAGCACATCTCCGCCGAGCCCCGGGCTCGGCCAGGACACGGACGAGCACCGACGGGTGCTGGCGACGCCGGCCTACCTGCGCGGCTGACGGCCGCCGGACGCGTCACCGGCACCGAACTCGTTGGCGGAGGGTCGGACCCGACCGGTAGACACGTCGGCGTGATCGACGTCGACGCCCGCCTGCGCCCGGTGACCCCCGACGAGTGGCCGGCCTTCGCCCACGCCATGCACGACGTGTTCGCGGAGGAGGCGCCGGCGTCCTTCGCCGAGCGGCCGTCGTCGGTGGCGGAGCTGGACCGGTCGCTGTCGATGTGGGAGGGCGACCGCGTCGTCGCCACCGCCGGCATCTACAGCCGCACCCTGGCCGTCCCCGGCGCCCTGGTGCCCTGCGCCGGCATCACCTGGGTCACCGTCGCCCCGACGCACCGCCGGCGCGGCGTGCTCACCGCGATCATGCGCCGCCAGCTGACGGAGCTGCACGAGCAGCAGCGCGAGCCGGTCGCGGGGCTCTGGGCGGCCGAGTACCCGATCTACGGCCGGTTCGGCTACGCGCCGGCGACCCGGGAGGCCCGCTTCTCCGGCCGCACGGAACGGCTCCGGCTGCGGCCCGACGTCGACCTCGGCACCGGCCGGGTCGTGCAGGTGACCGCCGAGGAGTACCGCCCGGCCGCGGTCGCCGTGCACGCGGCGGTGCACCGGTGGGTGCCCGGCAACATGGTCCGCGACGACCGCTGGTGGGACCGGCACATGCGCGACGACCCCTCCGGCCGGCAGGGCGCCTCCGCGCGGCGGTACCTGCTGCACCGGGAGGCCGACGGCGCGGTCACCGGGTACGCCGCCTTCCGGGTGAAGGGTGCGTGGAGAGACAGCGGCGAGCCCGACGGCACGCTGACCGTCGAGGAGGTGCGGGCGACCAGCACCCCCGCCTACGCCGCGCTGTGGCAGGTGCTGCTGTCCGTGGACCTGGTGCGCACGCTGAAGTACCCGGCGGCCTCACCGGAGGACCCGCTGCGCTGGCTGGTCACCGACGCGCGGGCCCTGCACAGCACACCGGTCGACGGCCTGTGGGTCCGGCTCGTCGACGTCGACCGCGCGCTGGCCGCCCGCCGCTACCCGGCCCCGATCGACCTCGTGCTGCAGGTGCGGGACCCGTTCTGCCCGTGGAACGACGGGCGCTGGCGGCTCTCCGGGCACCCGGCCGGCGGCTACTGCGGGCGCACCGACCGCGACCCCGACATCGTGCTGGGCATCGAGGAGCTGTCCGCGGCCTACCTGGGCGGCGTCCCGCTCGCCGCGCTGCAGGCCGCCGGGCGGGTCACCGAGGTGAGCCCGGGGGCGGTCACGCTGGCGTCGACGGCGTTCAGCTGGCCGGTCACGCCCTGGTGCCCCGACTCCTTCTGAGCACGGCCGTCCGGGGACCGACCGCGGTGGCGGGCGGGACGGCCGACCCCGTCCGGGGACCGACCGCGAGCGTGCGAGCGGTGGGGAGGACGAGGTCCTCCCTCAGTCGGTGCCGGCCTCCATCGCAGCCCGGTCCAGCAGCTCCTCGTCGGCCGGGACCTGGCCGCGGGAGGCGATCGCCTCGGCGCCACCCTCCTCCGTGACGTCGATCAGCCCGGTCGCCGCGGCCTGGGCCGCACCGATGGCCGCGTGCGACGGCGCACCGCCGACCATCCCCAGCCGCGCGTACTGCTCGAGCTTGGCCCGCGAGTCGGCGATGTCGAGGTTGCGCATGGTCAGCTGGCCGATGCGGTCGACGGGGCCGAACGCCGAGTCCTGGGTGCGCTCCATCGAGAGCTTGTCCGGGTGGTAGCTGAACGCGGGACCGGCGGTGTCGAGCACCGAGTAGTCCTCGCCGCGGCGCAGCCGCAGGGTGACCTCGCCGGTGACCGCCATCCCGACCCAGCGCTGCAGCGACTCCCGGAGCATGAGCGCCTGGGGGTCCAGCCAGCGCCCCTCGTACATGAGCCGGCCCAGCCGCCGGCCCTCGGAGTGGTACGTGGCGAGGGTGTCCTCGTTGTGGATCGCGTTGACCAGCCGCTCGTAGGCGATGTGCAGCAGCGCCATGCCGGGCGCCTCGTAGATGCCGCGACTCTTGGCCTCGATGATCCGGTTCTCGATCTGGTCGGACATCCCCAGGCCGTGCCGCCCGCCGATCGCGTTGGCCGCGAGCACCAGGTCGACGGCGGAGCCGAACTCCTCGCCGTTGATCGTCACCGGCCGCCCCTGGGCGAAGCCGATCGTCACGTCCTCGGGCGCGATCTCGACCGCCGGGTCCCAGAACCGCACGCCCATGATCGGCTCGACGGTCTCGATGCCGGTGTCCAGGTGCTCGAGGGTCTTGGCCTCGTGCGTGGCACCCCAGATGTTCGCGTCGGTGGAGTAGGCCTTCTCGGCGCTGTCCCGGTAGGGCAGCCCGTGGGCGACCAGCCACTCCGACATCTCCGTGCGGCCGCCGAGCTCGGTGACGAAGTCGGCGTCCAGCCACGGCTTGTAGACCCGGAGGCCCGGGTTGGCCAGCAGGCCGTAGCGGTAGAACCGCTCGATGTCGTTGCCCTTGAAGGTCGAGCCGTCGCCCCAGATCTGGACGTCGTCCTCGAGCATGGCGCGGACCAGCAGGGTGCCGGTGACCGCGCGCCCCAGCGGGGTGGTGTTGAAGTAGCTGCGCCCGCCTGAGCGGATGTGGAACGCCCCACAGGTGAGCGCGGCCAGGCCCTCCTCGACCAGGGCGGCCTTGCCGTCGACCAGCCGGGCGATCTCCGCGCCGTAGGCGGTGGCCCGGCCCGGGACCGAGGCGATGTCCGGCTCGTCGTACTGGCCGATGTCAGCGGTGTAGGTGCAGGGCACCGCGCCCTTGTCGCGCATCCACGCGACCGCTACGGAGGTGTCGAGACCACCGGAGAAGGCGATGCCGACGCGTTCGCCGACGGGCAGGGAGGTGAGCACCTTGGACACGGGAACGATTATGCATGACCGTGCATGATCATGCGTGGGTGGGTCCGCGACTCCCGCCCCGACGCCGGAGGACGTCCTCCGGCGGTGGCTCAGGGGTGCTGCGTGCGGGTGGGCAGGCCACCCGCGGGGCGGTGCCGGTCGCGCTCGTAGTCGCTGATCAGGCCGATCCGCCGGACGTGCCGCTCGTCGCCGCTGAACGACGTGCCGAGGAACTCCAGCACGAGGGCCGTGGCCTCCTCGTCGCTGTGCTGCCGCGCGCCGATGGCGACCACGTTCGCGTCGTTGTGCTCGCGGGCCAGCTGCGCGGTCGCGGTGCTCCAGACCAGCGCGGCCCGGACGCCGGGCACCTTGTTCGCGGCCATCTGCTCGCCGTTGCCCGAGCCGCCGATGACCACGCCGAGGGTGCCCGGCTCGGCGACGGTGCGCTCCCCGACCTCGAAGCAGAACGGCGGGTAGTCGTCCTGGGCGTCGTACTCGAACGCACCGCAGTCGACGGGCTCGTGACCGGCCTCGGCCAGCGCCCGCTTGAGGTGCTCCTTGAACTCCAGGCCCGCGTGGTCGGTGCCGATGAAGACGCGCATGCCGGGGAGTCTGACAGGCTCCCGGGCGTGGCGGTGCTGGGGCTGGACGGCTCGCGCGGGGCCTGGGCGGGGGCCCTGCTCGACGACGGCGAGGTGACCCTGCTGGCCCTCCCCGACGCGGCGGCCGCGCTCGCCGTCCCCGACGTGGACGTCGTCGCCGTCGACATGCCGATCGGGCTCTCGGACGACGGCCCGCGCCCCTGCGACGTCGCAGCGCGCCGGCTGCTCGGCCGGGCCGGCAGCTCGGTCTTCCCGGCGCCGCTGCGCCCGGTGCTGGACGCCGCGGACTACGCCGAGGCGTGCCGCCTGTCGGTGGCCGCGTCGGGGAGGGCCCTGTCGAAGCAGGCCTGGTTCCTCGTGCCGTCGATCCGCGCGCTGGACGAAGCCCTCGGCGACCCGCCCGATGCGAGGGTCCACGAGGTCCACCCGGAGCTCGCCTTCCGCGCGCTGGACGAGCAGGTGCGCGATCCCAAGGTCACCGCCCGGGGACTCGCCCAGCGGCTGGCCGCGCTGCGCCCGGTGATGGACGTCGAGCGGGCGCTGGCCGGGGCGCCGGAGCGGCTGCCGGCCATCGACGCGCTGGACGCCTGCGCCGCGGCGTGGTCGGCGCAGCGCATCGCCGCGCGCACCGCGTCGTCCGTCGGCGACGACCGGCGGGACGCCCGCGGCCGCCCGATGCGGATCCGCTGGTGAGCACCGGCTGGCAGGAGGTGGCCGAGGGCGTCCTGGTGCGCCGGCACCGCTCGCTGGACCTCAACTGCGGGCTCGTGCTGGGCGAGGGCGCCTGCCTCGTCGTCGACACCCGGTCGCACCTGGGCGAGGCGGCGGACCTCGCGGCGGCCGTCCGCACGGTCACGCCGCACCCGTGGACCGTGGTGAACACCCATGCGCACTACGACCACTGCTTCGGCAACGCGGCGTTCCGCCCGGCGCGGGTGTGGGGCTCGCGGGGCTGCGCGGCGACCTTGCGCGCCGACGGTGAGGCGCAGCGGGCCGCCGTCGTCGCCACGCTGGCCGCCGAGGACGCCGCACTCCTGCGGGCCACCCCGATCGACCCGCCGGACCACCTCGTCGACGAGGTCGCGGTGCTCGACGTCGGCGGCCGGGAGGTGGTCCTGCGGCACCTCGGCCGCGGGCACACCGACCACGACCTGGTCGTCGAGGTGGGGACCGCCGGCGACGCGACCGTGCTCTTCGCCGGGGACCTGGTCGAGGAGGGAGCGCCGCCGGACTTCGAGGACGCCTGGCCGGCGGACTGGCCGGCCACCCTCGGCCGGCTGCAGGCGCTGGCCCGCGGCCCGGTGGTGCCCGGCCACGGCGCGGTGGTCGACGCGGCGTTCGTCGGGGCCCAGCGGGAGGAGCTGCTCGCCGTCCTGACCGCGCTGCGCGAGGGCGGGCCGGGGCCCTACCCGGCCGCGACGATGGCGGTCGCCGCCGGGCGGCCGCTCACGAGCCGGTGACCCGGCGGACGACGGACAGCGGGAGCACGCGCAGCAGCGCGGCGACCGCGCGCCAGGGGAACTCGGGTACGTAGCCGCGCACCGGCTCCCGCTCGACGACGTCCACCAGCGCGCCGACCCCCTTGTCCAGGCCGACCGTGAGCGGCCCGCGGCGGCCGACGTTGATGTCGGTCGCGATGTAGCCGGGCAGGATCGTCGAGACGACGATGCGCGAGCCGTACACGTCGGAGCGGATGCCCTCGGCCAGCGAGTTCAGCGCCGCCTTGCTGGCCCCGTAGGCCGTCCGGCTGCCGGGCATGCCCCGCACCGAGGCGACCGAGGAGATGAGCACCAGGTGGCCCATGCCCTGGCGCCGGAAAAGCTCCACCGCCGCCTCGCACTGGGCGTGGGACCCGAGCACGTTGGTGTGCAGGACGGCGCGGTTGCGGGCCGCCCCGCCGGCGCCCACGGACGTCCCCGCGCCGATGCCGGCGTTGACGACCACGCGGTCGAAGCCACCCAGCCGGTCCGCGAGGTCGGCGAAGACCGTCGTCACCGACCCCGGGTCGTCGACGTCCATCGCGGCGACCTCGACCCGGATGCCGGGGTGGGCGGAACGCAGCTCGGCCTGCAGCGACTCGAGCCGGTCGACCCGGCGGGCGCACAGGGCCAGGTCGCGGCCCATGGCGGCGAACCGGCGGGCCATGCCCTCGCCGAGGCCGGAGCTGGCACCGGAGATGAAGATGCGCTGGCGGGTGGGGTGCGGCATCCCGACAGCATGCCGCCCCCCACCGTCACCATCAGGAACGGCCCCCGACCGGAGGCTCGTCCCGAGCGTGCGGGGGATGAGGGGGTCGGGGGTCCTTCACCGGCGCAGCTCCAGGGCGTCGACCGGGACGGAGCTCATGTCCGGGTCCGAGGTCCGGGTGCGCTTGAGCTCCCAGAAGTCGGGCAGGTTCGCCAGCAGCACGGCCCCGTCGAAGGCCTTGCCGGCGTCCTCACCGGTCGGCACCTTGCTGATGACCGGGCCGAAGAACGCCACACCGTCGATGTGCATGACCGGCGTTCCGACGTCCTGGCCGACCGGGTCCATGCCCTCGTGGTGGCTCTTCTCCAGCGCGGTGTCGTACTCGCTGGAGCCGGCGGCCTCCGCCAGCGACGCCGGCAGCCCGACCCGCTCCAGGGCCGGGGCGATGAGGTCCTCGAGCTCGAGCCCCTCGTGGTGCCGCAGCGTGCCCATCGCGGTGTAGAGGTCGCCGAGCACCTCGTCGCCGTGCTGCTGCGCCGCCGCGACCGCCACCCGCACCGGACCCCAGGCCTTGGCCATCATCTCCTGGTACTCCTCGGGCAGGTCGCGGCCGCGGTTGAGCACCGCCAGCGACATGACGTGCCAGTGCAGGTCGATGTCGCGCACCTTGGCCGCCTCGAGCACCCAGCGGCTGGTGAGCCAGGCCCACGGGCACAGCGGGTCGAACCAGAAGTCGACGCGGGCCTTCGTGGGGGCGCTCTGCACTGCCTCGGTCATCCTTGCTCCTCGCTCGGGGGTGCCCGGGTGCGCCCGGGCCGTCTGCGGTCAGCCAAGTCGCCGGGCCAGGGGGTTGTTCCCGGTGGACGGCGGGCGGGCCGTCGGCACCGCCTGACAAACTGCCGGGGTGGCCGTACCCAACCTGACCCGCACCGATGCCGCAGCTCGCGCCGAGCTGCTCGCCGTCCAGAGCTACGACATCTCCCTCGACGTCACCGACGGCGCCGGTCACCCCGGCGAGCGGACGTTCCGCTCCACCACGACCGTGGACTTCACCTGCCGCCGCCCCGGCGAGGGGACCTTCATCGACCTGGTGGCCGAGACGGTGCTCTCGGCGACGCTGAACGGCACCGAGCTCGACGTCAGCTCCTACACCGAGGAAGGCGGCCTCCCGCTGCCCGGCCTCGCCGAGCACAACACGCTGGTGGTGACGGCGGACTGCCGCTACTCCAACACCGGCGAGGGGCTGCACCGCTTCCTCGACCCCGAGGACGGGCAGGTCTACCTCTACACGCAGTTCGAGCCGGCCGACGCGAAGCGGATGTTCACCTGCTTCGACCAGCCCGACCTCAAGGCCACGTTCACGGTGCACGTGACGGCGCCGTTCGACTGGCAGGTCGTCTCCAACACCGGCGACCGCACCATCGAGGCCGGTGAGGGCGGCTCGCAGCTGGTGCACTTCGCGCCCACCAAGCGCATCTCGACCTACCTGGTGGCGCTGATCGCCGGGCCGTACGCCAAGGTGACCGACCTGCACGAGGGCATCCCGCTCGGGCTGTACTGCCGGGCGTCGCTGGCCCGGTACCTGGACCCGGAGGAGCTGTTCCGGGTGACCAAGCAGGGCTTCGACTTCTACCACCGGGTGTTCGACTACCCGTACCCCTTCGACAAGTACGACCAGCTGTTCGTGCCGGAGTTCAACGCCGGGGCCATGGAGAACGCGGGCGCGGTCACCTTCCTGGAGGACTACGTCTTCCGGTCCAAGGTCAGCCGGGCCCGCTACGAACGCCGCGCCGAGACGATCCTGCACGAGCTCGGGCACATGTGGTTCGGCGACCTGGTGACCATGCGCTGGTGGGACGACCTGTGGCTCAACGAGTCCTTCGCCACCTACATCAGCACCCTGTGCCAGGCCGAGGCGACCGAGTACACGACGGCGTGGACGACGTTCGCCAACACCGAGAAGGCCTGGGCCTACGCCCAGGACCAGCTCCCTTCGACGCACCCGATCGCCGCCGACATCCCCGACGTCGCCGCGGTGGAGGTCAACTTCGACGGCATCACCTACGCCAAGGGCGCCTCGGTGCTCAAGCAGCTGGTGGCCTACGTGGGCCGCGACGAGTTCCTCTCCGGCGTCCAGCGCTACTTCCGCCGGCACGAGTACGGCAACACCACCCTGGCCGACCTGCTGGGCCCGCTGTCGGAGAGCTCCGGTCGCGACCTCTCCGAGTGGGCCGACCAGTGGCTGCGCACCAGCCAGGTGAACACGCTGCGGCCGGTCTTCGAGCTCAGCGACGACGGCCGCTACACGACCTTCGCCATCGAGCAGACGGCGGTGGCCGAGCACCCGGTGCTGCGCAACCACCGGCTGGCCGTTGGCCTCTACAGCGAGGGCCCCGACGGGCTGACCCGCAGCCACCGGGTGGAGCTCGACATAGCGGGCGCGCGCACCGAGGTGCCCGAGCTGGTGGGCCACCCGGCCGCGGACCTGGTGCTGGTCAACGACGACGACCTGACCTACGCCAAGATCCGGCTCGACGAGAAGTCGCTGGACACGCTCCGCTCGCGCATCGGCGCGCTGCCGGACTCGCTGCCGCGTGCGCTCTGCTGGTCGGCGGCCTGGGACATGACCCGCGACGCCGAGCTGCCCGCCCGCGAGTGGGTCCAGCTCGTGCTGGCCGGGATCGGCGCCGAGACCGAGAGCAGCGTCATCCAGTCGCTGCTGGCCCGGGTGCAGAGCGCGCTCTCGTCCTTCGCCGACCCGGCGTGGGCGCCGACGGGCTGGGCGCAGCTGGCCGACCACGCGCTCGCCGCGCTCGAGGCCGCCCCGGCGGGGAGCGACCAGCAGCTGCTGTGGTCCCGCACGCTGGCGAGCGCAGCCCGCACGGAGGAGCACGCGGCCGCGCTGCGCGGTCTGCTCGACGGCTCACACACCCCCGAGGGGCTGGTCGTGGACGCCGACGCGCGGTGGGCGTTCCTGCACGGGCTGGTCGCGATCGGTGCGGCCGGCGACGCCGAGATCGACGCGGAGGCCGAGCGCGACGCCACCGCCACCGGCATCCGGCGGGCGGCCACGGCGCGGGCGCTGCGGCCGACGGCGGAGTCGAAGGAGGAGACCTGGCGGCAGGCCTTCACCGACGAGTCGATCCCGAACGCCGTCCACGAAGCGATCCTGCAGGGCTTCTGGCACCCGGCCCAGCGGGAGCTGACCGCGGGCTACGTCGACCGCTACTTCGCCGACGTCCGCCCGCTGTGGGACCGCCGGCCGGGCGAGATCGCCAAGAACGCGGTGCAGTACCTCTTCCCGCCGGTGGTGGAGCCGCGCACCATCGCGGCCGCCGACGCCTGGCTCTCCGACGCCGAGCAGCCGCCCGCGCTGCGCCGCCTGGTGTTCGAGGGCCGGGACGGCATCGCCCGCGCGCTGCGGGCCCGCGAGCGGGACGCCGCCGCCGAGTAGCCGCTCGGCCGCACCACGACGAGAGGGCGCCGCACGCCGCCGGGAGTGCGGCGCCCTCTCGTCGTCCTCGGCGCCCCTCGTCGCCGGGCCCCTGGTGATCAGGAGCCGCCAGGAGCATGCGGAGGCGCCGCGCCCCGGCGGGGTGCGGCGCCTCCGGCGTCGATCAGTGGGTGCGCAGCCCAGCCGGGTGCCCCGCCTGGTCGGACAGCTGGCGCAGGCCGTTGACGATGCCGCCGACCAGGTCGCCG
Organism: Blastococcus sp. SYSU DS0533; assembly: GCF_054050775.1. Taxonomy (NCBI): domain Bacteria; kingdom Bacillati; phylum Actinomycetota; class Actinomycetes; order Geodermatophilales; family Geodermatophilaceae; genus Blastococcus; species Blastococcus sp. SYSU DS0533. The sequence goes on along the minus strand of NZ_JBJGZZ010000006.1, from coordinate 49,031 downwards.
TTGGCGAACGCGCTGGTCATGGAGAGCACCGCGAGGGCGCAGGCGCGGTCGGGCAGCCGGCGCGCGGCCCCGGCGCCGGTGACCACCTCCACCACGCGCTGGCCGGGCGAGACGGCGATCAGCACGGCGTCGGCGGGCTTGTCCCCCGAGCGGGCGTGCAGCTGCTCGGCGGTGGCGCGGGTCGGTGCGGCCAGCTCACCCACGTAGAGGGTGAAGCGCAGCCCCGTCTCGCGCGAGGACATGGTCAGCGCCTCGTCGAGGCGGGCCAGCTCCCGGAAGCTGAAGACCTCGTCGATCTTCGCCTCCGCCGTCCGCGGGTGCAGCGTGGCGCCGACGTCCGTGCCGGTGCGAGGGGTGTCGATCTCGGGCGCGCGGGTCATCGCCGGCCTCCGGGGCTGGTCGTCGGGACGTGGGATGCGGTCACCGGGGCCCCGTCACCAGGTCCCGCGGGCGCCGCCGAGCGGGCCCGCCGCCCGCGGGAGGCGGGCGGCGGTCGCGCCACCGGCCTGCGCGCCGCCCGAGTGGGCGCTACCGGAGTGCTCGCTGCCGGTGCCGCCGGCCGGGCCGATCCCGCCCTCGGCGTCCAGCGCCCGCTCCCCCGGCTGCTCCGGGTAGACCGACGAGCCCAGGGCGGCGGTTCCGCTGCCCGGGACGGCCGCCGGGCCGTGGGCGGCGGCCGGGCCGTGGCCGCCCACGGTCGCCGGGTGCGGCTCGTACCAGACGGGGGCGTAGTCCCACGCCTGGCCGGGCTTGTATCGGGGACGGCGGCCCTTGCCGGGCTTCAGGGTCAGCAGCGCCAGCACCAGCACCACGGCGAGCGGGATGGCGGCGTAGACGAGGAGGGTCTCGACGACGGTCACGCCCGACAACCTACCGGGACACCGCCGTCCTCATCGGCTGTCGGTCCAGACGGCGGGGCGCCGGTGCGCCCACGGCCGCGCGACCTCCAGCTGCGCCGAGAGCGAGACGAGGGTCGCCTCGTCGGCCGGCCGGCCCACCAGCATGGTCCCGATCGGCAGGTCACCGGGGCTCCAGTGCAGCGGGACGCTCACGGCGGGCTGGCCGGTGACGTTGAACAGCGCCGTGAAGGCGGCGTAGCGCTTCTGCCGCTCGAAGTCCGCCGCGCCCTCGCCGTCCTCCCCGAACCAGCCGACCGGCCGTGGGGTCATGGTGAGCACCGGGGCGAGCAGCACGTCGTAGCCGGCGGTCGCACGGAGGAACTGCCGGGAGAAGGCACGGAGGGCGAACATGGCCTGCATCGCGTCCCGCGCCGACAGCGCCAGGCCCCGCTGCTGCATCCAGCGGGTCAGCGGCTTGAGCAGCTGCTCGTTCCCCGGCGGTACCGGCAGCGTGGTCGCCCCCAGTGCCCAGACGGTCTCGAAAGAGGGCAGCACCGCGGGGTCGAGGAGCCCGGCCGGCACGTCCTCGACGACGTGCCCGAGGCTCTCGAGCAGCCGACCGGCGTCCTCGAACGCCTCGGCCACCTCGGGCTCCAGTTCCACCCCCGGCATCGCCGACTCGGTGTAGCGCCCGATGCGCAGCCGGCCCGGTTCCCGGTCGGCCCAGCCGAGGAAGGTCTCCCCCGGCGGCAGCGGCGGGGCCCAGAACGGGTCGCCGATCTCCGGACCGGCCATCGCGTCCAGCATCGCCGCGGCGTCCCGCACCGTCCGGGCCAGCGGGCCGCTGGTACCCAGCCCGGTCACCTCGCTGCCGTACGGGGCGTTGCTGATCCGGCCACGGGTCGGCTTGATGCCGAACAGGCCGTTGATGCTCGCCGGGATGCGGATCGAGCCCCCGCCGTCGCTCCCCTGCGCGAACGGCACGAAGCCCGCGGCGACGGCGACCGCCGCCCCTCCGCTCGAGCCGCCGGCGAGCAGGGAGGTGTCCCACGGGCAGCGGGCCGGGCCGGCGAGGTCGTTGTCGGTGTAGCAAGGGAAGCCGAACTCGGGTGTGTTGGTCTTGCCCACGCTGATCGTCCCGGCGGCGGCGAGCCGGGTGACCACCGCGTCGTCGACGGCGGGCACGAAGTCGGCGAGCGCTGCCGAGCCGAACGTCGTCCGCACCCCGGCGGTGTTGTTCAGGTCCTTGATCGCGGTGGGGACGCCGAGCAGCGGCGGCAGCTCACCACCGTCGCGGACCCGCGCCTCGGCCTCGGCGGCCCGGGCCAGGGCCCGCTCGGGGGTCACCGTGAGGAACGCCCCGAGGCCGGCGTCGTGCGCGTCGATGCGCGCCAGCGCGTGTGCCACCAGCTCGGTGGGGCTCACCTCCCCCGCCCGGACGGCGGCGGCCTGCTTGAGGGCGGTCAGGTCGTGCAGCGCGGTCACGACGGGGACGCTAGTCACCTATGCGGGTTCGGGGACGCCGATGGGGTTGCCGGCCGGCCAGTCCCCCGCCGCGACCACCGCCGTCCGCACCGGGGTGAGCAGCTCGGCCAGCCGGTCGCAGCCGCGGTCGCCGAGCGCGCGCCACGGCCCGGCCGCGAGCCGGTCGGTGTCCGCCTCCACGTCGTCGACCACCCCCCGGCCGTCCGCGGTGAGCGCGGCACCGGCGAGCCAGCCGCGCTCGGCCAGCGCGGCGGCCGCCCCCTCCCACGCCGCGTCGTCCCAGCCCCGCGCCTTCTGCAACCACGCCCGGTCCGATCGCCCCGCCGCGGCGGCCAGCACGTGCGCCTGCACCCCGTCGATCCCCCGCTGCACGAGGGCGGCGGTGTGCCCGTCGCCGCGGTGCTCGCGCAGCGTGGTGAGCGCCTGCCAGAGCACCAGGTGCGGCTCGCCGGGGACCTCCACCGCCGAGTTCGCGGCCGCCAGGGGACGCCCCGGCAGGTCGACGGCGGTCGCGGCGGTCGCGGCCAGGTGCATCGCCTCGACCGCCTCGGCCGAGCCGACCCAGCCCTCGCCGAGCACCCGGCGCACGGCGGCGTCCACCCCGGCGAGGCGGGCCGCGAGCGCCGCGGCCGGGGAGGCCTGCGCCCACACCGCCGGCACCCGCCGGGCGACGAACCCCGGCGCGAAGTTGGCGAACACCGCCGTCACCACCTCCGGCCCCACCGCACCCAGCGGGGCGGCGCGGCCGGCGAAGTAGCCCGACCAGAACCCCGTCAGCCCCGCGCCGGCGAACGCGGCACGGGCCTCGTCGGCGAAGTAGGTGAGCGCGTGGAACGGCTCGGCGAGCGCCCAGATGGTGCGCGCCATGGCAGGGGAGTTCACCGGGCGGCCCCCGTGCGGGGGCCCGCCGCGAGCGTGCGAGCGGTGGGGGGCACGGGGTCCTCTCAGGCGCTGACGCTCTCCGGCACTCCCAGCCACTCGCGCCAGCGGGGGTCGACGGTGCGGTGGCCCAGCAGGCGCCAGGCCGCGCCGCTGGGCGTGCTCGGCGGGCACGGCAGCTTCCAGCCGAGCTCGGCCAGCGATCGGTCGGCCTTGGTGTGGTTGCACCGGCGGCAGGCGGCCACCACGTTGTCCCAGGTGTGCGTGCCGCCGCGGCTGCGCGGCACCACGTGGTCGATGCTGGTGGCCGAACCCCCGCAGTACACGCAGGTCTGCCCGTCGCGGGTGAACACCGCCCGGCGGGACAGCGGCACCGAGGCCGGGTACGGCACGCGGACGTAGCGGGTGAGCCGCACGACGACGGGTACTGGCAGGCTCACCGTCTCGGCGTGGACGACGTCGGCGGTGACGTCGACCGACTCCGCCTTCTCGGCGAGCACCAGCACGATCGCCCGCCGGCTGGACACCACGCACAGCGGTTCGTACGTGGCGTTCAGCAGCAGGGTGGCGCCCGTGGTCGTGGGCGAGGGCACGGGGACGAGCGGCGGGACGGGGTCGCGCCGCGAGCCTGGGTGACCCGCCGGCGTCGACCCGGGCGCGGAACGCGGCACGGATCACCTCCGGAGGCCCCGGACCGCCGGGTGCTGCACGACCCGCGGGCAGCCCCATTCTGACCCGAGAACCGCCGCGCGGCGCACTGGAAATCCCCGTCGTCCCCCGGACGCGCCCGCCGCGGCGACTAGCGTGCCGCTCATGCGCTACCCGGACGCCCCGCGCCTGGACCTGGTCGAGGAGCTCCACGGCCACCGCGTCGCCGACCCCTACCGCTGGCTGGAGGACCCCGCCGACCCGCGCACGCAGGAGTGGTCGGAGGCCCAGGACCGCCTGGCGGCCGAGGTGCTGGGCGCGCTGCCGGCCCGCGAACGGTTCGCCGCGCGGCTCGGTGAGCTGGTGCGGGCGGGCGCCGTCGGCGTGCCGGTCTGGCGTGGGGGGCGGGCCTTCTCCACCCGCCGCGACCCCGGCCAGGAGCACGCCGTGCTGCGGGTGCGCGAGACGGACGGGACGGTGCGCGTGCTCGTCGACCCGATGGCCTTGGACCCGGAGGGGACGACGACCCTCGACGCGTGGTCGCCCTCGTGGGAGGGCGACCGGCTCGCCTACCAGGTGAGCACCGGCGGGGACGAGGAGTCGGAGCTCTACGTCCTCGACGTGGCGACCGGTGAGCTGCTCGACGGGCCGGTCGACCGGTGCCGCTACTCCCCCGTCGGCTGGCTGCCCGGCGGCGAGGAGCTGTTCTACGTCCGCCGGCTCGCCCCCGACCAGGTGCCCGCGGGCGAGGAGCAGTTCCACCGCCGGGTGTGGCGCCACCGGGTCGGCGACCCAGCGGACGACGACGTGCTCGTGCACGGGGAGGGGCTGGACCCCACCAACTACTACGGGGTCCGCACCAGCGCCGACGGTCGGTGGCTGGTGGTCTCGGCGTCGGCCGGCACCGCCCCGCGCGACGACGTGTGGCTGGCCGACCTCTCCGCGGACGGCGCGCTGCGCGAGCTGCAGCGCGGCGTCGACGCCCGGACCGCCGCGTGGGTGGCGCGCGACGGCCGGCTGTGGCTGCTGAGCGACCGCGGCTCCCCGCGGTGGCGGCTCGCGGTGGTCGATCCGGAGGACCCGGCCACGTGGGCGCCGGAGGCGTGGACCGACGTCGTCCCCGAGCAGGAGGGCGCCGTGCTCTCCGACGTGGCGCTGGTCGACGCACCCGACGGCGCCCTGCGGGTGCTCGCGGTGCACGCCGTGGACGCCACCGACCGGCTCTCCCTCTGGTCCGGGGACGGCGGCGGCCGGATCACCGAGGTCGCGCCCCCCGGCCCCGGCAGCATCTCCGGGGTGAGCGCCCCGCCGGACGGCGGTACGACGGCCTGGGTCGGCTACACCGACTACGCGACGCCGCCCTCCGTGCTGCGCTGGGACGCGGCGGCGCCGGAGGCCCTGGACGCGTGGGAGAACGCCGACGTCGCCGGTGAGGTGCCGCCGCTGACGGTCGTGGAGACGCACGCGACGAGCCGGGACGGCACCCCGGTGCACCTGTTCGTCCTCTCGGCAACGGGGACGCCGGACCGCCCGCGGCCGACCGTGCTCTACGGCTACGGCGGCTTCAACGTCTCGCTCACCCCCACCTACACGGCGCAGGCCCTGGCGTGGGTGGAGGCCGGCGGCGTGTGGGTGGTGGCCAACCTGCGCGGCGGGTCCGAGCACGGCGAGGAGTGGCACCGCGCCGGCATGCGGGAGCGCAAGCAGAACGTGTTCGACGACTTCGCCGCCGCCGCCGAGCACCTGGTGGAGCAGGGCTGGACGACCCACGGGCAGCTCGCGGTCATGGGTGGCTCGAACGGTGGTCTCCTGGTCGGCGCCACGTTGACGCAGCGGCCCGACCTCGCGGCCGCCGTCGTCTGCAGCGCACCGCTGCTGGACATGGTCCGCTACGAGCGATTCGGCCTGGGGCGCACCTGGAACGACGAGTACGGCACCGCCGAGGACCCGGTCGAGCTGGGCTGGCTGCTGGGCTACTCGCCGTACCACGCCGTCCGCGACGGGACCGCGTACCCGGCGGTGCTGTTCACGACGTTCGAGTCCGACACCCGCGTCGACCCCCTGCACGGGCGGAAGCTCGCCGCCGCGCTGCAGCACGCGACCTCGGCCGCGGCGCCGGTCCTGCTCCGCCGGGAGACCTCGGTCGGGCACGGCGCCCGCGCGGTCAGCCGGACGGTCGGGCTCGCCGCCGACCAGCTGGCGTTCCTGGCCGCCCACACCCGTCCGACCGGCGAGGGGCCCATCGGGTAACGGGATGGACACGCGCAGTCGACAGCGCGCACTCCGCGGGTTGCGCCTGGGATGATTCCGGTAATGACCGGATCACCGCCCGTGCCCGTCGCCGGGGCAGGAACGGGGCCCCGGTGACCGCCGCCGCCCCGGACGGTCGGGCCGAGGGCGCCACCGTCCGGCAGGCGACCTTCCGCGAGGTCTTCGCCGTCGGCGAGTTCCGGCCGCTCTTCGGCACCTACCTGCTGTCCGCGGCCGGCGACGAGCTGGCCCGGGTGGCGCTCACCGTCCTGGTCTACGACCGCACCTCCTCCCCCCTGCTCGCGGCCCTGACCTTCGCCATCAGCCACCTGCCGTGGCTGCTCGGGGGGCCCCTGCTGTCGGCCTTCGCCGACCGGCTGCCCCGGCACCGGGTGCTGATCGCCACCGACGCCGCCCGGGCCGTGCTGGTCGCGCTGATGGCGATCCCGGGCATGCCGCTGCCGGTCCTGCTCGCCCTGCTGTTCGTGGTCGGGTTGTGCGCACCCCCGTTCGAGTCCGCGCGGTCGGCGCTCATGGCCGACGTGCTCGACGGGGACCGCTACGCCGTCGCCACCTCGCTGACCGGCATCACCCTGCAACTGGCCCAGGTCGGCGGGTTCCTGGCCGGTGGTGCGCTCGTCGCCGTCCTCGACCCGTCCGCGGCCCTGCTCGTCGACTCGGCCACGTTCGTCGTGTCGGCCATCTGGCTGTGGGCTCGCCTGCAGCCTCGTCCGGCGCCGGTGGCCGAGGGGGGCGGCGGCTCCGGCTCGCTGTGGCGGGACGCCGCCGAGGGCCTGCGGTTCATCCGGTACACCCCCCGTCTGCTGGCGATCGTCTCCGTCCTCTGGGTGACGACCGGCTTCGTCTACGCCTCCGAGGGGATCGCCGCGCCGCTGGTCGATTCGCTGGGGCAGGGGGCGACGGCGGTCGGCGTCCTGCTCGCGGCCAACCCGCTGGGCGTCACGCTCGGCGGCCTGGTGATCGCCCGCCTGGTCCCCCCGGCGCGGCGCGAGCGGTTCGTCGTCCCGCTGGTGGTGGTGTCGCTGGCACCGGTGCTCGTCGGTGGCCTCGTCGCGGCGGTCGCCGGGCCCGGCGTGGTGCCGTTCTGGGTGCTGGTCGGGATGCTGTTCCTCTCCGGGCTGGGCGCGGCCTGGACGATCCCGCTCAACGTCGCGTTCGTGCAGGCCGTGCCCAGCGCCTACCGCGGGCGCGCCTTCGGCGTCGCGGCGAGCGGGCTGGCCGGCGTCCAGGGGCTGGGCGCGCTCGCCGCCGGGCTGGCCGCGGAGGGCCTGCGGCCCGCCGTCGTGGTCGCGCTCTCGGGCGCCGTCGGAATGATCGCGGTCGCCCCGGCGCTGAGGGCGTATCGGCGGACGCGGAACGGGGCGGACGCTGCGATCGAGGCCGAGGAGGCACCCGGGGCATGAGCGAGTCGAGGCGGCCCCTGCCGTCGGCGCGGACCTTCTACGACGAGGTGGGCGGCGAGGAGACCTTCCGCCGGCTGGTGCAGCGGTTCTACGCGGCCGTCCGGACCGACCCCGTGCTGCAGCCGATGTACCCCCAGGACGACTGGGAGGGTGCCGAGACCCGGCTGCGCGGCTTCCTCGAGCAGTACTGGGGCGGGCCCACCACGTACTCCGAGCAGCGCGGGCACCCGCGGCTTCGGATGCGCCACGCCCCGTTCGCCATCGGCCCCGTCGAGCGCGACGCCTGGCTCACCCACATGCGCGACGCCGTCGACTCCCTCGGGCTGACGCCGGAGCAGGACGCCACGCTCTGGGGCTACCTGGAGATGGCGGCACGGAGCATGCAGAACCGCTGAGCACGTCGCCGTAGGCTCGTAGCCGGCCCTCGGAGCGACGACGCACGAACCGGCCCCCGACTCGCGCTGCTCCCCTCAGGGGGGCACGAGCGCGCCCACTCCGCACGTACCGATCCCGAGGAGCCCGGTGAGCCCCCAGCCGCCCCCCTTCCGCACGTCCGGCGCCGACTGGTGGCGCGACGCGGTCTTCTACCAGGTCTACATCCGCAGCTTCGCCGACGGGAACGGCGACGGCGTCGGCGACCTGGCCGGCATCCGGTCGCGGCTGCCCTACCTGCGCGACCTCGGCGTCGACGCCCTGTGGATCACGCCGTTCTACCCCTCCCCCATGGCCGACCACGGCTACGACGTCGCGGACCCGCGCGACGTGGAGCCGGTCTTCGGTGACCTCGCGCAGTTCGACGCGATGCTGGCCGAGGCGCACGCGCTCGGCATCCGGGTGACCGTCGACCTGGTGCCCAACCACAGCTCGCACGACCACGAGTGGTTCCAGGCGGCGCTGGCCGCCGGCCCGGGCTCCCCGGAGCGCGCGCGCTACCTGTTCCGCGACGGGCGCGGCCCCGACGGCAGCGAGCCGCCGAACAACTGGCCGTCGGTGTTCGGCGGCCCGGCCTGGACCCGTGTGCCCGACGGGCAGTGGTATCTGCACATCTTCGCGCCCGAGCAGCCCGACCTGAACTTCGCCAACCCCGAGGTCGTGGCCGACCTCGAGGAGACGATGCGGTTCTGGCTCGACCGCGGGGTGGACGGCTTCCGCATCGACGTCGCCCACGGCATGGCCAAGCCAGAGGGGCTGCCCGACATGGTGCCGATGGACGACACCGGGCTGCTCGACGACCACGGCCCCGGCGACCACCGCTTCGACCAGGACGGCGTGCACGTGGTCCACCGCCGGATCCGGGCGGTGCTCGACCAGTACCCCGGCACGATGGCGGTCGGGGAGGTCTGGGTCTCCGACGACGACCGGCTCGCCCAGTACCTCCGCGAGGACGAGCTCCAGCTCGCCTTCAACTTCAAGCTGCTCACCGCCGACTGGACCGCCGACGGCCTGCGCGACGCGATCACCCACTCCCTCGCCGCGGTGGAGGGCACCCCGGCGCCGGCCTGCTGGGTGCTGTCCAACCACGACCGGCCCCGCCACGTCACCCGCTACGGCGACGGCGAACCCGGCACCCGGCGCGCCCGCGCAGCCGCGCTGCTGCAGCTGGCGCTGCCCGGCGCGGCGTACCTCTACAACGGCGACGAACTCGGCATGCCCGACGTCGACCTGCCCGACGAGGTGCTGCAGGACCCGATCTGGTTCCGCTCCGAGGGGGCCGAACGCGGTCGCGACGCCTGCCGGATCCCGGTGCCCTGGTCGGGCAGCGAGCCCTCCTACGGCTTCTCCTCGGGGGCCGGGACCTGGCTGCCCATGCCGGAGGGCTGGGGCTCGCTGACCGCCGAGGCCCAGGCCGCCGACGACGACTCGATGCTGTCGCTGTACCGGGCTGCGCTCGCCCTGCGGGCCTCGTCCCCGCTGTTCCGCGGGGAGGACCTGCAGTGGTTGCAGTCACCCGACCGTTGCGTCGCCTTCCGCCGTTCCGGAGGGCTGACGTGCTTCGTCAACCTGTCCGGTGCTCCCGTGCCGCTGCCCGAGGGCCGGGTCCTCCTCAGCAGCGCACCGGTCGACGACGGGAAGCTGCCCGACGACGCCGCGGTGTGGCTGCAGGCCTGAGCTCACCGGCCGGTACCCGGGCGCCCCGCGGCGCTCGGGTACCTTGCCGCAGGTGACGCCGGGCCGGTGGCGCCTGCCCACCGGCGCATCTCAGGAGCTGACATGAAGACCCGGGACCTCGCCTACGTCGCCCTCTTCGCGGCCGTCATCGCCGTGCTGGGGACCCTGCCCGCGGTGAACATCGGCCCGGTCCCGATCACCGCCCAGACCCTCGGCGTGATGCTCGCCGGGAGCGTCCTGGGCGCCCGGCGCGGCTTCCTGGCCGTGCTGCTGTTCCTGGTCCTGGTCGCCGTCGGCCTGCCACTGCTGTCCAGCGGCACGGGCGGGCTCGCCGTGTTCGCCGGCCCGACCGCCGGCTACCTTTTCGGCTGGCCGCTGGCCGCGTTCGTCACCGGCTGGCTGACCGAGCGCTTCTGGGCGCGTTACAACGTCGCCTGGGGCATGCTGTCCAACGTCGTCGGCGGGATGGTCGTCGTCTACCTGATCGGTGTGCCGGTGCTCGCCGCCGTCGCCGACCTGTCGCTGGGCGAGGCGATCGTCTCCGGCGCCCTGCCGTTCCTCCCCGGTGATGCGGCGAAGGCGTTCATCGCCGCGGCGATCGCCGCACAGGTCCGCCGGAGCTACCCGGTCATCGAGCGACCGCAGCGGGAGGTCGCCGCCCGGTGAGGTGGCGCCGGCCGGAGCCGCGGCCCGACGCCGTCGCCGACCCCGCCCGCGGGGTCGAGCTGCGGGAGGTCTCCCACCGCTACGGCGACCGTCCCGTGCTGGCCGACGTCGACCTGCACCTGACCGAGGCGCGCATCGGCGTCGTGGGGGCGAACGGCTCGGGCAAGAGCACGTTCGCCCGGCTGCTGAACGGGCTGGTCGTCCCCACGGCCGGGCAGGTGCTGGTCGACGGCCTGGACACCCGCACCTCCGTGCGGGAGGTCCGCCGCCGTGTGGGCTTCGTGTTCCAGGACCCCGACGCGCAGATCGTGCACCCCACCGTGGCCGAGGACGTGGCCTACGGGCTGGAGAACCAGGGCGTGCCGGCGGCCGAGCGGGCCGAGCGGGTGGCCGAGGTGCTGGCGCGGTACGGGCTCGCCGGGCACGCCGACCACCCCGCGCACCTGCTCTCCGGCGGCCAGAAGCAGCTGCTGGCGATCGCCGGGGTGCTGGTCATGCGGCCCGCGCGCGTGGTGTTCGACGAGCCGACGACGCTGCTGGACCTGGTCAACGCGCGGCGGGTCGCGCGGGTCATCGACGAGCTCGAGCAGCAGGTGGTCGTGGTCACCCACCAGCTCGACCTGCTCGACGGTTTCGACCGAGTGCTCGTCGTGGACGGCGGCCGGATCGTCGAGGACGCCGCGCCCCGGCCGGCCATCGCCGCCTACCGCACGCTGATGGAGCGGCGATGACCCTCGCGCTCTACGTGCCGCGGCGCAGCCCGGTCCACCGCGTCCCGGCCGGCGGCAAGCTGCTGGTCCTCGCGGCGCTCGCGGTGCTGCTCTTCGCGGTGCCCACCGTCCCGGTGGCGGGCGCCGCTCTGGTCGGGGTGCTGGCGGTGGGCCTGCTCGCCGCGCGGGTGCCCGTGGCGACGCTGGCCGGGCAGGCGCGGACGGTGCGGTGGTGGCTGGCCGGCCTGTTCGTGTTCCACGCCGTGTCCAGCGATCTGCCGACGGCCGCGCTGACGGTGGTGCGCCTCCTGGCGCTCGTGCTGGCCGCCGCGGTCGTCACGGCGACGACGCGGGTGACGGAGATGGTCGCCGTCATCGAGCGGCTGTGCGCGCCGTTGCGCGTGGTGGGGGTGCGGCCGGCGCGGATCGGGCTGGTGGTCTCGATGGCGCTGCGGTTCATCCCGGTGCTGGCCGAGCGGGCCGAGCGCATCCGGGAGGCGCAGGCCGCACGCGGGGGGTCGGCACGCGGTGTCCGCGGCGTCCGGACGACGGTGACACCGCTGCTGGTGCAACTGCTGCAGATGGCGCACACGGTCAGCGAGGCCCTCGACGCCCGCGGCGCCGACGACGACCCCCCGGCCCGGGGGCGCCGCTCCCCCGCCGCCGCCTGAGCCCGGAGGCCTGCGATGGGTGCTGGTTCGCTGCTGGAGATCTGGTCGACGCACGAGGCGGCGGCCCCGCTGCGCCGAATGCCGTCGGCGCGGTTGCTGCCCGGGGTCGGGCTCGAGGGCGACCGCTACGCGCTCGGTGGCGGCACGTGGGCCCGGTACCCGAACCTGGAGAAGCAGCTCACGCTGGTCGACCGGGATGACGTCACCGCGGTCGCCGCCGAGGTGGGCGGTGAGTTCTCGACCGCGGACACCCGGCGGAACCTGGTGACCACCGGTGTCGACCTGCCCTCGCTGGTGGGCCGCTGGTTCGCAGTGGGCGACGCGCTGCTGTTCGGGGTCAAGCGCTGCCCGCCCTGCACGCACCTGGAGCGGCTGACCGGGCTGAAGCTGGTCAAGGCGATGGTGCACCGCGGCGGCATCAACGCTGCGGTCTTCGGCGGCGCGGTGATCGCCGAGGGCGCCGTCGTGCGGCCGGTGACCGAGGCGGAGGCGGCCCGGCGAGGCGCGCCGACGGAGGCCGGCCGGCCGGTGCCGCGTCACGTCGACGACTGACCCGACCACCCGGTCCGGGGGCGCTCGCGCTCTGCCCCGCCCCGGTGGGCAGAGCGCGACTGCCCGCCGGGACCCTCTGCAACTCAGCCGGTCGGCTCGTCGGCCCAGCGGGCGAGGAACTCCTTCTCCTCCGCGGTGAGCCGGCGGGGCCGGTTCAGGGCGAAGTCGAACGGCACGAGCAGCGTGCTGCCGGTGACGGCGAGCTGCCCGTGGTCGAACAGCTCGTAGTGGCAGGTGAAGGCGGCCGCGCGCACGCCGGAGACCCAGACCTGCACCTCCAGCGGCTCCCGGTCGTAGACGACCGCCCGCTTGTAGGCGATCTCGTGGGAGGCCACGACGAGCCCGCGCCGGAGGCCGGTCCGCTCGTCGTGCGTCGGCTGCTCGAAGAACAGGTTGACGCGCGCCATCTCGAAGTAGCCGAGGAAGGCGACGTTGTTGATGTGCTGGTAGGCGTCCATGTCGGACCAGCGCATGGGGACCTGCACGGTGTGCCTCACAGCCCCACCCTGCCGCATCACCGGAACACACCGCGCGGCACCCGTTCCCGACGGCGGGCGGGCGGCCTACGGTGCCGGTGTGGAGCCTTGGGCCGGGACCGGACCGGGCGTGCTGGTGCTGCCGTCGGGCCGGCGGGTGCGCGGACGGGGGCTGCGGCGGCCGGCGCCCGACGGCCCGGACCCCGAGTTCGGCGTGTACCTGCTCGGCCGGGCTCCGTGCCCGGTCCCCTGGGAGACCCGGTGGGTGCGCTGGCCCGACTTCCGGCTGCCCTCCACCCCGACCGACCTCCGCGATGCCCTGCGCGAGGTGCTGGAACGTGCGGGGTCCGAGCAGGTCGAGGTGGCGTGCGCCGGCGGCACGGGCCGCACCGGGACGGCGCTGGCCTGCCTCGCGGTCCTCGACGGGTTGCCGCCCGCCCGCGCGGTCGCGTACGTGCGCAGCCACTACCGACCGCGCGCGATCGAGACGCGCGGCCAGGCCCGGTTCGTCACCCGCTTCGCCGGGAGCTGAGCCCTCGGACGCCGACGGCCGGTCCGGAGCGAACGCTCCGGACCGGCCGTGGTGACGTGCTGGAACGGCCCCTGGCGAGGGCCTGGAACCGGCCCCGCTGCAGGGTCCCGCGCCGAGCGTGGAAGGCGTGGGGGGCAGCGGGGTCCTTCTTCAGTCGCGGGTGAGCTTGCGGTAGGTGGCGCGGTGCGGACGAGCCGCGTCAGGGCCGAGCCGCTCCACCTTGTTCTTCTCGTAGTCGGCGAAGTTGCCCTCGAACCAGAACCACTTCGAGTCGCCCTCGTAGGCGAGGATGTGCGTCGCCACGCGGTCGAGGAACCACCGGTCGTGGCTGACGACCACGGCGCAGCCGGGGAACTCCAGCAGCGCGCCCTCGAGGCTGGTGAGCGTCTCGGTGTCGAGGTCGTTGGTGGGCTCGTCGAGCAGGAGCAGGTTGCCGCCCTGCTTGAGGGTGAGCGCGAGGTTCAGCCGGTTGCGCTCACCACCGGAGAGCACGCCGGCCGGCTTCTGCTGGTCCGGGCCCTTAAACCCGAACGCGGCGACGTAGGCCCGCGACGGCATCTCGACGTTGCCCACCTTGATGTGGTCGAGGCCGTCGGAGACGACCTCCCACAGCGTCTTCTTCGGGTCGATGCCGCCGCGGCTCTGCTCGACGTAGGAGAGCTGCACGGTCTCGCCGACCTTGATCTCGCCGTCGTCCGGCTTCTCCTCGCCGACCAGCATCTTGAACAGCGTGGTCTTGCCGACGCCGTTGGGCCCGACCACACCGACGATGCCGTTGCGGGGCAGCGTGAAGGACAGGTCGTCGATGAGCACGCGGTCGCCGAAGCCCTTGGTCAGGTTCTTCGTCTCGACGACGACGTTGCCCAGGCGCGGGCCCGGCGGGATCTGGATCTCCTCGAAGTCCAGCTTGCGGAACTTCTCGGCCTCCGCGGCCATCTCCTCGTAGCGGGCGAGCCGCGCCTTGCTCTTGGCCTGGCGGGCCTTGGCGCCGGAGCGGACCCACTCCAGCTCCTCCTTGAGGCGCTTCTGGCGCTTGGCGTCCTTGGCGCCCTCGACCTGGAGGCGGGCGGCCTTGGTCTCGAGGTAGGTGGAGTAGTTGCCCTCGTAGGGGTAGGCCCGGCCCCGGTCGAGCTCGAGAATCCACTGGGCCACGTTGTCGAGGAAGTACCGGTCGTGGGTGACGGCGACGACGGTGCCGGCGTACTTCTCCAGGTGCTGCTCCAGCCACGCGACGCTCTCGGCGTCCAGGTGGTTGGTGGGCTCGTCGAGCAGCAGCAGGTCCGGCGCCTCCAGCAGCAGCCGGCACAGCGCGACCCGGCGGCGCTCGCCGCCGGAGAGGACGGTCACGTCGGCGTCCCCGGGCGGGCAGCGCAGCGCGTCCATGGCCTGCTCGATCCGGGCGTCGAGCTCCCAGCCGTCGGCGTTCTCGATGACCTCCATCAGCTCGCCCTGCTCGGCCATCAGCGCGTCGAAGTCGGCGTCGGGCTCGCCCATCGCCGCGCTGACCTCCTCGAAGCGGCGCAGCGCGTCGCGGAGGGGCTTCACCGCCTCCTCGACGTTGCCGCGGACGTCGAGCTCCTCGTTGAGCGGCGGCTCCTGCAGGAGGATGCCGACCGTCGCGTCGGGTGCGAGCGTCGCGTCACCGTTGGAGGGCTGCTGCAGACCGGCCATGATCTGCAGCACGGTCGACTTGCCGGCGCCGTTGGGGCCGACGACGCCGATCTTCGCGCCGGGCAGGAACGACAGGGTGACGTCGTCGAGGATCACCTTGTCGCCGTGCGCCTTGCGCGCGCGGACCATCGTGTAGATGTACTGAGCCACTGGCTTTTCGAGCCTTCCGTCGTCTCGCGAGCGGGGGCGGGGCCGCGGGTCGCGACCCCACCCCGTACGTTCTCGCCTTCGATCCTCCCAGCCCGGGCAACTAGGCGTGCGCGGGCTCCTGCGGCAGATCGGGGCCGTCCACGGAGGACAACGTCGCACCATCCCCCTCGTAGTCCCACCGGTCGTCGGGCACCTCGGTCGCGGCGCGGCCCGCGGGCCCTGCGGCGAGCTCCTGGCCGGCCGCGGCTTCCGACGCGCGACCGGACCGGTCCCGCTTGAAGACCGCCATGCCCTTGGCGAGGTTCGGGCCGACGGCGGACGCCCTGAGCTGCGGCTTGCGGCGCGGGCCGTTGTCCGACTCCCACTCGTGCGTCGTCAGCGTGCCCTGGACGATCACCGGGTCGCCCTTGCTGATCGACCCGGCGACGTTGCCGCTGAGGCCGTTCCAGCACTCCACGTCGATCCAGAAGGTGCCGGAGTCGACGTACTGCCCGCTGCCGGAGTCGTAGCGGCGGGCGGTGGAGGCCATGCGGAAGTTGGTCACCGCACCCTTCTCCGTGGTCCTGCGGCGCGGGTCGTCGGCGACGTTGCCGACGACGGTGATGTAGGTGTCGTTCACGGTGCTCCTCGGGGTGCTGCGCCGGACGGCGCGACCGGCGGGGTGCCGGTGTGCCGTCGACCCTCGCTGCGGCACCCTCCGGCCGGGAGGCCGTCGCGGAGATTGTGGACGCGCCTCCTCCCTGTGGAGGACGCGGTGACCAGCCGCCGTCGTCTCCTCGCCGGGCGGTGCGATGATCGCGTCCGAGCGCCCGTAGCTCAGCGGATAGAGCAGGTGCCTTCTAAGCACTTGGCCGCAGGTTCGAGTCCTGCCGGGCGCGCTCCCCGGACCGCCGACGCCGGGTCCACGACGGCGATGGGGGCCGCAGAACCCCCGATCGGGGCGTTCCCGGCGCTTGCCCCCGGTCGGGACGTGGCCTACGAAGAGGACGTGGACCAGCCCGTCAGACGCCCCGGCCCGATCCTGTACTTCGTCCTCGGGACGATGTGGGCGGTGCTCGCGGTGGGCGGGTGGAGCACGTCCGACGACGTGCCCGTGACGGTGGTGTTCGCCCTCCTGGCCGTCGGGAACCTGGGCGTGGGCACCTGGCTGCTCCGGAAGCAGCGGCCGACCGCGCGGACCGGTGCGGCCGGACGGTGACCGCACGCACCGGGGCGCCGGTCGCCACCCCGGATGTGGGACCCGTGCCGCAGGATGCGCGGCGACGGCGCCCACCGGCGCGCCCCGACCCGTGGGAGCAGACTCGATGACCCCTGCCGACCACCGCACCGAGCCCCCGCTGACCGGGGACGAGGCGACGCTGCTGACCGCTTTCCTCGACTACCACCGGCAGACGCTGGAGTGGAAGTGCGCGGAGCTGACGCCCCGGCAGCTGGCCACGCGGGCCGTCCCGACCTCCGAGCTCACGCTGCTGGGCATGGTGCGCCACCTCGCGGCGGTGGAGACCGGCTGGCTCGTCGGCTTCGGCGGCCTCCCCCACGACCTGTGGCCCGACGTCGTCCGCGACCGCGACGAGCAGTGGCGTGTCGACCCCGGCACCGTCACCGCGGACGACGTGGCCCGGGGGTGGGCGACCTGGCGCGCGGCGGCCGACGCGGTCGGCCAGGTGGCCCGCCGGCTCCCGCTGGACACCGAGGACCGGCCGTGGGGCCGTGACGACACGTTCTCGCTGCGCTGGATCCTCCTCCACCTGGTCGAGGAGTACCCCCGGCACAACGGCCACGCGGACCTGATCCGCGAGGCGCTGGACGGGGCCACCGGCGAGTGAGGCGGGCGCGGGGCCCGGACGAGAGGTGTTCCGGCCGGCTGTTGGCGCGCCGCCCGGCCGGGTAGGGGCGGACCATGGCGACGGATGACGCGACGACGCTGGAGGTCCACGAGCCCGGGTTCGACGGGACCGTGACCATCGAGCAGGGCACCGTCCGGGTCACCGGCACCCGCCCGCAGGACGGGGCGGCCGTGGTCAAGGACGTACCCGCCGACCGGGACCCCGAGCTGGCCCGCCTGGTGGAGCAGGCCGTCGGCGGCGACGACTCGGTGGCCGGCCGGCTGGCCGCGCACGTCGGCGTCAGCGACCCCGCCTGACCCGGCGGCCGGCCGGCTGGCCGCGCACGTCGGCGTCAGCGACCCCGCCTGACCCGGCGGCTCAGCGCGTCGAGGGAGGCTTCAGCACGGCGAACGGGTCGGTCACCTCGAGGCTCGCCGACGCGAAGCGGTACAGCGCGGCGGGCCGCCCGCCGGTGCGGCCGGAGGCCGCCAGCTCACCGGTCGGCTCCAGCACGCCGCGCCGCAGCAGCACCCGCTGCAGGTTGGTGGCCGTGACCTCGTACCCGAGCGCGGCGACGTAGACCTCCCGCAGCTCGGCGATGGAGAACGTCGGCGGGGCCAGCGCGAAGGCGACGTTGGTGTACGAGAGCTTCGCCCGCAGCCGCTCCAGCCCCGATCCGACGATCGAGCCGTGGTCGAACGCCGTCTCCGGCAGCGCATCGACCGGGTGCCAGGTGGTGTCCTCGGGCAGCACCGGGTCGAGGTCGCCCGGGAGCAGCCCCAGGTACGCGGTGGCCACGGTGCGGCTGCGCGGGTCCCGATGCGGGTCGCTGCGGGTCTCCAGCTGCTCCAGGTGCGCGAGCTGGGCCACCTCGACCTTGGCGGCGAGCTGCCGCCCCACCGAGGCACCGAGGGTCTCGTCGGGCAGCAACGGCCCACCCGGGAGCGCCCAGGCGCCGGCGAAGGGCTCCTTGGCACGCCGCCAGAGCATCACGTGCAGTCGTGCACCCCGGACCTGCAGCACCACGGCGAGGGCCTGGTGCGGAAAGGCCGGCCGCTCGGGCGAGGACCACACGGACGTCACGGATCCCATGCTAGATTTTCCGGCAGAGGTTTTCGCCTGGCAGTCTGAAACCCACTCCTCCGGAGGTCCTGGTGACCGCAACGCTCCCCGCCCCCACGACCGCGCAGTGGACGCCGGAGCAGTGGCAGGACTGGCGCGACGAGGTCCGCCGGCTGGCCGCCGACCGCGACGCCGTCGTCCTGGCGCACAACTACCAGGCCGCGCAGATCCAGGACGTCGCCGACCACGTGGGCGACTCGCTGGCCCTCTCCCGCATCGCCGCGGCCAGCACCGCGAGCACGATCGTCTTCGCCGGTGTCCACTTCATGGCCGAGACGGCGAAGATCCTCAGCCCGGACAAGACCGTCCTGGTGCCCGACGCCGCCGCCGGCTGCTCGCTGGCCGACACCATCACCGCCGACCAGCTGCGTGCGTGGAAGGCCGAGCACCCCGGCGCCGCCGTCGTCTCCTACGTCAACACCAGTGCCGAGGTGAAGGCCGAGACCGACATCTGCTGCACCTCGTCCAACGCCGTCGAGGTGGTCGACTCCATCCCCGCCGATCGCGAGGTGCTCTTCCTGCCCGACCAGTTCCTCGGCGCGCACGTCCAGCGGGTCACCGGCCGGACGAACATGCGCATCTGGATGGGGGAGTGCCACGTGCACGCCGGCATCTCCCCCACCGACCTGCGGCAGAGCATCGAGGACGCCCCCGACGCCGAGGTGCTCGTGCACCCGGAGTGCGGCTGCGCCACCAGCGCGCTGTGGATGGTCGGTCAGGGCGACCTGCCGTCGGACCGGGTGCACGTCCTCTCCACCGGCGCGATGCTCGACCAGGCGAAGCGGACGACGGCGAAGCGCGTGCTGGTCGCCACCGAGATCGGCATGCTGCACCAGCTCCGCCGGGCCAACCCCGCCGCGGCGTTCGAGGCGGTCAACCCGCGCGCCGAGTGCCCCTACATGAAGATGTCGACGCCGGAGAAGCTGCTGCGCGCGCTGCGTGAGGGCCGCGACGAGGTGACCGTCGACCCCGAGATGGCCGCCCGCGCCCGCTCGGCGGTCGAGGCGATGATCGCCCTCGGCACCCCCTCGCTGGTCGGCGAGTGACCGTGGGGCCCCGCCGCACCGCGCCGGTCGCCCCCGCCGTCGTCCCGGCCCTTCCCCTCCCCGCCGCGGGCTGGACCGCCGCCACCGACGTGGTGGTCGTGGGCAGCGGCGCCGCCGGGCTCCTGACGGCGCTGTCGCTGGCCGGCGCCGGGCGGCGCGTCACCGTCGTCACCAAGGGTGCGCTCGGCGACGGCAGCACCCGCTGGGCCCAGGGCGGGCTGGCCGCCGTCCTCGGGGCCGACGACGACGCCGCGCTGCACCTGCAGGACACGCTCACCGCGGGCGCCGGGCTCTGCGACCCGGCCGCCGTGGCCACGCTCGTCGCGGAGGCGCCGGCGGCGATCGCGCTCCTGGTGGACCTCGGCGCACGGCTGGACCTGACCGGTGACGGCCGACCTTCGCTCACCCGCGAGGGCGGGCACAGCCGCGACCGGATCGTGCACGCCGGCGGCGACGCCAGCGGTGCGGAGGTCACCCGCACGCTCGTGCAGGCGCTGGCCGCGGCCGGGGTGGCGGTGCGGGAGCGCACCGTCGCGCTGGACGCCCTGCGCGGCGCGCGCGGCGAGGTGGTCGGGGTGCGCGTCGCCCGGGTGGCCGAGGACGGTGCGCTGGTCGACGTCGGCGACCTGCGAGCGCACGCCGTCGTCCTGGCCACCGGTGGCTACGGGCAGGCCTACGCCGCCGCCACCAGCCCCGCCGGCACGACCGGCGACGGGCTGGCGCTCGCGCTGCGCGCCGGTGCCGAGGTCGCCGACGTGGAGATGGTGCAATTCCACCCGACCGTGCTCTGGCAGGGGCCGGGCGCCGCGGGGCAGCAGGTGCTGATCTCCGAGGCCGTGCGCGGCGAGGGCGCGGTGCTCGTCGACGCCGGCGGGCGGCGGCTCATGGCCGGCGCGCACCCGCTGGCCGACCTCGCGCCCCGCGACGTCGTCTCGGCCGCCATCTCCGCCCACCTGGCCCTCACCGGCGAGGACTGCGTCTTCCTCGACGCGACGGGCCTCGGAGCCGGCTTCCTGGAGCACCGCTTCCCCGGCATCGTCCGCGCCTGCCGCGCCGCCGGCCACGACCTGACGACGACGCCGGTGCCGGTCGCGCCGGGCGCGCACTACACCTGCGGCGGGGTGCTGGCCGACCTCGACGGGCGGACCGGGGTCGCCGGGCTCTTCGCCGTCGGGGAGGTCGCCTGCACCGGCGTGCACGGGGCCAACCGGCTGGCGTCCAACTCGATCACCGAGGGGCTGGTCGCCGCCCGCCGCTGCGCCGCGCTGCTCGACGCCACGCTCCCCGACGGCCCCCCGGCCGAGCCGGTGGCCCCGCGCGCGGTCAGCACCGGGGCGGTCGACCCCGCGGCGCGCGCAGCGATCGGCGTCGCCACCAGCCGGCACGCCGGCGTGCTCCGCACCGCCGGGGGGCTGACCGAGCTGACCGGCGTGCTCACCGCGGCCTCCCGGACCGACGCGCTCGACCTCGCCGCCGTGGAGGCGACGGCCGTGCACACCGTCGCCACCCTGCTGGCGACGGCTGCGCTCGCCCGCCCGGAGAGCCGAGGCTGCCACCGGCGGGCCGACGCACCCGCCTCCCGGCCCGGGTGGCAGGTGCGGCTCGCCCACCGCATCGACGGCACCGGCCGCGTGCACACCCGCACCGTGCCGCTGACACCGGCCGACCAGACCCAGGGAGCGGCATGACCGAGTGGCACCCGCTGCGGCCGGAGCTGGCCGACGTCCTCTGGGACGGCGGCCTGGACCCCGCCTCCGTCGAGCGGGTGGTCCGCCGGGCCCTCGACGAGGACCTCGCGCTGGGCCCCGACGTCACCACGGCCGCCACCGTCCCGGCCGACGCCCGCGCCACCGGTGACGTGGTGCCGCGCTCGCCCGGCGTGCTGGCCGGTGTCCCGGTCGCCGCGGCGGTGTTCGGCCTGGTGGGCGGCGACGATGTCGAGGTGGTGCTGCACGCGGCCGACGGCATGGCCGCCCGCGCGAACGCACCGGTGCTCACGGTCGCCGGCCCCACCCGGTCGCTGCTGACGGCGGAGCGGACCGCGCTCAACCTGGTCGGCCACCTGTCCGGGGTCGCCACGCTCACCCGGCGCTGGGTGGACGCGGTCGCGGGCACCGACGCGGCGATCCGCGACACCCGCAAGACGATCCCGGGCCTGCGGGTCCTGGAGAAGTACGCCGTCCGCTGCGGCGGCGGGGTCAACCACCGGATGGCCCTCGGCGACGCCGCGCTGGTCAAGGACAACCACGTGGCCGCCGCCGGCGGCATCGCCGCGGCGGTGGAGGCGGTGCGGGCGGCGGCGCCCGACGTCCCGCTCGAGGTCGAGTGCGACACCCTCGACCAGGTGCGCGAGGCGATCGCGGCGGGCGTGGAGCTGGTGCTCCTGGACAACTTCCCGCTGGCCGACACCCGCACCGCCGTGGGGCTGGTGCGGGGCACCGGGGTGCGCCTGGAGGCCAGCGGCGGGCTGTCGCTGGAGCGGGCGGCCGAGGTCGCGGCGACCGGCGTCGACTACCTGGCCGTGGGGGCGCTCACGCACAGCGCCCCCGTGCTCGACCTGGGCTTCGACCTCCGCTGATCCGCCCGCTCCCGGGGTGTTCCTCCCGCTCGTGCAGTCCTGCGGCACCCGCGAGCACGAACATCACCCCGGAAGCGGGTCGGGCTCCGGGTGCTCGG
The DNA here is from genome assembly GCF_054050775.1 of Blastococcus sp. SYSU DS0533. Lineage (NCBI taxonomy): Bacteria > Bacillati > Actinomycetota > Actinomycetes > Geodermatophilales > Geodermatophilaceae > Blastococcus > Blastococcus sp. SYSU DS0533. The sequence goes on along the minus strand of NZ_JBJGZZ010000006.1, from coordinate 27,299 downwards.
CGAGGAAGCGGCGGGCCCGCCGCTCGTTGCGGAGCACCATCGGGACGACGATGGCGATGCCGAGCCCGAACGCAGGACGAGGGACAGGAAGCACGAGGCATAGGAAGCTCTACGTGCGGATCCAGCGCGCAATGCGCAGGTAGAGCTTCCTATGCCCCGGGGTGGCCCGGCGGGTCAGCCGGCGCGGCGGTCCGGGTGCACCCAGCCGATCGCCGGCGCCACGTGCTCGACGATCGTCCGCAGCAGGCGTGCGTTGTACTCCACACCCAGCATGTTGGGCACCGTGAGCAACAGGCTGTCCGCTTCGCGGACGGCGGCGTCCTTGGCCAGCGCCTCGGCGAGCGCGTCCGGCTCGCCGGTGTAGCTCTTCCCGAACCGGGCCCGCACCCCCTCGAGGATGCCGACCTGGTCCTCGCCGTCGCGGCCGCCGCCGAAGTACTGCCGGTCCTCCTCGGTGGTGATCGGCAGCACGCTGCGGCTCACCGACACCCGCGGCTCGCGCTCCCACCCCGTCTCGGCCCAGGCGGCGCGGTAGCGGGCGATCTGCTCTGCCTGCAGCTCGTCGAAAGGCACGCCGGTGTCCTCGACCAGCAGAGTCGAGCTCATCAGGTTGAGCCCCTGCCGCGCGGTCCACTCCGCCGTCGCCCGGGTGCCCGAACCCCACCAGATCCGGTCGGCCAGGCCCGGCGACTGCGGCTGGACCGCCAGCTTCCCGGTCGCGCCCCCGGTCATCCGCGGGTCGGCGTCGACCACCGGCTGCCCGGAGATCGCCGCCATGAACAAGGCGGTCTTCTGCCGCGCCAGGTCGGCGTCGGTGCTGCCCTCCCCGGGCACGTAGCCGAACGCCTCCGAGCCGCGCAGCGCCGTCTCCGGCGAGCCCCGGCTCACGCCCAGCTGCAGCCGGCCGCCGGCGAGCAGGTCGGCCGCCGCGGCCTCCTCGGCCATGTACAGCGGGTTTTCGTAGCGCATGTCGATCACGCCGGTGCCCAGCTCGATCCGCCGGGTGCGGGCCGCCATCGCCGCCAGCAGCGGGAACGGGGAGGACAGCTGCCGGGCGAAGTGGTGCACCCGCACGTAGGCCCCGTCCAGGCCCATCTCCTCGGCGGCCTCCGCCAGCTCCACGCTCTGCACGAGGGCGTCCCGCCCGGTGCGCACCAGCGAGCCGGGGATGGGCTGCCAGTGGCCGAAGGACAGGAACCCGATCCGCTTCTCCACGCCTGGTCCTTTCGTCGATGTCTGCTGCTGGAGCGCGGCGGGGGCGGCCCGGATTCCCGTCGCGCATGGCAGGTCCTCCGAGCGGGCGCGACCGGTGGGGCAGGTGTGACGACGTGCCACGCACTGTGACGGGTCGATCACGACTCTCCGTGAACGGGTTCCGTCACTTCTCGCCTGCGATGCGTGACGCTGTCCCGGTGAGCCTCCCCGCACCCGAGATGCCCCGCTCCCCGGGCACGCCCGGCGGTGGCGCCGGGCAGCGCTTGCGGGCGATCGACACACTGCTCGCCGACCGGGGCCAGCTGTTCCAGGCCCTGTTCCTCGGTGCACCGATCGCCAAGGCCCTCGTCGACCTCGACGGTCACGTGCTGGTCGCCAACCCGCGGATGTGCGCCCTCACCGGCCGCACCGCCGAGAGCCTCGCCGGCCGGCACGTCGACCTGCTGGCCCACCCCGACGACCCGCCGGTGGGCGACCTCGGGTTGACGCCGGCTCCCGGTGAGCCCGAGCTCGACCCGAACCTGCTGCTCGACGGCGAGCGCCGGCTGCGCCGCTCGGACGGCACCGAGCTGTGGGTCGTGCAGTCCCACGAGGTCGTGCGGCAGAACAACGGGACGCCGCAGTTCGTCGTCCTCTCGCTGGTCGACGTCACCGACCGTCGCCGTGCGGAGGAGGACGCGGTCCGCCGCGCGTTCATGGACCCGCTCACCGGCCTGCCCAACCGCCGCGCGCTCACCGACCGGCTGCGGCACGCCGTCGCGCTCTCCCGCCGCCGCGGCCTGCAGGTCGGCCTGGTGCACCTGAACATCGACCGCTTCCAGGCGGTCAACGACGCGCTCGGCCACGAGGCCGGCGACCTCCTGCTCAGCCAGTTCGCCGACCGGCTCCGGTGGAGCACCCGCGTCGAGGACACCGCGGTGCGGCTGGGCGCCGACGAGTTCCTGGTGGTCGCCGAGGACGTCGAGGACCTCGACGGGCTGCGCGCGCTGGCCGACCGCCTGCTGAGCGTGCTCGACGAGCCGTTCGTGGTGAGCGGCCGGGAGATCACCCTCTCGGCGAGCGTGGGGCTCACCCTCGGCGCCGACATGACCCCCGATGACCTGCTGCGCCAGGCGCAGAGCGCGCTGACCAGGGCCAAGGCCGACGGCCAGCGCGCCCGCATCGAGGTTCACGAGGGGGCGCTGTCGCGCAGCGACGTGGACGCCCTGCAGCTGGAGACCGAGCTGCGCCACGCGCTCGACAACGACGAGCTGCGGCTCTTCTACCAGCCGATCGTGCACCTGGCCGACGAGACGCTGCTCGGCTACGAGGCGCTCCTCCGCTGGCAGCACCCCACCCGCGGGCTGCTGCCGCCCGGCGTCTTCCTCGACGTCGCGGAGAACAACCGGCTGACCTCGAAGCTCGGCGCGTGGGTGCTGCGGCGCGCCTGCCTGGACGCCGCCACCTGGGCCGACGACCTGCGGGTCCACGTCAACATCTCCGCCCGGCACCTGGCCGAGGACGGCTTCAGCGAGCTGGTCGCCGCGGCCCTGGAGGAGTCGGGGCTCCCCCCGCAGCGTCTGGAGCTGGAGATCACCGAGTCGACGGCGCTCTTCGCCGCCGAGGCCACGCTGCACTCGGTCGCCGTCGTCACCGACCAGGGCGTGACCCTGGCGCTGGACGACTTCGGCACCGGCTACTCGGCGATCACCGCGCTGCACCGGCTGCCGATCCACACGGTGAAGATCGACCGGTCGTTCGTCGCCGACGTCGTCACCCAGCCCTCGACGGCGGCGCTGGTGCACGGCCTCCTGCAGCTCGGCCGCGGCATGGGCCTGCAGGTGATCGCCGAGGGCATCGAGGACCTCGACCAGGCCGCCTGGCTGCTCGACCACGGGTGCGCCATGGCGCAGGGCTACGCCTTCGGCCGCCCCGCCCCCCTCCCCAGCCCGGCGGAGGTGCTCATCGGTGAGGTCACCGACACCCCGGCCGAGGACGTCGCCGGCGAGCTGCTGCCCGAGCCGCCCGGGCCGGCCCCCGCGCTCCCCCGCCAGCGGCCGCCGTCGTCCCCCGCCGGGCACGACCTGGTCGACACCGGACGGTTCGGCAGCGGTTCCCTGTTCGACGAGCTCGCCGACCCCGACGACTGAAGAAGGAACCTCCAGCAGGTCACGGCGGGTCACCCGCGGGGCAGCGCCAGGGGGACGGGGCGCTTGGCGGCCCGGCCGTCGCCGGAGGAGCGACCACGCAGCCGCCGGCCGATCCAGGGCGCCACGAAGCCGCGCACCCAGGCGGCCTCCTCGGCCAGTGCCACCCGCAGCTCGCGGGGCGGCTGCGGCGGGAGCGGGGTGCGCCAGTCCTCGCCGTCCGCGCCGGGCAGCCCCAGCGCCGCGGCGGCGGCCAGCGCCATCCGGCGGTGCCCCTCGTCGGTGAGGTGGATGCGGTCGGAGTCCCACAGCCGGAAGTCCTGGATCCACGCCGCGCCCCACTGGTCCAGGACGGCGGCGCCGTGCCGCGCGGCGATCGACCAGAGGTTGGCGTCGAAGACGGCGATCCGGCCGCGCAACCGGCGCAGGATGGGGGTGTTCCGGGTGTCCGCGGTGGTGGCCAGCAGGACGTCGGCACCCGCGGCGCGGAAGCGGACGACGGCCGACTCCAGCTGCGCGGCCAGCTCGTCGGGGTCGGCGCCCGGGCGCATCAGGTCGTTGCCGCCGGCGACCAGGCTGACCAGGTCCGGCTGCGCCTGCAGGGCCACCGGCACCTGCTCGGCCAGCACCTGGACCAGCAGCCTGCCGCGGATCGCCAGGTTCGCGTACTCGACGTCGGCGCCGGGTGCGGCGGCCGCGAGGTGCTCGGCCAGCCGGTCGGCCCAGCCGCGGAACTCGCCGGGGCGCTCGGGGTCGGGGTCGCTCAGCCCCTCGGTGAAGGAGTCGCCGAGGGCGATGTAGCGGCGCCAGGGGGAACGCGAGGACCGGTCGAACTGCACCGGCTCACTCCAGCACGGCCCCCGGCACCGACGTCGCGGGGGTCGGGCCGCGGTCAGCCGCGGTAGGTCTCCAGCAGCCGCAGCCAGATCTCGCTGATCGTCGGGTAGGCCGGGACGGCGTGCCACAGCCGTGCGATCGGCACCTCGCCGACGACCGCGATCGTCGCCGCGTGCAGCAGTTCGGCGACCGCGGGGCCGACGAAGGTCATGCCCAGGAGCACCTCGCGCTCGGTGTCCACGACCGCGATGGCCGTCCCCGTGTAGCCGTCGGCGAAGACGGCAGCACCGGACACGCTACCGATCGGGCACTCCACGACGCGGTGCGGCAGCCCGGCGTCGGCGGCCTCGGCGGCGGTGCGCCCGACGCTGGCGACCTGCGGCGAGGTGAACACGACCGAGGGCGTCGCGACGTCGTCGGCGGTGGCCACGAACGGCGACCACGCCGAGGTGTCGACCTCCTCCCCGCGGGCCCGCGCGACGATGGCCGCACCGGCCTGCCGCGCCTCGTACTTGCCCATGTGGGTCAGCTGGCGGCGCCCGTTGACGTCGCCCACCCCGTAGAGCCAGGAGAACCCCTCGACCCGCATGGTGGCGTCGACGGAGAGGTACTCCCCCGGCTCCAGGCCCACGGCCTCCGCACCGATGTCGCCGGTGCGCGCGGCGCGGCCGATCGCGACCAGCACCTCGTCGCCCCGCACCTCGCCGTCCCCCGTGGTCAGCACCACCTCGGTGCCGTCCCGGCGGGCCGCGGTGACCTCGGTGCCCAGCCGCACGTCCACGCCCGCCTCCCGCAGCGCCGCCGCGACGGCGTCCCCGGCCTGCGGCTCCAGGCCCGGCAGCAGCCGCTCCCCGCGCTGCAGCAGCGTCACCTGCGAGCCGAGCGCCTGCCAGGCCGTCGCCATCTCGCAGCCGACGTATCCGCCGCCGAGCACCAGCAGGCGGGCCGGCGCCTCCTTGGCGCTGGTGGCCTCCCGCGGCCCCCACGGGTCGACGTCGGCCAGGCCCTCCACCGGCGGGACCGCCGCCTGCGACCCCGTGCACACGGCAACGGCGTGCCGGGCGGTCAGCCGGGTCGTCGTCCCGTCGTCGGCGGTGACGACGACGGTGCGCTCGCCGTCGAGCCGGCCGGCGCCCCGCAGCAGGTCGATGCCGGCGCCGTGCACCCACTCCACCTGGCCCGAGTCGTCCCAGTGCGAGGTGAACGAGTCGCGGCGGGCGAGGGTGGCCGCCACGTCCTGCTCCCCGGTGACCGCCTGCGCCGCGCCGTCGACGGCGCGGGCCTCGGCGAGCACCTCGGTGCCCCGCAGCAGCGTCTTGCTCGGCATGCAGGCCCAGTAGGAGCACTCGCCGCCCACCAGCTCGGGCTCCACCAGCACCGCCGACAGCCCACCGCGCACGACGACGTCGGCGACGTTCTCGCCGGTCGAGCCGGCTCCCAGGACCACCACGTCGTACGTGCGCTCGGCTTCGGTCACCGGTCCATCCTGGGGGTGTGGTCGACTGGCCGCCATGCCGGTCGACGCCGCTGCCTTCGCCACCGCCCTGGCCCAGCACGCCGCCGGGGTCTGCCTGCTCACCGTCCGGGACGACATCGACGACGTCGGGACGACGGTCAGCTCGGTCATGAGCGTCTCCGCCTCACCGCCGCTGGTCGCCGTGGGGCTCTCCGCCGACGGCTACCCGGCCGAGGTGCTGGAGATGGTGGGCTCCGGAGCACTGACCGTCCTCGCCGCCGAGCACGCCATCGTGGCCTCGAGGTTCGCCTCCGCCGGCCGGCCCAGCGCCCGCCACCTGCTGGAGCAGGTGCCGTGGACGCGGGCGGCCGGCAGCGGCGCCATCGTGCTCTCCGGCGGGCTCGCCGCCCTGGACTGCCGGCTGGAGCGGCTGGTCGAGGCCGGCGACCACGTGCTCGCGCTGCTGGCGGTGGACGACGTCCCGGTGCTGGACCCCGGCGCCCGGCCGCTGCTGCGGCTGCGCGGCCGGTTCGTCGACGAGGCCGGGAGGCCGGCCGGCCGCGGCTGACCAGCTCGCCGCGGGCCGCGTGTCACATCCGCGGCCCCGGCGGTGCTACACCGGCATGGACCTCGTACGGCACGGACGACCGGCACCGGCGGCCGTCCTGACATTCCCCGGTGCGGTACGCCGGGTCGGAGGGACGGGCGGCGTGCCGGCAGCAGCGACCCGTGGTGCGGTGCGGCCCGACCTCGAGCAGGTCTTCCGCCGGGAGTACCAGCGGGTCGTCGGCGTGGCCGCCCGGGTGCTCGGCTCCCGCGACCAGGCCGAGGACGTCGCCCAGGAGGTGTTCCTGTCCTTCGGCCGCTCGGCGGTGCCCGCCGCGGAGGCCGGCGGATGGCTCTCAGTCGCCGCGGCGCACACCGCGCTGAACCTCCTCCGCTCGGGCCGCCGCCGCACCTCTCGGGAGGAGACGGTGGCCGCCACGGCCGACGCCGTCACCCCCGACGTGGCCGACACCGTGCTCACCCTCGAGGACCGCAGCCGCGTCCGGGCGGCCCTGGCCCGGCTGCCGCGCAAGCAGGCGGTGGCGCTGGTGCTGCGCCACAGCGGGCTCAGCTACGCCGAGGTCGCCACCGCGCTCGACATGTCCCCCGGCAGCGTCGGCACCACCGTCCGCCGCGCCGAATCCGCACTTCGCGAGGAGCTGAACCGCCATGCGTCACCCGAATGAGGGCGTCCTGCGCCGGCTCGTCGACGAGCCGGCCGGGGTCTCCGACGCCGACCGCACGCACGTCGCCGGCTGCCCCGCCTGCCTGCGCGCGCTCGACGACGCCCGCGCCGACGCGCAGCTCGTGGGCACGGCGCTCGGCCGGTCGGGCGCCGTCGACACCGATGCGGCCTGGGCCCGGTTCTCCGCCGCCGGGTCCTCGACCGTCGCCGCCGCCCGCCCGGCGCGCGCTGCCACGCGCAGCCGCTGGAGCGCCGCCGTCCGACGGCCCGCGGTGGCCGCTCTCGGCGCGGTCGTGCTGGTGACCGGCGCAGGGGTCGCGGCCGCGAACGACTGGCTGCCGATCTTCCAGACCGAGCGGGTCGACCCTGTCGAGATCACCAGCACCGACCTGGTGCAGGTGCCCGATCTCTCCGCCTACGGCGACGTGGAGATCACCCAGCAGCCCGATCCGGAGCAGGTACCCGACGCCGCCACGGCGCAGGAGCGCACCGGGCTGGAGGTCCCCGAGGTCGCCGAGCTGCCCGAGGGCGTGACCGGCGAGCCGGCCTACCAGATCGCCGGCGTCGTGGGCGCCACCTTCACCTTCTCCGCCGACAAGGCCGCGCAGGCCGCCGCGGCCGAGGGCGAGGTCCTGCCGCCCCCGCCGCCCGGGATCGACGGCAGCACCCTCCGGTTCGAGGCCGGGCCAGGGGTGGCCGCGGTGTGGTCGCAGCCCACCGGCGTGCCGACCCTCGTCGTCGCCCGGGTGGGGGCGCCCCAGGTCTTCTCCTCGGGCGTGCCTTTCGAGACGGTCCGCGACCACCTGCTGTCGCTGCCCGGGATCCCGGACGGCCTCGCCGATCAGCTGCGCGACCTCTCCACCGACGCCGCCACCCTGCCGCTGCCGGTGCCCGCGGAGATGGTCACCAGCTCCACGGCCGACGTCGACGGGTCGGAGGCGACCGTGCTGACCTCCCGCAACGGGCTCTTCGCCGGCGTGGTCTGGGTCGAGGACGGCGTGATGACCGGGGTCGCCGGGTCGCTCAGCGCCGACGAGCTGCTGTCGGTCGCCCGTGGGCTCGGCTGACGCCGCTACGGTCCGGGGCATGGCAACCGGGACGACGGCGGCGGGGGCGTCAGACGGTGCGCTCGACGACCTGCCGCCGTCCCCGGCGGTCTGGTGCTCCGGGCTGCGCAAGCGGTACGGACGCCGGACCGCCGTCGACGACGTCTCCTTCAGTGTCGGCCGCGGCGAGGTCGTCGGCCTGCTCGGGCCCAACGGCGCCGGGAAGACCAGCGTCATCAAGATGCTGCTCGGCCTCGTGCGGCCCGACGCCGGCGAGGTGCTGCTGCTCGGCCGCCCGTCGTCGGACCCCCGCTCCCGCAGCGCCGTCGGGTACCTACCCGAGCTGTTCCGCTACCAGCCGTGGCTGACCGCGGCCGAGGTGCTGGACCTGCACGTGAAGCTCTCCCGGGTCGACGTGCCCGCCATCGAGCGCCGGGAGTGCCTGGCGCTCGTCGGCCTCGCCGAGCGGACCGGTGACCGGGTCGGCGGCTTCTCCAAGGGCATGCAGCAGCGGCTCGGGCTCGCCGTCGCCCTGGTCGCCCGGCCCGCGCTCGTCGTGCTCGACGAGCCGACCAGCGCGCTGGACCCGCTGGGCCGGGTGGACGTGCGCGACATCGTGCTGTCGCTGCGGGCCCGTGGCGTCGCCGTGCTGCTGAACTCCCACCTGATCGGCGAGGTCGAGCGGGTCTGCGACCGGGTGGTCATCCTCGACCGCGGCCGGGTGGCGGCCTCGGGCACGCTGACGGAGCTGCTCGGCCAGCACGAGGTGCGGCTGCGGCTGGGCGACGTGGGCCCGCGGGTCGAGGAGCGGCTGCGCGCGACCGGCACGCTGACCCGGAGCGGCGACTGGTTCACCGTCGCGCTGGCCGCCGAGGACGACGGCGTCACCGTGCCGGACCTGGTGCGCGACCTGGTCGGCCTGGGGGTGCGCGTGCACGCCGTCGAACCGGTGCGGATCAGCCTGGAGGAACGGCTGCTCGCCGTGCTGCGCCACGAGGAGGACTCGCCGTGATCGTCCTGACGGTCGCGGGGCTGACCCTCCGCGAGGCCGCCCGGCGCAAGGTCGTCTGGGCGCTGCTGGCGCTGACCGTGGTGCTGCTCGCGCTCAGCGGCTGGGGCTTCTCCCGGCTCATCGGCCTGGACACCGAGCTCGGCACGCTGACCAGCGGCGAGGCGCGCCTGGTGGCGTCGCTGCTGATCAACCTGATCATGTTCGGCTTCAGCCTCATCGCGGCGATCGGCACGGCTTTCCTCGCCGGGCCCACGCTCGCCGGCGAGGTGGAGTCGGGGCAGGCGCTGGCGGTGCTGGCCCGGCCGGTGCGCCGGTCGTCGGTGCTGCTGGGCAAGTGGCTGGGCCTGCTCACCTTCGGCTGCGGGTACGTGGTGCTGGCCGGCCTGGCGCAGCTGCTCGTCGTCCGCGGGGTGGTCGGCTACTGGCCACCGTCGCCGGCCGCGGGCCTGGCGCTGCTGGCGGCCGAGACGATCGTCCTGCTCTCCCTGGCCCTGCTGCTGTCCAGCGTCATCTCGCCGATGGCGTCGGGCATCGTCGCCGTCGGCCTGTTCGGCGCCACCTGGGTCGCCGGCGTGGTCGGCGGGATCGGCGGGGCGCTGGGCAACGAGGGCGTCGAGCGGGTGGGCAGCGTGTCGCGGGTCCTGCTGCCCACCGACGGGCTGTGGCGCGGCGCCATGAACGCGTTCCAGGACCCGGGCGCGCTGATCCAGATGGGCCCCGAGGGGGGCTTCCCGTTCCTCGCCGACGCCCCGCTGAGCCCGGTGTACCTGGCCTGGGCCGTGCTGTGGGTCGCCGTCGTGCTCGGCCTGACCGCGCTCTCCTTCCAGCGCCGCGACGTGTGACCGCGGTACCCGGTCGCTCGCTCGACGAGACCGGTCAGGCGACACCGTCCGGGGCCACCGCTCGGAGCCGCTCCCTGGTCCGCTCTGCCCCGCGGCGGACCCCGGTCCGGGCGAGCAGCAGCTCGATGAGCAGCGCGCACGCCGCGGCGCAGGCCATCGTCGAGACCATCAGCGACGGGCTCGTCCCCCCGGCGGCGATCAGCGGAGCGACCCCACCGCTGACCCCGAACTGGACGAGGCCCAGGACGCCGGTGGCGGTCCCGGCCCGGGAGCGGTGACGTGCCACGGCCAGGGCCGACGCCGAGGGCAGGACGAGCGACACCGCGGACACGGCCGCCACGAGCAGGGCCAGCACCAGTGGGCGCCCGGCGCCGAGGACGACGGCGGCGACGAGTGCGCAGTCGAGCGCGAGGCCGACGACGAGGCCGGCGCGCAGGGTCCACGCGGCACCCCGGCGACGCACGAGCCAGGCACCGACCTGCCCGGCCGCCATCATCCCGAGGGCCGAGCCGGCGAACACGTAGGAGTACGCCTGGACGCTGAGCCCGTAGTCGCCCTGCAGCACGAACGGGCTCATCGACAGGTAGGCGAACAGGACCGTCGTCACGAGCGCCACCACGCCCGTGAACCCCAGGAAGCGTGGGTCGCGCAGCACCGTCGCGAACCGGCCGCCGGTCGCCCGGAGCCCGCCGTTGCCCCGGGCGCCGGGCGGGAGGCTCTCGGGGAGCCCCCACGACGCCGCCACGAGGATCACGGCCCCGATCACGCCGAGAGCGACGAACAGGCCGGACCAGGACGTGAGCCGCACCAGCTGACCACCGAGGAGAGGGCCGGTCACCGGGGCGATGCCGGTCACCAGCAGCAGGAGCGAGAACACCCGCGCGACGTCGTCGGTGCCGAAGCGGTCCCGGACGATGGCCCGCGCGATGACGATGCAGGCGCCGCCGCCGATGCCCTGCACCAGCCGCAGCCCGAGCAGCAGGCCGATGTCGGACGCCAGCGCGCACAGCGAGGAGCTGGCGGCGTAGGCGCCGACCCCGATGAGCAGCGGCCGCCGGCGCCCGTAGCGATCGCTGACCGGGCCGATCAGCAGCTGGCCGAACGCCAGCCCCACCATGCAGGCCGTCATCGTCAGCTGGACCATCGCCTCCGTGGTGGCCAGGTCATCGGCCATCTGCGGCAGGGCCGGGAGGTAGAGGGTCAGGGACAGGGGTCCGACCGCCGTGAGCGCGCCCAGGACGAGCACGAGCCGTAGCGGCACCCCCGGGCGTCGGTGTGCGCTGCTCACACGTCCGTGACCCGGACCCCGGCGTGGACCTTGTACCGGCGGTTGACCGACACCAGGTTGGCGGTCAGCGCCTCCACCTGCCGGGCGTTGCGCAGCCGTCCGGCGTAGACGCCCCGCACACCGGGCAGACGTCCGGCGAGGGCCTGCACGGTGTCGGTGGCCGACCGGTCGTCACCGACCACCATCACATCGGCATCGATGGTGGCGTGGGACAGGTCTTCGAGGAGCACGGCCGAGAGGTGGTGGAAGGCGCCGACGACGGAGCTGCCCGGTAGCAGGGCTGCCGCCTGCTCGGTCACGCTCCCCTCGGGGACATCGAGGACGTAGGCGCCCCGCGCGTCGAAGGCCATGGGCACCACGCAGTCGACGACGACCTTGCCCGCAAGGGCGTCCGCCAGTGGCACCAGCGTGTCGGCGTGACCCGAGTGGGGAACCGCGACCACGACCAGATCGGCACCGCGGGCCACCTCGAGGTTCGACCCACCCGTGACCCGCACGTCGGTCCCGCCGGCAGCGCGGCCACGCGCGGCCACCTCGGCCGCGACCTCACCGGCGCGGTCCGCGTCGCGGGATCCGAGAGCGACCGGCTGCCCGGCCAGGGCCAGGCGCAGGGCCAGCCCGCGACCCTGCGGGCCGGTCCCACCGAGCACCCCGACGGTCAGCCGGCCGACGTCCACCTCGCTCCGGTCGGTCCGGGCGGCGGGGCGTGGCGGGGTGGTGGTCACGGGCAGCTCCCTGGGGACGAGGGCGGTGATCGGTCGTCGGGCGGTCGGGGACGCCGGAGGGCGGGTCACCGCAGGACCAGCAGGAGGTCGCCGCCCTCGACCTGCTGGACGGGCACGACGGCGAGGCGGGAGACGGTGCCTGCGACGGGCGCCGTGATGGCCGCCTCCATTTTCATGGCCTCGATGGTGGCCAGTTGCTGCCCGGCGTCCACCGCGTCGCCTTCCGTGACCGCCAGCGAGACCACGCCGGCGAACGGGGCGGACACGTGCCCGGGGTCGGCGCGATCGGCCTTCTCCGCGACCTTGACCGCTGCCTCGACCGATCGGTCGCGGACCGTGACCGGCCGTAGCTGACCGTTCAGCGTGCACATGACGGTGCGCATGCCGCGGTCGTCGGGCTCGGAGATCGCCTCGATGCTCATCAGCAGCTGGACGCCGGGCTCCAGGTCGACGGCGTGCTCCTCCCCCGGGCGCAGTCCGTAGAGCACCTCCCGGGTCGGCAGCACGGAGGTGTCCCCGAAGAGGTCCAGGTGGGCCGCGAAGTCGCGGGCCGGCCCGGGGAACAGCAGCCGGTTGAGCGTCGCCCGGGGCTGCTCGGCCAGCCCGCGAACGTCGTCGTCGTCCAGCTCCACCGGGGGCTGCGGCGGACGTCGGCCCACCAGGGCCTTGCTGCGGAAGGGTTCCGGCCAACCTCCCGGGGGGTTGCCCAGCTCCCCGCGCAGGAAGCCGATCACCGAGTCGGGCAGGTCGTACCTGGCCGGGTCGTCGGCGAACTCCGCGACCGTCACGCCCGACCCCACCAGCTGCAGGGCCAGGTCACCGACGACCTTGGACGAGGGGGTGACCTTGACCAGCCGCCCCAGCAGCCGGTCGGCTGCCGCGTAGGCGTCCTCCACCTCCTCGAACCGCTGACCGAGGCCCAGCGCGATCGCCTGCTGGCGCAGGTTCGACAGCTGGCCGCCGGGAATCTCGTGCGTGTACACCCGACCGGTCGGGGCGGTGAGCCCCGACTCGAACGGCGCGTACAGCTGGCGGACCGCTTCCCAGTACGGCTCGAGGTCGTTCACGGCCGCCAGGCTCAGCCCGGTGGCCCGCTCGGTGTGGTCCGTGGCGGCCACGATGGCCGACAGCGGCGGCTGGCTGGTGGTGCCGGCCATGGCGGCGGTCGCCCCGTCCACTGCGTCCACACCCGCTCCCCAGGCCGCGAGCAGCGTGGCCAGCTGGCCCCCGGAGGTGTCGTGGGTGTGCAGGTGGACCGGGAGGTCGAACCGCTCGCGGAGCCCGCGGACCAGGAGCTCGGCAGCAGGTGGCCGGAGCAGGCCGGCCATGTCCTTGATCGCCAGCACGTGCGCCCCCGCCTCGACGATGCGCTCGGCGAGCTGCAGGTAGTGGTCGAGGGTGTAGAGCGGTTCCGACGGGTCGGACAGGTCGCCGGTGTAGCAGAGGGCCACCTCGGCGACCGCCGTCCCCGTCTCCCGGACCGCGTCGATGGCCGGGCGCATCTGCTCGACGTCGTTGAGGGCGTCGAAGATCCGGAACACGTCGATCCCGGCCGCGGTCGCCTCGCGGACGAAGGTCGTGGTGACCAGCTCCGGGTACGGCGTGTACCCGACGGTGTTGCGTCCCCGCAGCAGCATCTGCAGGCAGATGTTGGGCACGGCCTCCCGGATCGCGGTGAGGCGGTCCCACGGGTCCTCGTGCAGGAAGCGCAGCGCCACGTCGTAGGTCGCCCCACCCCAGGCTTCCAGCGACCAGAGCTGGGGCGTGGTGCGGGCGATGTGGCCGGCGGCCGCGACCAGGTCCTTGGTCCGCACCCGGGTGGCCAGCAGCGACTGGTGCGCGTCCCGCATGGTCGTGTCGGTCACCGCGAGGGCCGGTTGCCTGCGCAGGTCCGCGGCGAACCGCTGCGGCCCCAGGTCGCGGAGCCTCTGACGGGACCCCGGCGGCGGTGGCGTCCCCACGTCCACCGACGGGAGCTTCGCGACCGGGTCGATCACGGGGGGTCGCTCACCGTGCGACCGGTTCACCGTCACGTCCGCGAGGTAGGTCAACAGCTTGGTGCCGCGATCGGCCGAGGAGCGCGCGGTGAGCAGATGCGGTCGCTCGCCGATGAACGATGTCGTGGCCCGGCCGGCGCGGAAGTCCTCGTCGTCGAGCACGGCCTGTAGGAACGGGATGTTCGTCGCCACGCCGCGGATGCGGAACTCCGCCACGGCGCGCCGGGCGCGACGGACCGCCGTCTCGAAGTCCCGGCCCCGGCAGGTCAGCTTCACGAGCAGGGAATCGAAGTGCGCTCCCACCTCCGCGCCGAGGGACGAGCCACCGTCCAGCCGGATCCCCGCGCCGCCCGGCGACCGGTACGCGGTGATCCGGCCGGTGTCCGGGCGGAACTCGTTGGCCGGGTCCTCCGTGGTGATCCGGCACTGCAGGGCGGCGCCCCGGAGATGGATGGACTCCTGGCGCAGGCCGAGATCGGCCAGCGTCTCCCCGGCGGCGATCCGCAGCTGCGCGTGCACGAGGTCGACGTCGGTCACCTCCTCGGTGACCGTGTGCTCCACCTGGATCCGCGGGTTCATCTCTATGAACACGTGCCGGCCGTCCCTGTCGAGGAGGAACTCGACGGTGCCGGCGTTGACGTAGCCGATGGCCCGGGCGAACGTGACCGCGTCGCGGCAGATCCGGTCGCGCAGCGCCGGGTCCAGGTCGGGCGCCGGCGCGAGCTCGACCACCTTCTGGTGCCGGCGCTGCACCGAGCAGTCGCGCTCGAAGAGGTGCACCACGTCGCCGGTCCCGTCGGCGAGGACCTGCACCTCGATGTGCCGCGGGTCGACGACCGCCTGCTCGATGAAGACGGTGGCGTCGCCGAACGCCGCCTCCGCCTCCCGCATGGCCGCCCGGACCGCACCGGGGAGGTCCACCGGCTCCGCGACGCGTCGCATCCCGCGGCCACCACCACCCGCGACGGCCTTCACGAAGAGCGGGAAGGGCATGTCCCGGGCGGCGGCCACGACGGCGTCGACGTCAGCGCTCGGCTCGGTCGAGGCCAGCACCGGCAGCCCCGCCTCTCGGGCCGCGGCGACCGCCCGCGCCTTGTTCCCCGTCAGCTCCAGCACTGCCGACGGCGGACCGACGAAGGTGACGCCGGCCGCCGCGCAGGCCGCCGCCAGTTCCGGGTTCTCCGCCAGGAACCCGTAACCCGGGTAGATCGCGTCCGCACCGGCCCGCTGGGCCGCGGCGAGGACCTCGTCGACGGAGAGGTACGCCCGCACCGGGTGCCCGGGCTCCCCGATCTGGTAGCTCTCGTCCGCCTTGAGGCGGTGCACGGAGTTGCGGTCCTCCCACGGGAAGACCGCCACCGTCCCCACGCCGAGCTCGTAGGCGGCGCGGAAGGCCCGCACCGCGATCTCGCCGCGGTTGGCGACCAGGACCTTGGAGAACATCGTTTCCTTCCGGACGACCACGGGAGAGGGCACGCGTCCACCCGGACCGCGCCGCGGCGGTCCGAGCGGCGGTGCAGGGGCCTCGCTAGGCGACGTCGGCGCCTCGTTGCGCGGCCTGCAGGTCCAGCGCGATGTCGATGATCATGTCCTCCTGGCCGCCCACCAGGGCCCGCCGCCCGACCTCGAGCAGGATGGTCCGGACGTCGACGTCGTAGCGCTGCGCCGCCGCTTCGGCGTGCCGGAGGAAGCTGGAGTAGACACCGGCGTAGCCGAGGGTCAGCGTCTCCCGGTCGACCTGCACCGGGCGGTCCTGCAGGGGCCGCACCAGGTCGTCGGCGGCGTCCTGCAGCGCGAAGAGGTCGCAGCCGTGCTGCCAGCCCTGGAGGTTCGCCACGGCCACGAAGGGCTCGATCGGGCAGTTGCCGGCGCCGGCGCCTTGCCCGGCCAGCGAAGCGTCGACCCGGGTGACGCCCTCTTCCACGGCCACCACCGAGTTGGCCACGCCCAGCGACAGGTTCTGGTGGGCGTGGATGCCGATCTGCGTGTCGGCGTCCAGCACGTCCCGGTAGGCCCGCACCCGTTCCCGGACGCCGTCCATGGTCAGCCGGCCGCCGGAATCGGTGACGTAGACGCAGTGGGCGCCGTAGGACTCCATCAGCGCCGCCTGCCGTGCCAGCTCGGTGGCCGGCGCCATGTGGCTCATCATGAGGAAGCCCGACACGTCCATGCCCAGCTCGCGTGCGGTGGCGATGTGCTGGGCCGCGACGTCGGCCTCGGTGCAGTGCGTCGCGATCCGGATGGACCGCACGCCCAGCGAATGGGCCCTCTTCAGTTCGGCGATGGTCCCGATCCCCGGCAGGAGCAGCGTGGTGAGGACGGCCCGCTGCGCGTTCTCCGCAGCGGCCTCGATCCACTCCCAGTCGGTGTTGCTGCCCGGTCCGTAGTTCAGGCCGCCGCCGGCCAGGCCGTCGCCGTGCGCCACCTCGATGGCGTCCACGCCGGCCGCGTCGAGCGCGGCGACGATCCGGCCGACGTCGACCGGGTCGATGCGGTGCCGGATTGCGTGCATCCCGTCCCGCAGGGTGACGTCCTGGATGTACAGCGCGGTCATGCCGGCACCTCGCTTCGCTCCCGCTGCGCGCTGCGCGCGAGTCCCTCGGCCACGCGCAGGGCCGCCGACGTCATGATGTCGAGGTTGCCGGCATAGGCGGGCAGGTAGTGGGCGGCTCCCTCGACCTCTAGGAACACCGACACCTTCGTGGTCACCGGCGGCGCCCCGGGCGGGAGGAGCGTACGCACCGGCTCCCCGTCGCCGACCGGGGTGAACTGGACCTGCTGCTTGAGCCGGTAGCCAGGGACGTACTCGGACACCTGCGCGACCATCTCCTCCACGGAGGCGCGCACGGCGTCGTGGTCGGCGTCGCCGATGAGGCAGAAGACTGTGTCGCGCATGATCAGCGGCGGGTCGGCGGGGTTGAGCACGATGATCGCCTTGCCCCGGCCGGCTCCGCCGACGGTCTGGATGGCGTGCGCGGTGGTTTCGGTGAACTCGTCGATGTTCGCCCGCGTGCCGGGGCCGGCCGACTTCGACGCGATCGAGGCGACGATCTCCGCGTAGGGCACGGGCGTCACCCGGGAGACGGCCGCGACGACGGGGATCGTGGCCTGGCCGCCGCACGTCACCATGTTCAGGTTGGGGGCGTCCTGCGCCAGGTGGTGGTCGAGGTTGACCGGCGGCACGACATAGGGCCCGATGGCCGCAGGCGTGAGGTCCACGAGGCGCTTCCCGTAGGGGGTGAGCTTCTCGGAGTTGGCGATGTGCGCCTTCGCCGAGGTGGCGTCGAAGACGATCTCGATGTCGCCGAACCCTTCCATCGCGATCAGCCCGTCGACGCCCTCGTGCGTCGTCGGGACCCCGAACCGGGCGGCCCGCGACAGGCCGTCGGAGTCGGGGTCGATCCCGACCATCGCCCCCATCTCCAGGACGTCGGAGTTCCGGACGACCTTGATCATGAGGTCGGTGCCGATGTTGCCCGATCCGATGATCGCGACCTTGCTCTTCCTCATTCCGTCTCCTCCCGGGAGAACGTCGCACCGATCGTGCCGAGTGGACCCAGGTCCGCGGACACCGCGGAGCCGGGAGGAGTGGCCACCATGGGCCCGAGGGCACCGGACAGGACGACCTGCCCGGCGCGCAGCGGCTCACCCAGGTCCCGCGCGGTGCGGGCCAGCCAGGCCAACGCGAGCAGCGGGTCGCCCAGGCACGCGGCACCCGTGCCCTCCGACACCACCTCGTCGCCGAGCCGGAGCGTCATCGCGACCTCGACCGGCTCTACCTCGGCCAGGGTCCGCCGGACGTCGCCGAGCACGAACAACCCGCTGGACGCGTTGTCGGCGACGGTGTCGCCGAACGTGATGTCCCAGCCGGCGATCCGGCTGTCCACGATCTCCAGCGCAGCGACGGCGTAGGCCACGGCGTCGCGCACCTGCCGGTCGTCCAGCGGGCCCCCGTCGAGGTCGGCGTCGAGCACGAAGGCGATCTCGGCCTCGGTCTTGGGCTGCAGCAGCCGCGCCGAGGGAACCTCGGCCAGACCGCTCACGTCCATGTCGTCGAAGAGGATGCCGAAGTCGGGCCGGTCGACCCCGAGCTGGCGCTGCACCGCCGGTGACGTCAGCCCGATCTTGCGGCCGACGAGCCGGGCACCCGCGGCACGCCGCCGCCCGGCGAAGCGCTGCTGGACCGCGTAGGCGAGATCCACGTCGTCGGCGCCGATCAGGTCACGGACCGGCGCGCAGGGCACACCGGTGCGGGCGGCGGTCGCCAGCCGCTCCGCCGCCTCGTGCACTGCATCCTGTCGCTCCCGGGCGGCGCCCGATGGAGTGGTCGCTCGTGTCATGACGTCCTCTGGTCGAACTGCGGCGGTGGGACCAACCCTGTCCGCTGCTTCCGCCCACGCCTAGCGCGGCGTTCCACTCACCGGATCGGTGCCCGTGGCCCGGCGGGCCAGCACCGCAGCCACGCCCGCCGCTGCTGCCTTGACCGCGGGCGCGACGGCGTCGGGACGGAACCGGACCGTCGGGCCGGTGACGCTGATGGCCGCGAGCGGCCGGCCGTCCGAGTCCAGCACGGGAGCGGCGACGCACACGATGCCGACGGCCGACTCCTCGTGCTCGAAGGCGACGCCCGTCTCCCGCACGCGTTCCAGCTGGCGTCGCAGGATCCCGGGCGCGGTGACGGTGAGCGCCGTGCGCCGCTCCAGCCCCGCAGCGACGACGCGGGCCACCTGCTCGTGACGCGCGTGCGCCAGCAGCGCCTTGCCGATCGCCGTGCAGTGCAGCGGCATCCGCCCCCCGATCCGCGAGGGCGCCGCGGCCTGCCGGTGGCCGCCGATCTTGGCGACGTAGAGGACGCCGTCCCCGTCGGGGGTCCCCAGGTGGACCGTCTCGTGCGTGCGCTCGTAGAGGTCCTCCATGAAGGGGGTGGCCACCTCGAGCAGTCCCCGCTCCATCGAGGCCCGCATGCCGAGCTGGAACACCTGGCCGCTGAGCCGGTACGACCCGTCGGCACGGTCCAGCAGGCGGACGTCGACGAGGTCGGAGACGATGCGGTGCAGGGTCGCGCCCGGGAGCCCCGTCCGCCGGCGGAGCTCGGCGAGGGACACGCCGTGGTCCTCCGCCCGGAAGGCGAACAGCACGGTGACGACCTTGCCCAGGACGGTGTTCAGGTCGACAGCGGGCACGGTGGTCCCGTCGTCGTCCCGGCCGCCCGGCGCCGGCCCCATCAGCGGTCGCGGATCACGGCGACGATCTTGCCGACCGTCTGGCGGGCCGCCATGCGGTCCAGGGCCTCGGGGACCTCGACCAGCCCGACGGTCTCCAGCACCGGGGCCACCGTCCCGTCGCGCACGCGGTCGAACAGCTCGGCGTGCACGCGCTGCACGTCCCGCCGACGCGTCCACGGGTACTGCGATCCCCAGGACAGCCCCACCAGGGAGCCGTTGCGGGCCATCAGGCGCGCGGGGTCCACCGCCGACTCCCCGCCGGTCCTCCCCACCGCGACCATGCTGCCCTCGAAAGCCAGCGAGTCGACGAGCGGTTCGGTGAGCGCGCCGCCGACGGAGTCGACGATCGCGTCCACCCCGTTCCCGGACGTCGCCTCGGCGACGCGGTCGCGCAGGTTCTCGGTGGTGTAGTCGACGGCGACGGCCGCGCCGAGCCGCCGGCACAGGTCCAGCTTGGCCCCGGCTCCGGCCGCCGCGATCACCTGCGCACCGCGGGCGAGCGCCAGCTGGACCACCGCGGTGCCCACGCCGCCGGCGGCTGCGGTGACGAGGACGGTGTGCCCTTCGCGCACGCCGGCGCGCTCGAGCGCCCACCACGCGGTCTGGTAGGCGACGGGGAGCGCGGCCGCGACGACCACGTCGATGTCCTCCGGCCGCCGGACGACGAGGGTGGCGTCGACCACGACCTCGTCCGCGAGCGCGCCCTCCGGCAACGCAGGGCACGCCAGCACGTCGACACCCAGGAGGTGCTCGGCGCCGGTACCGGCCGCCACCACGCGACCTGCCACCTCGACGCCGGGTGTCAGCGGAGGCGGTGAGCCGTGGCGGTGCCCTCCGCGGCACAGGTACACGTCCAGGAAGTTGAGCCCGACCGCCTCGCAGGCGATGCGGACCTCACCCGGTCCGGGATCGCGGGGCTCCGCCTCGTCCAGCTGGAGCACCTCCCCGGGCTCGCCCAGCCGGTGCGCACGGAGGATCCTCACGACGCCTCCTCGGAGGTGCTCGGCGTCGGGAGCGCCTCCGCGTGGTGATGGACGATCCGCCAGCCGTCGTCGGCTCGTCGCAGCAGGTCGGTGACCCGCGTCGTCTCCTCCGCAGCGCCCGGAGCCGGCACCACCCGGAGCTCGTAGCGGGCGGCGGCGACGTCGCCCCAGACGTCCACGCGCACCGGGTGCACGCGGAGGCTCTGCGGTGCGCCGCTCCCGGAACGGCCCGCACCGTCGCGGTGGGCGTCGAGCTGCGCGCGGGTGAGCAGCCCGGGCAGCTCCGACTCCCACGTGGTCACGTCGTCGGCCAGGTGCCGGTCGAAGCGCTCTCGATCCCGCGCCATGAACGCGTGGTACATGTCCCGCAGGCCCTCGACCACCTCGTCGGCCGGTGCCCGGCCGTCCGCGCTCAGGGGCCGTCCGTCCGGCGGCCGCCGCCCGATCCGGCGGACGGTGCGGGCACCTTCGAGCGGACCAGCCCGACGATCGACTCCCACATCGGGTGGTCGGGGTCGATCACGGAGAAGTGGTTGCCGTCCTCCTCCAGGACCGTGACGTCGTCACCGGCAGCCTCGGCGGCGGCGGCGAAGCTACGACCGAGGTCGAGCAGGTCGAGGCTGTCCTGCAGCCCGCAGACCACCGCCACGGGCAGCCCGACCGGCAGACGGGCGATCGGGGAGGAGCGTCGGTAGACCTCCGGTAGCTCGTCGGCCCGGCCGCCCACCGCCCGGGAGATCGACCCCTCCCCGAGCCAGCGGCGGTCGGCCACGTGGAGATCCAGGACCCCGGCCATCGACACGGTGAGCGCCGGCCTGACGGGAGCCGCGGGGTCGTCCGCGATGTCGGCAGCCAGCCGGACGACCAGCTGCCCGCCCGCGGAGTGGCCCAGCAGCACGACGCGGTCGAGGTCGACGTCGCAACCGTGGTCGGCCGTCGCCAGGGCTGCGACACCGGCGGCGACGTCGGCGGCCGTGGCGTCCCACCCGTGGTCGTCCGGGCGCCGGTACTCGAGGTTCCACGCGACGTAGCCCCGGTCGGCGAGGTCCACGGCCAGCGCATCCATCAGGTCGGCTTCCCACCGGGACTGCCAGTAACCCCCGTGCACCAGCACGGCGACCGGGTGCGCCGCACCCGCCGGGCCCCGGGGCAGACGCACCTCCACGCGCTGGTCGGGGTCGGGTCCGTAGGCGACGCGCTGCGCCGGCCGGGCCCGGTGGAAGTGCCACGCGTCCACGGCGAACCGGAGACCGTCGACCCCGCGGCCGCGGACGTGCCGGCGGACGCAGCGCGACCGGTCCGCGTCCCGCTTGTCGACGTCGATGCGCACGACCGATGCCGGGGCGCCCGGGAGGTCCTGCGCGTCGAGGTCGGCAGGGACGGCCGGCAGGTAGCCGAACTCCCCCGCGGCGGCGAGCTTCCCGAGGGTCTCCCGGAGCTCGGCCTGGTCCGCCGGGAAGAGCAGGGACCCCAGCTCTCCCCGGCGCTCCAGGGCCCGGGAGAAGACCTCCTGCGCCGTCCGGTGGTCGGCCAGCACCCCCGGCGCCACGACCACGTCGAAACGGCTCGTCACGACGACGCGGGCCCAGCGACGGGCTCCGCGGCGGCACCGTCCACCGGCGTCCGCGGGCGCCGGTCGAGCAGCGGCACGACCCGGCTCCCGATCAGCTCGATCCCCGTGTCGTCCTGCAGGCCGTGCGGGGTGCCGAAGTCGATCCGGTCGGCGCCGGCATCGATCAGCCGCTGCGCCTGCGCGGCCACCTGTTCCGGCGAGCCGGAGAAGGCGAAGAGGTCCAGCAGGTCGTCGGGGATGAGGGCGCCGGCGCCGGCGTGGTCCCCCACCGCGACCAGGGCCTGCACCTCGTCGAGCAGGCCGGGCCGCAGCTCGACCGTGGGGTCGAGGTCGGCCACCACCGCGAGGTACATGGCCACCTCCGCGCGCGCCTTGGCGCGGGCCTTCTCGCCGTCCTCGTCGACGACCGTCACCGCGCCGAGGGTCACCCGCGTGCTGCCCTGCGCCCGGCCGGCCCGCAGCTCACCGGGCGCCAGACGTCCCCGCATCACGTCGATCAGGGCGGGGTTCGCGCTGCCGCCGATCTTGACCTCGTCGGCGAGCTCACCCGCCAGGGCGGAGGCCTGCGGACCCCACACGCCCAGCAGCAGCGGCACTCGTGACCGCTGCACCTGGAAGCGGAACTGGACGCCCGCGTCACGGCGGAAGACGGTCCCCTCCGAGCCTGCGACGTCCCCGGACAGGAGGTCCGCCACGTAGCCGACCGCCTCCCGGAGGTAACCCAGGGCGCGGGGCTGCTCGATGCCCACGCTGCCCAGCCAGGTGCCCCGGGCCAGGCCGAGGTAGGCCCGCCCGTGCGACGCCAGGTCCAGCGCTGCGACCTGGCCGGCGATCTCGTAGGGGTGCATGGAGTAGGGGTTCCAGCACGCGGCGCCCAGACGGACGCGTTCCGTGGCGCCCGCCATCTCCAGCAGCGCGAAGATCGGCGGCTGGAACATGAGGTCGGAGAAGACGCTGATGACGTCGATCTCGTGCTCCTCGGCCAGCCGCGCCAGCCGGGCGTACTCCCCTGCCCGCTTGTCGCTCTGCAGGCCGAGCCCGATCTCGACGCGGTCGGTGCGCGGCCACGCCCCCTCGCGGCGGTCCTGCGCCCCGCCGCTCACGTGAGGTCCCCCGACTTGAGCCGGGAGACGCCGAGCCGGTCGATGCGCATGACGAGGCGTTCCTCCGGATCCGGGCAGGCGACGTGGGAGTCCTGCGACATCCAGTCGCACGCCGGCAGGTCCCGCTGCTTCGCGGCGAGCATCGGCAACGCGGCGGCGAAGGCGTACATGCAGAAGTGCTTGCCCTCCGGCAGGCGCATCTCGTTGGACCGGACGACGTCGATGTAGTCACCGACCTGCAGCCCGCAGACGGACCGCCCCTCGATGCGGTCCACGGAGATGCGCAGGTCGTGCAACTGCATGTCGGTGCCGTCGGCCTCGGGGACCGCTGGCCCCTGCGCGCGGTCGGGTTCGTGCTCGTCGGGCATGGGGAGGCGCTCCAGGTCGGGGGGTGGGGCGGTGGTCACGCGACCGACCGCTCGGGACGGACGGGGATGCCGGCGCCCTGCACGAGCCAGCACGCGGCCCGGCCGTCGCGGTGCGGGGCGAGCGGGGGCTGCTGGGCGCAGGCCTCGTGGGCATGGGGGCACCGGGGCCGGAACGAGCAGCCGGTCGGCGCGTTCGCCGGGTCCGGCACCTCGCCGGCCAGGGCGACGGGCAGGCCGGCACCGGCGACCACCTGCGGGATAGCCGCGATGAGCGAGCTGGTGTATGGATGACCGGGCTCGGTCCACAACTGCGCGGTCGGGGCCGTCTCGGCCACCTTGCCGAGGTACATCACCGCGGTCGTGTCGGCGATGTGCCGAACGAGCGCCAGGTCGTGGGAGATGAACAGCATGCCGACGTCCAGATCACGCACCAGCTGGGTCAGCGTGTTGACCACGTGCACCTGCGAGGACGCATCCAGGGCCGTCACCGGCTCGTCGGCGATCAGGACCGACGGCCGCGTCACGAGCGCCCGGGCGATCGCGATCCGCTGCAGCTGCCCGCCGGAGAACTGGTGCGGGTAACGGGAGGCGACGTCCGGGGCCACACCCACCCGCTCGAGCTGCTCGAGGACGTAGCTCCGACGCGACCGTCGGGGCACGTCGCCGGGCACCCCGTCGAGCAGCTGCGCATCGATGCGTCGGCGGGGGTTGAGCGACGAGTACGGGTTCTGGAAGACCATCTGCAGACCCAGCTCCCGGCGCGGCCGGCGCTGCCAGCTCAGCGGCGCCACCGGCTCGCCGTCGAAGAGCACGGCGCCCTCGCTGACCTTGATCAGGCCGGAGGCCGCCCGGGCCAGCGAGGACTTGCCGCACCCGGACTCCCCGACCAGGCCGACGATCTTCCCCGGCTCGACGGTCAGGGACACGCCGTTGACGGCACGGATCGCGCCGTACTCGACGACGACGTCCCGGAGTTCCAGAGTCACCGTGCCTCCTCGCCGTGCGCCGGGACCGTGACCGGGACCGGTACCGGTACCGGTACCGGTACCGGTACCGCCGGCGGCGGCACCGCGGGCGCGTGGACGTGGCAGGCAGCGGCGTGCGCCGCCTCCCGGGCGCCGATCCGCGTGGTGGACACCTGCACCAGCGGAGGGGTGGACCGGCTGCACATCCCCACGCGGTCGGCGCAGCGCGGGTGGAACGGGCAGCCCGGCGGGGACGAGGCGGCGGTGGCCGGCTGCCCGGGGATGGGCCGCAGCGGCACCGGCTCGCCCCCCGTGTCCGCCGTCTCCGGACGCGCCGACAGCAGCGCCGCCGTGTACGGGTGCCGGGCACGGAGGAGCAGCTCCTCGGTGGGTCCGGTCTCCATGACCCGCCCGGCGTAGAACACGTAGGTGCGGTTGGCCAGGGCGGCCAGCACCCCCAGGTCGTGGGTGATGAACATGATGCTCAGGTCCATCTCCCGCACCAGGCGGTCGAACAGCCGGAGGATGCCGGCCTGGACCGTGACGTCCAGCGCGGTGGTGGGCTCGTCGGCGATGAGCAGCGCCGGTTTGGCCGCGAGGGCGATGGCGATGGCGATGCGCTGGCGCATGCCGCCCGAGAACTGGTGCGGGTAGGAGCGCAGCGCACGGGCGGGGTCGGGAATCCGGACCTGCTCCAGCAGTTCGACGGCACGCGCCGCGGCCTGGCGACGGTCGAGCCCCAGGTGGCGGCGCATGTGCTCGGTCAGCTGGGCGCCGACGGTGAGCATGGGGTGCAGCGCCGCGGTGGAGTCCTGGAACACCATGGCGATCCGCCGGCCGCGGACCTTCCGGAATGCCTTGCTCGAACCCGAGGCGAGGTCGGTGCCCTCGAAGGTGATCGACCCACGGACGCGCGCGCCGTCCGGCAGCAGCCCCAGCAGTGCTCGCCCGGTCATGCTCTTGCCCGATCCGCTCTCGCCGGCGATGCCGACGATCTCGCCGGGATCGACGTCCAGGGTGACGTCCTTGAGCACGTCGACGGGTCGGTGGAGGCCGGGCAGGCTCACCCCGACCCCAGCCATCGACAGCAACTGGCCCATGTCAGCGACCTCCCACGGATTGCGGATCGAACCTGTCGCGCAGGGCGTCCCCGATGATGTTGCAGGCGAGGACGACCGTCAGGATCGCCAGGCCGGGGAACACGCTCACCCACCACCGGCTGATGTCGTTCGTGCCCAGCGCGATCATCGCGCCCCACTCGGCCGCCGGAGGGCGCGGTCCGAGGCCCAGGAAGGACAGCGCGGCCAGCAGGAGCATCGAGTTGCCGAGCTCCAGGGTCGCCAGGACAACGGCGGGGCCGAAGCTGTTGGGCATCACGTCGCGACGCAGGGCCGTGAACGGTCCCACGCCGAGCATCCGGGAGGCGTTGAGGTAGTCCTCGCTGCGGATGGAGAGCACGGCCCCGCGGATGACCCGGGCGTAGATGGGCCAGGAGACGATCACCAGCGCGACCACCGCGTTCAGCGTGCTCGGCCCGAAGGCAGCGGCCACCGCCATCGCCAGGATGATCTGCGGGAAGGCGAAGAAGAGATCGGTGAGCCGCATGATGCCCTCGCCGACGACGCCCCGCACGTAGCCGGCGACCAGGCCGAGCAGCCCTCCGAAGGCGAGGGCGCACAGCACGATGGCCAGCGCGAGGGGGATCGACAGCCGGGCGCCGTGGATGACCCGGCTGAGCACATCGCGCCCCAGCGCGTCCGTGCCCAGCAGGTGCTCCCCGCCCGGTGACGCGTAGATGTCGGAGGACTGCTGCAGCGGGTCGAACGGCGCCAGCAGCGGCGCGAGGAGCGCCACGAGCAGCCACGCCGCGGCGACCAGGAGGGCGATGACGACCACCGGCTGGCGCCAGATCCGGCCCGCCTCCGTGCGCGCCTGCCACCACCGCCGGCGCGGCGCGGCCGTGGCCTCGGCGGCCGCGACCGTGGCCGCCTCGTCCTCCTCGGTCAGCTCGGTGAGGGAGGAGTGTGTCTGCGTCATGTGAGCCGCACTCTCGGGTCGGCGAGTCCGTACAGCAGGTCGACCACCAGGTTGACCCCCAGGTAGACGGCGGCGATGAACAGGCTGGCGCCCAGGATCGCGGAGCGGTCCAGCGCCGTGGCGCTCTCGTAGGCGTAGGAGCCCAGCCCCGGCCACGAGAAGATGCTCTCCACCAGCACCGTCCCGGCGAGGAGCGAGGCGAAGGTGAGGCCGGCGATGGTCAGGATGGGCAGCAGCCCCGCCCGGAGCAGGTGCTTGGTCAGGACGACGCGGGTCGACAGCCCCTTGGCGCGGGCCGCGAGCATGTAGTCCTTGCGGAGCACCTCGAGGAGGGCGGAGCGCACGAACCGGGTGAGCGTCGCGACGGTGACCAGGGTGAGGACCAGGATCGGCAGCATGGCGTGCTGAGCGGCGTCCCAGGCGAGGGCGACGTCGCCCTGCAGCAGGGCGTCGACCGTGTAGAGGCCGGTGACCTGCTCCGGGGGGCTGTACTGAGGACTGAGCCGACCGCCGCTGGGCGAGACCCCCAGCACGTAGAAGAAGAGGTACAGCGCCAGGAGCGCCAGCCAGAACGGCGGCGTCGAGAGCCCGACGAGGGAGAACACCCGCACGGTCTGGTCGGCGGCCCCGCCGTTCCGGACGGCTGACAGCAACCCCAGCCCGATGCTGATGACCAGGGAGAGGACCAGCGTCGGCAGGGCCAGCTCCATCGTGGCGGGCACGTAGTCGAGGAGCTCGGTCATCACCGGCCGACCGGTCTGCTGCGAGGTCCCGAGGTCACCCTGCAGGAGGTTGCCCAGGTACGTGAGGTACTGGACCGGCAACGGCTCGTCCAGCCCCCACTTCTCCTCGAACGCCGCGACGACCTCGGGGTCGCCCAGCGCCGCGTCCGACAGGTTGGCGGCGACCGGGTCACCCGGGGCGAGCTGCACCAGGCTGAAGCCGATCACCGTCGTGCCCAGCAGGAGCCCGGCCGTGATGAGCAGCCGCTTGACCAGGTAGCGGAGGAACCCGTGGCTCGACCGCCTGGCGCGCGGTTCGACTGTCCCGCCGGGCGTCCCGGCGTCCGTCTGCGGCACGGGCACCGACGGGCTCTGCTGGCCGGTGCCCGGGGGGGGGGGGGGGGGGGGGGGGGGGGGGGGGGGGGGGGGGGGGGGGGGGGGGGGGGGGGGGGCGCGGGGGCGGGGGGGGGGGGGGGGGGGGGGGGGGGGGGGGGGGGGGGTGGGGGGTGGGGGGGGGGGTGGGCGGTCTGTCCGCCCACCCCCCCCAC
>NZ_JBJGZZ010000005.1:0-288774 GCF_054050775.1 Blastococcus sp. SYSU DS0533 | reverse complement strand
GCCACCGCCATCACGAGTAACGACGGCGAGTTCGCCGTCGGCCGGGGCCGGGTCGTGTCCTGCGCGGGCCGCCCGGGGCGGCTCGCGCCGAGATCAGCTGGTGGCGCCCTTCAGCGCCTCCGAGAGCGCGGCGGCCTCGTCGGGCGACAGCTCGACGACCAGGCGCCCGCCACCTTCCAGCGGCACCCGCATGACCAGGCCGCGCCCTTCCTTGGTGACCTCGAGGGGACCTTCACCCGTGCGCGGCTTCATGGCCGCCATGCGTGCCTCCTTCGCCAGCCGCACGCCTGCCTCTTCTGACAGGCGTGCGGTGTCCGATGCTGTGAGCTCCGGGACAATGATCCCGCATGCGTGCGTTCCGTCCAACACCAGGCCCGTCAGGGTGACGTCGCGTCGCGTTCCGGCGGGGAAGCCCGGAAGCAGCCGACGACGTGGTCGTCGACCATCCCGGTCGCCTGCATGAGCGCGTAGGCCGTCGTCGGACCGACGAAGACGAAGCCGCGCCGCTTGAGCTCCCTGGCCATGGCGACCGACTCGGGGCTCGTCGCCGGGACGTCGGCGAGCGTCGCCGGGCGGGCGCGCGGGCCCTGGGGCGCGAAGGACCACAGCAGCTGCGACAGCCCCTCGGGCAGCTGCTGGGCCGCCCGCGCGTTGCCGATCGCCGCGTCGACCTTGGCCCGGTTGCGGACGATGCCCGCGTCGGCCAGGAGCCGGGCCCGGTCGTCGTCGGTGAACGCGGCCACCACGTCGATCTCGAATCCCGCGAACGCCGCCCGGAACGCCGGCCGCTTCCGCAGGATGGTGATCCAGGACAGCCCCGACTGGAACGCCTCGAGGCAGAGCCGCTCGAACAGGGCGTCGTCGCCGTGCAGCGGCACCCCCCACTCCTCGTCGTGGTAGGCGACGTACTCGGGGGCGCTCGTGGCCCAGGCGCAGCGCAGCACGCCCCGGACGCTAGCGCCGGCCACCGACGTCCCGGCCGGTCGCCGTGGTCGGCCCCCCGCCAATAGCGTCCCGGCTCGTGCGCGTCCTCGTCACCGGCGGTGCCGGCATCAACGGACCGGCCGTCGTCCCCCCTTCCGGGACGCCGGCCACGAGGTGCGCGTGCTCGACGACCTGCTGCCCGCCGTCCACCCCGACCACCCCGACGGCGCCCCCGTCCCGAGGGGGTGGAACTGCTGGTCGCAGACCTGCGCGACGCGGCGGCGGTCGACCGCGCGCTCGAGGGCGTCGACGCGGCGGTGGCCGTTCCTGGTGCCGGGGTCCGCGGCCGTCGGCTGGGGCGTGGTCGGACTGCTCGGCGCCGGCGACCGGGTGCCGCGCCCGGCCTGGGGGCTGTGGTTCGTCGGCGGCGCGCCGCTGCACGACGTCGTCATCGCGCCGTTCCTCGTCCTCGGAGGCTTCCCGCTCAACCGGTTCCTCCCCCGGCCGACCCGCGCGCCGATGGCCGTGACCCTGGTGTTCGCGCTGGACCCGGGGCCGTGCGGGAGCCGGGTTCCCTGCCGCAGGACGACCACGGCCGCAACCTGCTGCTCGTCGTGGCCGAGGTCCTCGCGGCCGCCGCGGGATGGGCGGTCGTGCGCACCCGCCGGGCCCGCCGCCGCTGACCGGTCAGCGGGCGGAGGCGTCCACCGCCGCGACGCTCGGCTCGGGCCTCGCAGCGCTGCGCCGGGTCGCCAGCACGCACCCGACCAGCACCAGGGGCAGCCCGAGGGCGAGTCCCAGGGTGAACGGCTCGTCGAGGAGCAGCACGCCCAGCAGCACCGCGACGACCGGGTTCACGAAGGTGATCACCAGCGCCCGCTGCGGCCCCACCTCGCGGATCAGGGCGAAGAACAGCGCCAGCGCCACCGCGGTGCAGAGCACCCCGAGGGCGAGCAGGGAGAGCCGCGCCTCCGCCGACGCCGCCGTCACCGCGGCCAGCCGCGGGACGGCGAACGGCGCGTAGACCGCCGCGGTCACGACCAGCGCGACGGAGCTCGCCGCCACGCCCGGCACCTCGGGCAGGGCCCGGCTGACCACGAGCGGCGCCGTCGCGTAGCCCAGGACCACCAGCCCGACGGCGGCGATCGGCAGCAGCTGCGCGCCCTCCAGGTCCAGGCCGAGCAGCACGGCGATGCCGACGACGCCGACGCCCATGCCCAGCAGGCGCACGGGGGTGAGCCGCTCCTCCTCACCCGCGAGCCGGGCGGCCAGCGCGGCCACGAACGGCACGCCGGCCACCAGCAGCCCGGTGAGGGAGCTCGACAGCGTCTGCTCCGCGTAGGAGAGCAGCAACCAGGGCCCGGTCATCTCGAGCGCGGTGAACAGCAGCAGCGCCTTCCAGTGCCGCAGCGCGGGGCGCAGCTGCCCGCGCGCCACCGTCCAGGGGAGCAGCAGCGCGGCGCCGACGACGCAGCGGGCGAACACGACCGCAACCGGCGGCACCTCCCCGACGGCCACCTTGATGAGCAGGTACGGCACACCCCAGATCACCGACATGGCCAGGAACAGCAGCCAGCCCCGCCGGCTCACGCCCCCGCCGTCCCCTCGCGCACGGCCACATCCTCACCGATGCCCGGCGCCGTCCTGCAGCAGGTCAGCGGGCTCGGGCGAACGCGGCGAAGCGCCTCAAGGACCAGCGGATACCCAGCAGCGCGAACGGCCTGACGACCACCCACCCGACCCGGCCGACCACGCCGAGGGGCAGGTCGAGCCGTTCGATCCAGACGAAGGTGCTCTGCTCCCCGCGCGGCTCGATCTCGAAGATGCCCGGGCCGCGCACCAACCGCCCGGTGTGCAGCACCTCCACCCGGCGCGGGGGGTCCCACGCGGTGATGACCATCGTGTCGAGAAACCCCAGCCGGGGCCGGCCCGGCACGGGCAACCCGGTGCGGGCAGCCAGCCGGCCCCCGACGCCCTGCGCGGGCCCGCCGACGGTCTCGACGTCGGTCGCGAGCATCCACTCGCCCTGCCGCGTCCAGTCGGTGAGCGCGGCCCACACCCGCTCGGGCGGTGCCGCCACCTCCACCCGCTCCACCAGCTCAGGCACCCTCCGCCCCCTCCCGGTCGGCCGGCGCCTCCTGCCGGCTCCGTGCGGCCAGCTCGGCGCGGAGCGCAGCGATCTCCGCGTCCCGCTCGTCCAGCGTGTGCGCCAGCTGGTCGAGCAGCCAGTCCACCTCGACCATGCGGTAGCCGCGGGCGGTCACCGCGATCCGCAGCCGCCGGATGTCGTCGGCCACCACCGGCCGGTCGTCGGGCAGCTCGACCGGCGACCGGTCGGGGTCGGCCGGCGGCTGCGTCTCGCCGCGGCCGAGCAGCAGCGAGGCCACGAGGAACAGCGCACCGCCGACCAGCAGCACGGCGACCACGAACAGGACGAAGGAGAGCACCTCAGGCGTCCGACGGGCCGGTCGCCGCGGCGCGCATCCCCCCGCCGTTGTCGCCCGCCGCCCGCGCCTTCTCGGCCTCCTGGACGACCGCCACGA
The DNA here is from genome assembly GCF_054050775.1 of Blastococcus sp. SYSU DS0533. Lineage (NCBI taxonomy): Bacteria > Bacillati > Actinomycetota > Actinomycetes > Geodermatophilales > Geodermatophilaceae > Blastococcus > Blastococcus sp. SYSU DS0533. The sequence goes on along the minus strand of NZ_JBJGZZ010000005.1, from coordinate 285,307 downwards.
TCTCGTCGACGTCGTCGGTGCAGTGCAGCAGGTCCACGTCGCCGGGGCTGATGGCGCCGTGGCCGGCCATCGTCGTCTGCACCCAGTCGATCAGGCCGCCCCAGTACTCCGTGCCGTAGAGGATCACCGGGAAGCGGGTGACCTTGCGGGTCTGGACGAGCGTGAGCGCCTCGAACAGCTCGTCGAGGGTGCCGAAGCCGCCGGGGAGGATCACGAAGGCCTGCGCGTACTTCACGAACATGGTCTTGCGCACGAAGAAGTAGCGGAAAGAGATGCCGACGTCGACCCACTCGTTGAGCTCCTGCTCGAACGGCAGCTCGATGCCCAGCCCGACCGAGAGGCCGCCGGCCTCCGAGGCACCGCGGTTGGCCGCCTCCATCGCACCCGGCCCGCCGCCGGTGATCACGGCGTACCCGGCGCGGGACAGGGCGGCGCCGATCTCCACGCCCGCGGCGTAGTGCGGGTGGTCACGCGGGGTGCGGGCGCTGCCGAACACGCTGACGGCGCGGGGCAGCTCGGCGAGCAGGCCGAAGCCCTCCACGAACTCGCTCTGGATGCGCAGCACGCGCCACGGGTCGGTGTGGACCCAGTCGGTGGGGCCGCGCCGGTCCAGCAGCCGCTGGTCGGTCGTGCTGCCCTGGGCCTGCGGGTCCGGCTCGCCGCCGCGCAGCATGATCGGCCCGCGGTGGCGGGTCGGGCGCGGGCGCCGGCCCTCCGGCGGTGGGGTGGCGGTCATGCGGTCCTCCCGGAGAGGTAGGCGGTGAGGGCGTCGACGGCGGGCTGCAGCCGGTCCACCAGGACGTGCTCCTCGCGGGTGTGGGCCAGCTGCGGGTCGCCCGGTCCGTAGTTGATCGCAGGGATGCCGAAGGCGGCGAACCGGGCGACGTCGGTCCAGCCCAGCTTGGCCCGGGCCGGGCGGCCGACGGCGGCGATGAAGGCGGCGGCAGCCGGCTCGGCGAGCCCGGGCAGCGCTCCCCCGGCGTTGTCGACGACGGTGAGCGTCGCACCGGCCGCGATCGCGTCGGCGAACACCTCGCGCACGTGCGCCTCGGCGGCGTCCTCGTCGCGGTCGGGCGCGTAGCGGAAGTTGACGGTGAGCGCGGCTTCGTCGGGGATCACGTTGCCCGCGACCCCGCCGGAGATGCCCACGGCGTTCAGCCCTTCGCGGTAGGTGCAGCCGTCGATCTCGACCTCCCGGGGCCGGTAGGCGGCCAGCGCGGCCAGCGCCCCGGCCAACCCGTGGACGGCGTTCACCCCCAGCCAGCTGCGCGCGCTGTGCGCCCGGCGGCCGGTCGTCTCCAGCACCGCGCGCAGCGTGCCCTGGCAGCCGGCCTCGATCTCGCCGTCCGTCGGCTCCAGCAGGATCGCGAGGTCGCCGTAGAGCCAGCCGCGCCGCTCCCGGGCCACCCGGCCGAGCCCGTTCTTCACGGCCTCGACCTCCTCGTTGTCGTAGAAGACGAACGTGAGGTCGTGCGCCGGCTCCGCGCCGGGGACACCGAAGACCGCGGCCAGCCGCAGCATCACCGCGTCGCCGGCCTTCATGTCGCTGGTGCCACAGCCGTAGAGGCGACCGGTGGCCTCGTCGAGCCGGCTGGGCACGTTGCCGGCGATCGGCACCGTGTCCAGGTGCCCCGCGAGGACGACCCGGGTGGGCCGGTCGAGGTTGGTGCGGGCGAGCACCGCGTCGCCCACCCGCTCCACCTCCAGCCCGCCCAGCGCCCGCAGCGCCGCCTCCACCGCGTCGGCCAGCGCCGTCTCGCTGCCCGAGACCGAGGGCGCGTCGACCAGGGCGCGGGTCAGCGCGAGGACGTCGGCGGACAGGTCGAGCTGCGGCAGGGTGCTCACGGCTGCCGAGCTTAGTGAGAGGACCTGGCTGCCCCCCGGAACTCGCTGACGCTCGCCCCGGGCCCCTGCAGCCAGGCCGTTCCAGCACCTCACCACCCCCCCCCGGAACTCGCTGACGCTCGCCCCGGGCCCCCGCAGCCAGGCCGTTCCAGCACCTCACCACCGGCCCGCTCCGCCGCGCAACGGTCTGGGTAGCGTTCCCGGCGTGACTGACGCAGCGCCCGCCCCCGTCTCCGCCGTCGCCGCCGGTCTGGCGACCATCACCGCCTCGGGCACCGTGCTGGACACCTGGTACCCCGAGCCCCGGCTGGGTGCGCCCGCCGGCGAGGCCTCGCGGAGCACCCGCCTGGGCGCGCTGGAGCTCTCCGGCGAGCTCGGTCCCGACTACGGCGGTCTGGTGCGCCGCGACGAGGCCCGCGGCGTCGAGGTCATCGCCGTCCGCACCGTCATCGCCGACCTCGCCCAGCCGCCGGTGGACACCCACGACGTCTGGCTGCGGCTGCACCTGCTCTCGCACCGGCTGATCAAGCCGCACGGGGCGGACATGACCGGTGTGTTCGGCCTGCTCACCAACGTGGCTTGGACCAGCGCCGGGCCGGTCGAGGCAGCCACCTTCAACGCCCACCGGCTGCGGGCGGCCGTGGGCCACGTGACCGTCTTCGGCGTCGACAAGTTCCCCCGGATGGTGGACTACGTCATCCCCTCCGGCGTGCGCATCGCCGACGCCGACCGGGTGCGCCTGGGCGCCCACCTGGCCGAGGGGACGACGGTCATGCACGAGGGCTTCGTCAACTTCAACGCCGGCACGCTGGGACCCAGCATGGTCGAGGGCCGGATCAGCGCGGGCGTGGTCGTCGGGGCCGACAGCGACATCGGCGGCGGCGCCTCGATCATGGGCACCCTCTCCGGCGGCGGCACGCAGGTGATCTCCATCGGCAGCGGCTGCCTGCTGGGCGCCAACGCCGGCATCGGCATCTCGCTGGGCAACGGCTGCGTCGTCGAGGCGGGGTGCTACGTCACCGCCGGCTCGCGGGTCACGCTGCCCGACGGCTCCTCGGTCAAGGCCAAGGAGCTCTCCGGCCGCGACGGCCTCCTCTTCCGGCGCAACAGCGTCAGCGGTGCCCTCGAGGCGCTCCCCCGCGACGGCGACTGGGGTGCCCTCAACGCCGAGCTCCACGCGAACTGACGAGGCACAGGAGGCTCCATCTGCGTCCTCCCGGCCCGGGACGCAGGTAGAGCCTCCTGTGCCTCCCTGCCTCAGGGCACGTCGGCCGTGGCATCCGCGGGGACGTCGAGGTGCTCGAGCAGGGCCACCACGAACTCCTGCGGCCGTTCGACGTGAGGGGAGTGCCCGACCCCGGGCAGCACCACCTCGCGGTAGGTGCCCCCGGCCGCGGCGTACCGCTCCAGCACCGCGCGGGTCTGGGCGACCATCGGCTGCGGCGGGCAGACCGCCTCCCCCGGCCAGCCCGGCACCGCCCCCAGCTGCCCCAGGTACGCCAGGTCGAACACGGAGGTGTCCGACACGATCGCGTCGGCGTCCCCGCGGATCCACAGCACCGGCGGCTTCTCGGCCAGCACGTCGATGCCCGACACGTCCATGACCGTCGGCGCCATCGTGTTCAGCACCCCGCGCTGACCCGGTGCCACCCCCGGCCAGGTGGGGCTCGGCGCGGAGTCCCCCGGGTAGTGGTCGGCGCCGGTGCGGGTGGAGAGCATCGAGGCGACGAAGACGTCCTCCACGGCGGGGTCCAGCGGCAGCGACCCGGGCGCCACGTAGAAGGCCCGCAGGATCGAGCGCGGGCTGGTCGGGCTGCCGTCACCCGTGTCGCCGGCCGCCAGCGCGGCGACGAACTCGGGGTTGGCCGCACCACCCCCGGAGCCGGCACCGTCCTCGGCGAGACGGCGTCCCTCCGGCCCGGCGGTGCCACCGAAGCCGTACGGGGAGACCGGGGCCACCAGCGCCACCGAGGCGATCCGCGCCGGCGCGTCGAGCAGGAGCTGGAGGACGACGGCCGCGCCCATGCTCCAGCCGACCAGGTGGACCCGCTCGACGCCGAGGGTGTCCAGCAGCGCCGCGACGTCGTCGGCCCAGTCGCGCACACCCCGGCGCGCGTCGACGGGCAGCGGATCGGTGTCGCCGTAGCCGCGCAGGTCCACGGCCAGCGGCCGTACCCGCGCCCCCTCCGAGAGGGTCAGCAGCGGCTGCTGCCAGAAGAGCGCCGAGCTGACGTTGCCGTGCACGAGCAGCACGATCTCGCCGCCGGCGGTCAGCTCGCCGGGGTCCACGGTGGACGGGTGCAGGACGTTCTGGGTGAGTCGCGGGGTGGGCACCCGCGTGGCGGTGATCCCGGGCAGCAGTACGTCGGCCATGGCTCCTCCTCGGCGGCGGGCACACGCTATCGGCCCGAGCCGCCGCGAGGTGGCCGTTCCACCGCCATCTGGCACGGCGCGGGGTGGCCGCGTCCAGGGAACCGTCAGGTCCGGCACCTACAGTCGGCAGGCGATGCCGACCGTCCGACCCGTGACCCACGGCGCCGCTGCCTCGGCGCGCAGGACGACCCGCCGCCCGGCGAACCGGCGCCGCCCCGCCTCGGGAGCCACCCGGCGCCGGCGTCGGAAGCGCGGACCGGGCGTGCTGGGCTGGTGGCCGGCGCTGCTGGTGGGCGCCGCCCTCTTCGCCGCGGTGGCCTGGCGGGCCGACATCACCGTCGAACTCCCCACCTCGGGCAGCTGCACCCTGCCCGGCTCGTCGGTGACCCTCTCCGCCGAGCAGGTGCAGAACGCAGCGACCATCGCGCAGGTGGGCCGCGACCGCGGGCTGCCGGACCGGGCCGTGGTCATCGCGCTGGCGACCGCGATGCAGGAGTCGACCCTGCGCAACCTCGACTACGGCGACCGGGACTCCCTCGGCCTGTTCCAGCAACGCCCCTCGCAGGGCTGGGGAACCCCCGAGCAGGTGCAGGACCCGGTCTACGCGGCCGGCCAGTTCTACGACCACCTCGTGCAGATCCCCGGCTGGGAGACCGGCCGGCTCACCGAGGTCGCCCAGGCCGTGCAGCGCTCCGGCTTCCCGGAGCTGTACCAGCAGCACGAGGCGATGGCGGTCGACCTCACCGCGGCGCTGCGTCCGGGCGACGGCGAGCTGCCCTGCGCGTGACCCGAGCCGGCGGAAGGTGCCCACGACCAGCGCCGGTCGGCGGCGCCCACGCACCCGTCATGGCTCTCCGCGTCTCGACGTTCACCGTGCGCCGACCGTCGATCCCCCGACCGGGTAACCAGGACATTTCTCCAGCTCGCGCGGCTGCTACCCCGGGGACGAGCCCCTAGTCTCAGATCGTGACAGCCACGGGGGCTCGTCCAGCGGCCGCCGCCGGGTGGACCGCCGTTGCAGCGGCCGCTGCCACGGCGGCAGTGGTGGCGCTGCCGTCGATGAGCTTCGCGTACCAGGCTCCGGCCCTCCGCGCGGTTCTGGAGACCCTCAACGCGGTGGTCGCGCTCCTAACCGCCCTCCTGGTCTACGGGCGGTTCCGGGACGGTCGCCGTGTCCAGGACCTGCTCATCGTGCTGGCACTGTGCACCGTCGCCGTGGCGAACCTGGTGCTCACCGCGCTGCCCGGCGCGGTGGCCCTGGCGCGGGAGGACCACTTCTCGCGGTGGGAGGCACTGGCCATCCGCCTGCTCGGGACCGTCGTGCTGACCGCAGCAGCGCTGGTCCCGGTCGCCCGGCACGCGACCCGCAGGATGTCCCTGGCGACAACGGCGGGCATCGCGTCGGTCGTTCTCGCCCTCACCGCCGCGGGCGTCGCGCTGGGCGAGGCGCTACCCCCGATGGTCGACCCCCAGACGGCGCTCGCCGACGCCAGCAGGCCCCGCCTGGTCGCCCACCCCGCCGTCCTCGCGGTGCAGGGCCTGGGTGCGGGGCTGTACGCCTTGGCGGCGGTCGCTTTCACGCGGCAGAGCGCGCGCACCGGCGACCAGATGCTCCGGTGGATAGGTGCCGGCTGCGTGCTGGCCGCCTTCGCCCGGGTGCACTACCTGCTCTTCCCGTCTCTCTACTCCGACTTCGTCCACACCGGCGACTTCCTCCGGTTGGGCTTCTACCTTCTCCTGCTCGTGGGCGCGGTGGGTGAGATCCGTTCGTACTGGCAGCTCCGCGTGCACACAGCGGTTCTCGAGGACCGACGTCGCATGGCGCGCGACCTGCACGACGGACTGGCTCAGGAGCTGACCTACATCTCCACGCAGGCCCGCCGGCTGGCCACGCGGCCGGACCGTGCGACGGCCGAGCTCATCGGCGCTGCCGCAGCGCGTGCGGTTGACGAGGCACGACAGGCCATCAGTGCGCTGACCGCGTCGCCCGACGACCCCTTCTCGGTAGCCCTACAGCGGCTCGCCGACGACATGTCCCACCGGTACGACGTGAAGGTCATCACCCAGCTCGGCTCCGTGGCGGACGTGGATGGGACGCGCGCCGAGGCCCTGCTGCGCATCACTGCCGAGGCGGTGCGCAACGCGGTGCGGCACGGGGCCGCGCAGCGGGTCGAGATCCGGCTGACCCCCGATCCGACGTGCCTGGCGATCATCGACGACGGACGCGGCTTCGACCCGACCACCGGCCGGCCGGGAGGGTTCGGCCTCACGAGCATGCGGCAGCGGGCCGAGGCGTTGGGTGCGGCGCTCCGGATCGACTCCGCTCCAGGGGAGGGCACCACCGTGCAGGTGAGCTGGCCATGAGCGACGTGCTGCAGGTCCTGCTGGCCGACGACCACGCACCGACGAGGGCGGTCGTCCGCGAAGCGCTGGAGGAACAAGGCTTCGAGGTCGTCGCCGACGTGGACAGCGCACCCACCGCGGTCGCGAAGGCGCGCGAGCTGCGCCCGGACGTGTGCCTGTTGGACATCCACATGCCCGGTGGTGGCATTGCCGCCGCGGCCGAGATCAACTCCACCCTTCCTGGCACGACGGTGGTCATGCTGACGGCGTCGCAGGACGACCGCGACCTCTTCAACGCGTTGCGGGCCGGCGCCTCGGCCTACCTGGTCAAGGGCATGGACCCCGAACGCATCGGCCCGGCACTGCGCTCCGCGCTGGCCGGCGAGACGACCTTGCCCCGCTGGCTGGTGCAGCAGGTCATGGCGGAGTTCCAGCCGCCGGCCCGGCGCCGGCTGTTCCTGCCCAACCGTTCCAAGCACATCGAACTGACCGAGCGGGAGGCAGAGATCCTCGACCTGATGGCCGAGGGACTGTCGACCGAGGAGATGTCCAAGAAGCTGTTCGTGGCGCCCGTCACCGTGCGGTCGCACGTCGCCGCCGTGCTCAAGAAGCTGCAGGTGAAGGACCGGCAGTCCGCGGTGCAGCTCTCGCGGCAGGGGTCGAACCGTCCGGAGAACCGCTTCAGCCGGTAGCGACGACCGGGCCGGAGGCGCTTCCCCGCCCGGATCAGCTGCTCAGCGCAGACGGAAGCCGGGCCCGGGGATCGCTCCCCGGGCCCGGCCCTGTACCGGCGTGTGCGGGCCGGCCCGCTCAGATCACTTGCGGAGGTCGAACGCTGCCTTGACCGGAGCGGCGAAGCTCGGGTCGCTCACCGAGACGGTGTACGTCCCCTGGGTCAGGGCGGCGTTGGTGAACTGGCTCAGCTTGGTCGACAGGTTGTAGATGTACTGGCTCCCGTCCCAGCGCATCAGCTTGCCGTTGGTGGCGACCTCGGTGATGACCGCCTCGTTGACCGCGACGTCGGGCGTCGTGTCACCCTGCACCAGGTTCACAGCAGGGGTGAGGTTGCCGACCGCAGCGCCATCGCAGCCGGTCACGGTGATCTTGACCGGGATGGTGCTGCCGGCCTTGAAGCCGCTGCGGGAGCCGGTGCTGTTGATCGGCTGCATGATCGCGCTGGCGGTGTTGTAGGCGCGGACACCCGAGACCGTCTCGCTGTCCGAGCCGCTGTCGTCGTCGGTCACGGTGATGGTGGCGTCGTAGCTGCCGGCAGCGGGGAACGCCCGGGCGAGCTGCGTGCTGCCGTCAGACCACAGGACCGAGGTGGTGTGCGTGTCGGCCGAGCCGGCGTCGGTGTAGGTCGCCCCGAGGGTGACAGCGCAGTTGTTGACGCGGGTCTGCGTGACGCTGGTGATCACGGGGGCGGCGTTGCCCGCCGAGTATCCGAAGTCGTCCGTCGCGCTGGCGTGCTCGCCGTCCGCCGCGGTGACGGTGACGGTCCCCGGCGCCACGTCGTCGTCCGTGACGAGGCTCCACGACCAGGTGCCGTCGCCGTTGTCGGTGAACGTGCCGGGCGTGCCGGCCGGGACCGAGAGCGTCAGACTCGCGTTGCCGTCGCGGTCGGTGAAGGATCCGCTGGCCTGGAGCGTCTGGCCCTCCGTGCCGTTGGCGTCACCGGCGGCGGTACCGATCGCCGGGGCGTACGAGTTCGAGTCGCAGGCGTTGCCGAGCGCGTCCCCGTCGGCGTCGGCCTGGTCGGCGTTCGAGACGCTGATGCAGTTGTCCGAAGCATCGGGGATCCCGTCACCGTCGGCGTCCGGCGCCGGAGGAGGCGGCGGTGGCGGTGTCACGGTCGGGTTGTCGACGTGCACGTTGATGAAGTCCTGCCGGAACGTCGAGTCGAACAGTTGCGTCGTCGTCCGCCCCTGGACCTTGACCTGCACAGCCACGTCCTGGAGACCACCGGTGGCGACACCGGTGATCTTGGCGTGCTCGCCGTCCGGAGCGTCGCCGGCGAGGACGAGGTTGACGCTGTGCTCGCTCGTGCAGTCGGTCACGGTCACGGATGCCGGGTTCGTGGTCGCCCACGACTTGTCCGACGTCAGATCGATGCGAACCGGAGCGGTGGCGGTGGCGTTGCAGCCGGGGACGTCGTCCTGCGCCTCGCCCTGGGCGTCAGCCAGCAGCTTGACCGTGAACGCGACGGTCGAGCCGGCGTCATCGGTGATGGAGGTCGGCGCCATGTCGACCGTGTCGGCGAAGGCGGCTGACGGCATCGCGATCAGGCCGGCGGTCGCCAGAGCCACTGTCGCGGTTCTCCTGCGGAGCATGGGATCCCTCTTCCTGCATCGGATGGTCCGTGGTGGTGCGCTGTGGAAAAGGTTGCGACCGCAGCGGACCGAGGCACCAGAGGGCGAGGCGTTGACATCCCTCAACGCCCGTCGCGGCACGCGGACGCCGAGGCGGGGATACCGCCCAGGAATCACCCGGTGACCCTCTGACCTGCGGTTTCCCCCGGAGCGTCTCCCCGCGCCATCGTCACCGGGCATCGTGCTGGGGCGTTGAGATCCCTCAACGCCCCAGCACCTGGGCAGGCCCCGGGCCGCCCGGTGGAGGCGTCGACGCACGGCGACGGCACACGGCGACGGGGACGCCACGACTCCTCCCGGCCTGAGGCGGACCTCGGCGTGGCCGGCTCTCAGGCGGTCAGGCGTTCCACAGCGGCGTCGATCCGCTCGTCGGCCGCGGTGAGCGCCATCCGGACGTGCCGGGCCCCGGCCGGGCCGTAGAAGCTGCCCGGGGCGGCGACGATGCCCAGGGCCGCCAGCCGGTCGATCGTCGCCCAGCAGTCCTCCTCACGGGTCGCCCAGAGGTAGAGGCCCGCCTCCGAGTGGTCGATGCGCATCCCGGCCGCGCGTACCGCGGCGGCCAGCCGCTCGCGCCGCCGGCGGTACCGCTCCCGCTGCGCGTCGACGTGCGAGTCGTCGTCCAGCGCGGCCGCCATCGCGGCCTGGACCGGCCCCGGGACCAGCAACCCGAGGTGGCGGCGCACCTCCCAGACGCGGCGCACCAGCTCCGGGTCACCGGAGAGCAGGCCGCCCCGGTAGCCGGCCGCCGTCGACTGCTTGGACAGCGAGTGCACCGCGAGCAGCCCGGTGTGGTCGCCACCGGCGACGTCGGGGTGCAGGATCGAGCGGGGCTCCACGTCCCAGCCCAGGGTGATGTAGCACTCGTCGGCCACCACGGGCACGCCGTGCGCACGCCCCCAGTCGACCCACGCGCGCAGCTGCTCGACCGTCAGCACCCGGCCGTGGGGGTTGCCCGGGGAGTTGAGCCAGACGAGCGAGACGCCGGCCGCGTCGGCCGGCGGGGTGTCGCTCCGGCGCACCGCGAGGCCGGCCAGCACCGCACCGACCTCGTAGGTCGGGTACGCGACCTCGGGGACCACCACGGTGCTCGCACCGCCCTGCAGCCCGAGCAGGGTGGGGAGGAGCGCGACGAGCTCCTTGGAGCCCACCGTGGGGATCAGCGGGGGCTGCCCACCCAGCGGGTCGGCGACGTGCACGCCCAGCCGCCGCGCGAGCCAGCCGGCAGCGGCCGTGCGCAGCTGCGCGGTGCCCAGCGCCGTCGGGTAGCCCGGGGCGTCGGCCGCCGAGGCCAGCGCCTCGCGCAGCACCGCGGGCGTGCTGTCGACCGGCGTGCCGATCGACAGGTCGACGACGCCGCCCGGGTGCTGGGCTGCCCGCGCCCGCGCACCCGCCAGGGAGTCCCAGGGGAAGTCCGGCAGCGCCCGCGGCGCGCCGGGGACCGGAGCGGTCAGTGACCTTCGCCCTGGGGCGGGAGGGCGGCCACCAGCGGGTGGTCCTTGCCGATCTTCCCGGTCTTCGCGGCACCGCCCGGGCTGCCCAGGTCGGAGAAGAACTCCACGTTGGCGTTGTAGAAGTCCTTCCACTTGTCCGGGACGTCGTCCTCGTAGTAGATGGCCTCCACCGGGCACACCGGCTCGCAGGCACCGCAGTCGACGCACTCGTCGGGGTGGATGTACAGCATCCGGTCGCCCTCGTAGATGCAGTCCACCGGACACTCGTCGATGCACGCCTTGTCGAGAACGTCGACGCAGGCCTGGGTGATGACGTAGGTCACGGGGTTCCCTCCCGGGGACGCTCGGGCGGCGCGCCGACCGGGGCCGGTCACGCCAGATGCGCACCTAGTATCACCTCCGACGCCGGCCACCGTGCCACGGGCCACCCGCCGGGTCCCCCACCCGGGGCAGCCGGCCCGGTCGCCGGCGGGCGTCCCCCCATCGGGGTGGGCCGCGCCCCGCCGCTCAAGCACCGGGCACGGACGCCGATCTCGACCTCGTGTCCGGGACCACGCAGGACGACGCGGCGCCGCGGCTGGAGCCGCCGGCGTCACCCTTCGACGCCCACGCCGCGCTGGTGCACCTGCTCCACCGGCTGCGCGCGTCCTCCGGCGCGACACGGGTGTCGGTGTGGGTGCACGAGGCCACCACCGAGCTCGTCGTCCCGTTCCGGCAGTCCACCGCCGCCACCCGGGACCCGCTGCCCCTGCACCCGGCCCTGCGGACCCCCACCTTCCTGCGCGACTCCCCGTTCCTGTCCGCCGTCGTCACCGGCCGCCGGGCCGTCGTCGCCCACGCCGACGGCCGCCGCGCCGAGGACCGCCAGCTCGCCGAGGTGGGCATCCGCTCCGGTCACGGCGAACCGCTGCTGGTGGACGGGCAGGTCGTCGGCGTCCTGACCGTCGAGCCCGCCGCCGCCGCGGCCCCGCACCTGCTGCGCCAGGTCACCCCCCGGATCGCCGCTGCGCTGGCCGAGGCCTGGGGCCGGCGCGCCCAGCAGCGCCGGCTCGAGCAGGCCGGCGTCCTGCTCACGCTGATCGAGTCCGCCGCGCAGGCCCAGTCGATGGACCACCTGCTCGGCTCGGCCTGCCGCCAGCTGGCCGAGCTCGGCGAGGTCGAGCGGGCCTGCGTCTTCCTGCTCGAGGACGGCCGGCTGGTGCCCCGCATGGCCGCCTACGCCGACGGCCGGCACGACCTCGCCACCTGGCGGCAGTTCCGCAGCGCCCCGGTGCCCCTCGAGCTCGCCGAGACGGTGCTGCGCACCGGCACCCCGCTCACCGCCGACCGCGACTCCGAACTCGTCTCGGGCTGGTGGGTCGACTCCTTCCAGATCGCCTCAGCGCTCGCCGTCCCCCTCGGCCGCACCCCCGAGCTCGCCGGGGTCCTCACCCTGGACAGCACGCAGGTGCGCCCCTTCTCCGAGGACGTCCGCCGGCTCGCCGCCGCCGGCGGCGCGCACCTCGGGGGCGTCATCGAGCAGGCCCGCACGAGTCAGGCCCGCGCGGCCTCGCTCGTGACCGCCCGGGTCGTGCGGCAGCTGCTCGTCGACGGCTCGGCGGTGACCGGTGCCGCGGCCGCCGCCGAGGTGCTGGCCCGGGCCGTCCAGCGGCTGGCCGGCACCGAGCGCAGCGCCGCCTACCTGGTCGATGACGACGACCGCATCCGCGAGGTGCGGCACGTGGGCTGGCCGGAGGAGCACGAGGAGGTCGTGCGGGCCCGCCTGGTCGGGCGGCCGGCGTCCGAGATCCCCCTCTGGCGGCTCGCCACGGAGGAGCCGGTCCCCGTCTTCGTCGAGGACGCCGGAGCCACCGACCTGCTCGACTCGGACCTGGTGCGCGCCCTGGACCTCCGCTCGTACGTCAGCGTGCCGCTGATGTCCCGCGACCGGCTCCTGGGCCTGGTCGTCACCGGATCGGTCGGCACCGCCCGCGGCTGGAGCCCCTCCGAGCGCGACGCCGTCCGCCAGGTCACCCTCGAAGGCGCCCTGGTCGTGGAGAACGCCGAGCTGCGCGCCGCCGAGCAGGAGCGCCTGGCCCAGTTGGCCACCGAGGCCCACCACGACCCGCTCACCGGCCTGCCCAACCGCCGGAAGTTCATCGAGACCGTCGAGGCGGCGGTCCACGGGGAGCGCGACCGGCGGTTCGCCCTGCTCATGGTGGACCTCGACCGGTTCAAGGAGATCAACGACAGCTTCGGGCACAGCGTCGGCGACGACCTGCTCTGCCTGGTCGGCCCCCGCCTGCGGCGGGCGCTGCGCCCCGGCGACCTGCTGGCCCGCATGGGCGGGGACGAGTTCGCCGTCCTGCTGCCCGACGCCGATGCCGACCGGGCCCGCGAGGTGGCCGACGGGCTGGGCGCCGCGCTCCGGGACGCCTTCCTCCTGGCCGGCATGTCGCTGCACGTGGACGCCAGCATCGGCGTCGCCCTCTGCCCGGACCACGGCCGCGACCGCTCGCTGCTGCTGGCCCGGGCGGATTCCGCGATGTACGCGGCCAAGCGCGGACGCCGGGGCTACGAGCTGTGGGCGCCCGACGGCACCCCGGCGACCCGGGACCGGCTGCAGACGCTGGAGGAGCTGCGCTCGGCCCTCGACGGCGAGGAGCTCGTCAACCACTACCAGCCCCAGCTCGACCTGCGCACCGGCTGCGTCGCCGGGGTCGAGGCCCTGGTCCGCTGGGAGCACCCCGACCGCGGCCTCCTCTACCCCGACGTCTTCCTGCCCCTGGCCGAGCAGGCCGGGCTGATGCGCCGGCTGGCGCTGCGGGTGCTCGAGCAGGCGCTGCAGGACCTGCGCACCTGGCGGACCCACGGCCACGATCTGTCGGTCGCGGTGAACCTCTCGGTGTCCAACCTGCAGGACGTCGCCCTGCCCGAACAGGTGGCGATGCTGCTGGACGCCTGCTCGGTGCCGGCCGGCTCGCTGGTCCTGGAGATCACCGAGGACGTCCTGATGGCCGACGCCGCGCGCAGCCAGGAGGTCATGGCCGGGCTGCGCCGGCTGGGCGTCCGGCTGTCGGTGGACGACTACGGCACCGGGTACTCCTCGCTGTCCTACCTGCGCGCGCTGCCGGTGGACGAGCTCAAGCTCGACCGCAGCTTCGTCACCCACCTGACGTCCGACCCCCGGGCGGCGGCGATCGTGCGCAGCACCCTGCAGCTGAGCCGCGACCTCGGGATGGACATGGTCGTCGAGGGCGTCGAGGACGCCGACGCGCTCGCCGCGCTGCGCGAGTGGGGCTGCGACGTGGCGCAGGGGTACCACATCTCCCGGCCCATGCCGGCGGAGCGGGTGCTGGGCTGGCTGAACGCCCGCCCCCTGCCCGCCGCCGTTCCACGGCGGGGTTGAGCAGGGGGCGGGTCCGCCCCCCGTGGTGCGGCGCGCCATGATCGTCGCCGTGACCGCAGCAGCTCCCACCCGGGTCGCCGAGCTGGAACGCCTCGCCGCCCGCACCTGGCGGGGGCTCGAGGAGGAGAGCTACGGCGACTGGCTGCTGCGCGCCGGCGGCGGCTTCACCGGCCGGGCCAACTCGGTGCTGGTGACCGGCGATCCGCCGGAGGACCTGCCGTCGGCCGTGGCCGCGGTCACCGCCTGGTACGCCGATCGGGGGCTGCGTGCCTGCGCCGCCGTCCCGGCCCCGGGCGCGGAGGCGGCCGACGCGGCGTTCGCCACCGCCGGGTGGGCCCGGGACGAGGACACCCTGGTGCTGGTCGCGCCGCTGGGCCCGTGGCCCGCTGCGCACGCCCCGGTGCTCCTCGACGACGCGCCCGACGAGGTCTGGCTGGCCGGCTACCGGCACCGCGGCGCGGCGCTCCCGGCCTCCGCGGCGGCGGTCCTGCGCAACGCCGAGCGGCCGCTGTCCGCCTCCGTCCGGCCCGACCCCGCGGCGAACCGGCCGGCCGCCGTCGCCCGTGGCGTGGTCAGCGACGGCTGGCTCGTGGTCAGCGCGGTGACCGTCGACGAGCCCCACCGGCGGCGCGGCCTGGCGACGACGGTGATGGCGGCGCTGGCCACCGAGGCCCGCACCCGCGGGGCCACCTCCTGCCTGCTGCAGGTGACCGCGTCGAACACCGCGGCGCTCGCGCTCTACGCCCGGATGGGGTTCACCGAGCACCACCGCTACCACTACCGGTGGGCCCCACCGAGCTGACCCGGCGGGCGGGTGCGCCCAGGGCCAGGCCGAGCGCGAGCGCCCCGGCCAGCACGCCCAGCAGGAGGAACGCGGTGCTCACCAGGCCCAGCGCACCGCCGGAGACCAGCAGCAGGTCCCCCTCGGGGCGCCGCACCATGGCGGCGACCGCGACCACCAGCCAGGTGACGGCGGGTAGGGCGGCGACCAGCTTCGACCCGCTGAGCCGCAGCGCCGCACCGACCAGCAGCAGGTTGCCCACCACCGCGGCCACCACCGACACCGGCACCAGGACACCCCCGACCCGCAGCGGGAGCCAGAGCACCTCGACGACGGCCAGCCACCCGGCGACGACGACCGCCGTGACGCCCAGGCCCACCGTGGCCGGCCCCCGGCCGCTCACCCCTCGAGACCGGCGAAGAGGTCGTCCTCCCGGCCGTCGGGCCCGACGGCCGGGCCGCGCTCACCCGCCACCAGCCGGTAGTACTCGACGCCGAGCACCTCCTGGCCGAGGTTGTTCGACAGCGCGAAGAAGGGCCCGTCCACGGTGATCTGGGTCGGGTGCGCCCGCATGGCGGCGTCCTTGCGCCCGGCGTAGGCCCGGGCGTCCACCGCGCAGGTGACCACGTCGTCGGGCACCACGAAGGGGATCTCGTCCGGGTCGCCCAGCGCCTCGAACGGCGAGGCCTCGCCGAGGGCGGCCATGGCCTCGATGCCCTCGCGGACCACCGAGCGCGGCATGGCGTTCCAGTAGACCTTCGACACCTCCCAGGCGGCGCCGAGGTCCGGGCGGTAACCGGGGTCCGCGGCGGCCTCCACCGCCCGCATGGCCACCCGGTGCGCCTGGATGTGGTCGGGGTGGCCGTAGCCGCCGAACTCGTCGTAGGTCACGACGACCTGCGGGCGGACCTCGCGGACGACGGCGACGGCGTGCGCCACCGCTTCACCGAGGTCGGCGTTCCAGAAGGCGCGCGGGTGCTCGTTGGCCGGCGTGCCCATCATCCCCGAGTCGCGGTACCGCCCCGCCCCGCCGAGGAGGCGGAAATCCTCGACGCCGAGGGCGGCCATCGCCCCGCGCAGCTCCCAGATCCGGTAACCGCCCAGCTGGTCGGCCTGGTCGGCGGCGAGCTGGGCCAGCTCCGGTACCAGGATCTCGCCCTCCTCCCCCAGGGTGCAGGTGAGCAGGGTGACCCCGACGCCCTCGGCGACGTACCGGGCCATCGTGGCCCCGTTGTTGATCGTCTCGTCGTCGGGGTGCGCGTGGACGAGGAGCAGGCGTCGGTCGGCGGTCACGGTCGGCCATTCTCCCTGAGGCGACCGGCGCTGCGAGCGGGCCTGGGCCGCACCCGCGTCCTCCCCCGCCGCAACGCGTCCTCCCTCACGGCACACCGCGAGGGAGGACGCGCGGGGATCAGGCCACCTGATCCCCGCGCGGCGTGCTCAGCCCTCCGTGGGGACGACGGCGCGCGCCTCGGCGAAGTGGCAGGCCGAGGGGTGCCCCTGGCCCCGGTCGACCAGGGCCGGCGGCTCGGTGGCGCAGATGTCCTGGGCCTTCCAGCAGCGGGTGCGGAACCGGCACCCCGACGGCGGGTTCGCGGGGCTGGGGACGTCGCCCTGAAGCAGGATCCGCTCCTTGAGCCCGCGCAGGTGCGGCTCGTGCACCGGGACCGAGGAGAGCAGCGCCTGCGTGTAGGGGTGGGCGGGCGAGCCGTAGACCTGCACGTCCGTGCCCTCCTCGACGATGCTGCCCAGGTACATCACCGCGACGCGGTCGGAGATGTGCCGCACCACCGACAGGTCGTGGGCGATGAAGAGGTAGGAGAGCCCGAAGTCGTGCTGCAGGTCCTCGAGCAGGTTGACGACCTGCGCCTGCACCGAGACGTCCAGGGCGCTCACCGGCTCGTCGCAGACGATGACCTCCGGCTGCAGGGCCAGCGCCCGGGCGATGCCGATGCGCTGCCGCTGCCCACCCGAGAACTGGTGCGGGTAGCGGTTGACGAAGTCGGGGTTGAGCCCGACCCGCTCCATCAACTCCTGGGTGCGCTGCAGCCGGCCCTTCTTGGGCGCGACGTCGGCGTGCACCGACCAGCCCTCGGCCACGATGTCGCCGACGGTCATGCGGGGGTTCAGCGAGGCGTAGGGGTCCTGGAAGATGATCTGCACCTCGCGCCGGTACTGCTTGAGCGCCCGGCCGCTCATCTTCGTGACGTCCTCGCCCTTGTAGAGGATCTGCCCGTCGGTCGGCTTCTCGAGCGCCACCAGCATCTTGGTGACCGTCGACTTGCCGCACCCGGACTCACCGACCAGGCCGACCGTCTCGCCCCGGCGCAGCGCGAGGTTGACGCCGTCGACCGCGCGGACGTGGCCGACCGTCCGCTTGAGGACGATGCCCTGCGTCAGGGGGAAGTGCTTCTTGAGGTCCTTGACCTCGAGGAGCACCTCGCCCGGCGTGTGCACCGGGCGGTCGGCTGCTGCGGCGACGGCGTCAGACACCGAGGACCTCCTCGCTGTAGTGGCAGGCCGCCTCGCGGCCCGGGACGACCAGCCGCAGCGGCGGGACGTCGGCGACGCAGTCGCGGCCGGTGGCGGCCTCCGCGCCGGTGCGGCGCTTGGGGCACCGCGGGTGGAACGGGCAGCCCGACGGGATGGCGGCCAGGTTCGGCGGCTGGCCGCCGATCGGCTGCAGCCGGCCACCCTTGATCTCGACCTGCGGGATCGAGCGCATCAGCCCGTCGGTGTACGGGTGCGCCGGGTTGCTGAAGACCTCGTCGACCGTCCCGCGCTCGACGATGCGGCCGGCGTACATGACGGCCACGTTGTCGGCGACCTCGTTGACCACGCCGAGGTCGTGGGTGATGAGGATGAGCCCCATCCCGGTGTCCCGCTGCAGGTCCTTGAGCAGGTCCATCACCTGGGCCTGCACCGTGACGTCGAGCGCGGTGGTCGGCTCGTCGGCGATGAGGATGCGCGGGTCGAGGGCCAGCGCCATGGCGATCATGACCCGCTGCCGCATGCCGCCGGAGAACTGGTGCGGGTAGTCGTTCACCCGCTCCTTGGCGGCCGGGATGCGGACCCGGTCCATCAGCTCGACGGCCTTCTGCTTCGCCTCCTTGCGGGAGGTCCCCCGGTGCGCCCGGAACATCTCGCCGATCTGGAAGCCGACGCTGTACACGGGGTTCAGCGACGAGAGCGCATCCTGGAAGATCATCGAGATACCTGGGCCGCGGACCTTGCGCTGCTCCTCCTCCGGCAGCGTGAGCAGGTCACGCCCCTCGAAGACGATCCGGCCGCTGGTGACCTCGGCCGGCGGCGAGTCGAGGATGCCCATGATCGCCTGGGCGGAGACGGACTTCCCCGAGCCGGACTCGCCCAGGATGGCGAGGGTCTCCCCCTCCGAAACGGTGTAGCTGACGCCGTTGACGGCGTTGACCAGGCCTGCCCCGGTGCGGAACTGCACCCGGAGGTCGTCGACCTCGAGGACCGGCGCCCCGGGGCGGCGGGCCGGGCTGGAGGGCACGGATGTCGATGCGGTGCTCATGAACGCTGCTTCGGGTCGAGGGCGTCGCGGAGGGCGTCACCCATGAGGACGAAGGCCATCACAGTCAGGGTGAGGACGAGGCTGGGGAAGAGGACGGCGTGCGGCGCGGTGCGCAGCAGGCTCTGCCCGGTGGCGATCTGCAGCCCCCACGAGATCGCCGGCGGCTGGAGGCCAACCCCGAGGAAGGTCAGCGTCGCCTCGGCCGCGATGAGGATGCCGATGGTGATCGTGGCGTAGACCAGCACCGGCGCGACGGCGTTGGGAAGGATGTGCCGGACGAGGATCCGGGTGCTGGAGGCGCCCATGGCCCGGGCCGCGGCGACGTAGTCCGAGCTCTTGATCGCGATGACCTGCGACCGGACCAGCCGCATGGCGGTCATCCAGCCGAAGAGGGCCAACGCGATCGCCACCGCGACCACGCCGCGGCCGAGGATGCCGCTGCGCAGCACCACCAGCGCACCGAGGATCAGCGGCAGCGCGTAGAAGATGTCGGCGATGCGGGACAGGATGCTGTCGGTGATGCCCCCGTAGAACCCGGAGATGGCACCCACCAGGACGCCGAGCACCAGGATCACGACGACGGCGAGCAGGCCGATGATCAGCGAGTTGCGGGCGCCGTAGACGACGTTGGCCAGGTAGTCGCAGCCCTGCTGGTCGAAGCCGAACCAGTGCTCCGCCGAGGGCTCGCCGTTGGAGTTGGAGAGGCTGCACGAGCGCGGGTCGACACCCCGGGCGAACACCGACGGCAGCAGCGCCATCCCGACGAACAGCAGGCTGAGCACGGCGCCGATCCAGAAGAGGACGTTGCGCCGGAGCTGGCGCCAGGCGTCGCTCCACAGGCTGTTCTGGCGGGCCTGTTCCGGCTGGTCGGCGGCGCCGCCGGTCACGGCGCCGGCCCCCACCTCGTCGTGGCCGACGGTGGTCAGCTTCGGGTCACTCATAGCGGATCCTCGGGTCGAGGACGGCGTAGAGCACGTCGACGACCAGGTTGAAGAAGATGAAGACGAAGACCAGGAGCGTCACGATGCCCACGACCACGGCGCCCTCCTGGGCGCGCACGGCGTCGAAGACCGCCCGCCCGATGCCGGGCAGGTTGAACACCGTCTCGGTGACGATCGCCCCGCCCATGAGCGTGCCGATGTCGGCACCGATGAACGTGACGACCGGGATCAGGCTGTTCCGCAGGGTGTGCCGGACGATCACGTCGCGGCGGGGCAGGCCCTTGGCGCGCGCGGTGCGCACGTAGTCGGCACGCATGTTCTCGGCGATGCTCGTCCGCGTCAGGCGGGCCACGTAGGCCAGCGAACCGGCGGCCAGCACCAGCCCGGGCAGCAGGAAGCTGTACCAGCCGTCGTTGATGCCGGCGATCGGGAACCAGCCCAGCTGGAGCCCGAAGGTGAACTGCGCGATGAAGGCGAGCACCAGGATCGGGATCGAGACGATCAGCGTGGTGCTCACCAGCACGACGTTGTCGAAGAAGCCGTTCTTGCGGATGCCGGCCAGCACGCCGGCGACGATGCCGATCAGGATCTCGAAGGCGATGGCCACCACGGCCAGCTGGACGGTCACCGGCATCCGCTGGGTGATGGTGTCGAGGACCTCGCGCCCTCGGAAGTCGGTGCCGAAGTCACCCTGGAGCAGGTCGGCCACGTACTTGACGTACTGCAGCCAGAGCGGGTCGTTCAGGTTGAACTCGTCGGTCAGCTGGGCCACCACGGCCGGCGCCAGCGGGCGGTCACCCCCCAGCGCCCGGATCGGGTCGCCCGGCAGCGCGTAGACCAGCGCGAAGATCAGGAACGAGGCGCCGAGCAGGACGGGGATGGTGAGTAGAAGGCGGCGCGCGATGTAGCGGCCCATGTCGCTCCTCGGTCGGGACGCCCCTCACCCATGTGGCGAGCGGGGAGCGTCGTCCATGATGCGGGACGAGCCCGAGCGGCCGACCGCCGGGGAGCCCTGCCCGATCTGGGCGGGAGCTCCCCGGCGGCGGCCTGCGGTGCGCGGCTGGGTCAGCTGACGGGAACCACGTTGGCGACGTCGATGTCACCGAAGACGTCGATCACCACGTCGCTGACGTTCTCCGAGTGCCCGGCCTGCTCGAGGTCGAAGAACATCGGGATGATCGGCATGTCCTGCAGCAGGATGTCCTCGGCCTGGTTGTAGAAGTCCAGGGCCTCGTCGTTGCTGCTGGCGCTGTTGCCCTGCTGGATCAGCTCGTCGAACTCCGGGTTCGAGTAGAACGTGGCGTTCGAACCCGCCGGCGGCAGCGCCGCCGTGGAGTACAGCGGCTCCAGGTAGTTCTGCGGGCTCGGGTAGTCCATGCTCCAGCCGAGGCGGAAGGGACCGGTCACGCCCTGCTCGTCGAGCAGCGGGAGGTACTCGGCGAAGTCGAGCTCGCCCCGGAGGACGTAGTCGACGCCGAGGTTCTCGCGCAGCTGGTTGCCCACGGCCTGCACCCAGGCGTCGTGGCCGGCGCCGGCGTTGAACCACAGCTCGATGGGCTGGCTGCGGTCGAAGCCGGCCTCGTCCAGGAGCGCGTTGGCCGCGTCGACATCCAGCTCGCAGTACTCGCAGGCACCCTCGCGGTAGCCGTCGACGACGGGCGCGACGTACGCGTCGGCCGGCGTGCGGCTGCCGTTGAAGATGGCGTCCGAGATCGCCTGGCGGTCGATGGCCATCGACAGCGCCTGCCGCACCCGCGGGTCGGAGAAGCGCTCGTCGTAGGTCGGGTAGCCGAGGTAGGTGAACCCGGAGGACGGCGCCTCCAGGTACCGGTCACCGAGCACGTCCTCGGCGGAGGCGAGGGCGTCCGGCGGGAGGTCCGGCAGGACGTCGAGGTTGCCCGCCTGCAGGTCGTTGTAGCCCGTGTTCAGGTCGGCGTAGACGCGGAACTCGACGGTCTCGGCGTTGGCCGGGTCCTCGCCGGCGTAGTCCTCGTACCGGCTGACGGTGATGCCCTGGCCGGGGACGAACTCGCCGTCGGCCTGGAACGGGCCGTTGCCGATCGGCTGGGTGCCGAAGCCCTCGGGGTCCTCGAAGAAGGCCTCGGGGAGCGGCCAGAAGGCGTTGTAGCCGACGGTCACCGGGAACTGGGCGAACGGCGAGGCGAGCTCCACCTCGAAGGTGGTCTCGTCGATGACCCGCAGGCCGCTCATCTCCTGGGCGGCGGGGTCACCGGTGACGTTGCCCTCGTCGTCGGTCGGGGCCTGCAGGTCGTCGTACCCGAGGATGTTGGAGAAGAAGTAGGACGCACCCTGGGCGTTCGGGCTGTAGGCGGTGTAGTTCCACGCGTCGACGAAGGACTGTGCGGTCACCGGGGTGCCGTCGTGGAAGGTCCAGCCGTCCTTGAGCGTGACGGTCCAGGTGGTGTTGTCCTCGGACTCGATCGACTCCGCGACGCCGGTGTACTCCACGGCTCCGTCAGCGGCGTACTCGATGAGGCCCGTCCACAGCGACGAGATGACCTGGTGGCCCTCGCTCTCGGTGGTGTTGCCCGGGATCAGCGCGTTCTCCGGCTCACCGACGTAGACGCTGAACGAGCCGCCACCCTCGGCAGCGGTACCGCCCTCGCCACCGTTGTCATCGCTGCCACCACAGGCGGACAGCATCATCGCGGCGACGACGCCGGCGGCGACGAACCCACCTCTGCGCTTGCTCAACTTCACGTGCAATGCCTCCCTCGACCCGCGTCAGCGGGGGGAACGGACAGGTCGACCAGGCCCCGCGGGCGAGTGGACGACTGATTGGTCTCGAGCCAGACGCAGCGGGACCACGGAGGTCCGGGACTGCGACGGGTGGACCCTAGGCACGCCTCGGAGGGGGTGTCCACGGACGTCACCGACTTGTGACCTGGGCTCACGATCCGCGGTACAACCGTAACTTCCACGCCCCAGGCCACGTCCAGCGGGCTGTCCTCCGGCCCGCGCGTCGGGTGCGCCGAAGGCTTTCCGGCGGGCGTTCGCCAGGCGCCAGGCCGGGTACCGGTGGCCCCAGGAGAGCGACGACGACCGGAGGGACGACGCCATGAGCGGCATGGACAAGTTGAGGAACAAGGCCGAGGAGCTGGGCGGCAAGGGCAAGGAGTCCGTCGGCGAGGCCACCGGCGACCGCGACCTCCAGGCCGAGGGTCAGGCCGACCAGGCGTCCGGCAACCTGAAGCAGGCCGGCGAGAAGGTCAAGGACGTCTTCAAGAAGTAGCAGGATCGGCAGGCACGGGCGCCGCTCCCCCACCGCGGGGGCACCGCCCGTGCCGTCCTCCCGGGCGTGCGCCGAGCGCCGCCCCCGGCGGCATGAGGAGAGCAGCCGCAGCGCAGGAGGTGGTTCCGCGGCAGGGACGGGTCGGCGCAGACCCCGCGCCGCACCCGCACGTACGGCCCCTCCCTCAGCTGACGGCGGCGGAGGGCGCCCTCCGGCCCTACGTACACGAAACGCGCCCCGGAGGGGGTCAGCCCCCGGCGAGGGCGGCCTTCACGGCGGGTAGCAGCGGGCGGTCGGCAGGGATCCAGTCCAGCGCGTCGAGGTCGGCCGCGGTCACCCACCGCAGCTCGGCGTGCTCCCGCGCCACCGGCCGGCCGTGCGTGATCCGCGCCTCCCAGACCCGCATCGTCGAGGCGCCGGGCGCCCCGCCGGCGACGACCCCGTCGAGCGGCACCTCACCGAGGAAGGACCGAGGCGCCACGGTGACCCCGAGCTCCTCGGTGCACTCGCGGACCAGCGCCACGAGGTCGGTCTCCCCCGGGTCGACCTTGCCGCCGGGGAACTCCCAGCACCCGTCGAAGGGGCCGCCCGAGCGCTGCGCGACCAGCACCCGGTCGCCCTCGACCAGCGCCGCCCCGACGACCTGGACGACCTCGAGCGCCCGCAGCGCGGCTCCGGCGGCGAGCGCGTCCAGGTGGGCCCGCATCGCACGCGCCACCCGTGGCCGCAGCACCACCCGGTCCACGAGCCGGCCCACCGGACCGGGCAGCCCGGTGTCCCACTCGACCTGCTCCTCGACCAGCGTGCCGGCGCCGGTGGCCGAGAAGCGGCGCTCGTGCGCCACCCGCCCGCGTGCGCCCAGCGGTGCGGCGAACAGGTCCCGCTCCGGCCGCACGGCGTCGACCTCCTGGAGGGCGAACGGCCACGGGCGGCCCAGCGCCCGGGCGACGTCGAACGCCACGGTCAGCGGCGCCTCCACCAACGTGGTGAAACTCAGCCGGGGCACCGGGGCACTCTCGCAGATGGCGGCAGTATGGGCAGCGTGCGCATCAACGCCCGGGTCGACTACGCCGTCCGAGCCGTCGTGGAGCTCGCCGCGGCGGCGCCGGAGGCGCTGACCTGCGACCGCATCGCGACCGCCCAGGGCATCCCGAACCGGTTCCTCCAGGCGATCCTCGCCGACCTGCAGCACGCCCGGCTGGTCACCAGCCAGCGCGGCCGGGACGGCGGCTACCGGCTGGCCCTCCCCGCATCCGAGATCTCCATCGCCCGCGTGATGCGGGTGGAGCTGGGTTTCCTGGCCGAGGTGCACGGCCAGCGACCGGAGGAGGTCACCTACCCGGGGCCGGCCGCCGGGCTGGCCGAGGTCTGGGTCGCCGCCCGGGAGGCCTACCGCCGGGTGCTCGAGGGGGTCACCGTCGCCGACGTGGTCGCCGGCGAGCTGCCCCCGCACGCCGCCGAGCTGGTCGCCATCGACACCGCGTGGCGCTCGTTCAGCGAGCCCGGCCTCCGCTGAGCGGCACCGTCCCGCCCCTCGCGGGTGAGCTCCGCGCCCCGTGCCGCGGGATGTGGGAGTATCGACGGCATGACGGACCGCGGCAGCCTCCTCGTCGCGCGCCTGCACATCGACCTGGCGCTCGTCTCCAGCGCCGCCTGTCGCGCCCTGCGCTGACCCAGGTCCTCCGCGCAGCTGTCCCGCTGCGTCCCGAACCAGCAGCGCCTCCCACCCCGGCCGGCTGCCGGGCGGTCGGCGAGCGCAGGAAGAAGTACGCCACGTGAGCACCCCCACCCGTACCAGCAACCGTCCCCAGCGGGGACAGGGTCAGTGGGCGCTGGGCTACCGCGAGCCGCTCAACCCCAACGAGCGGATGAAGAAGGACTCCGACGGTCTCGAGGTGCGCCAGCGCATCCTCGACATCTACTCGAAGACCGGCTTCGACGGCATCGACCCCGGCGACCTGCGCGGCCGCATGCGCTGGATGGGGCTCTACACCCAGCGCGCCCAGGGCATCCCCGGCGGCAAGACCGCCGTGCTGGAGCCCGAGGAGCTCGAGGACTCCTACTTCATGATGCGGGCCCGCATCGACGGCGGGCAGCTGACCAGCGACGCGCTGCGGGTGCTCGGCGGCATCAGCACCGAGTTCGGCCGGGACGTCGCCGACGTCACCGACCGGCAGAACGTGCAGTACCACTGGATCCGCATCGAGGACGTGCCCGAGATCTGGCGCCGGCTGGAGTCGGTGGGCCTCTCCACGATGGAGGCCTGCGGCGACGTGCCGCGCGTCATGCTCGGCTGCCCGCTGGCCGGAATCCTCGAGGACGAGGTGATCGACGCGACCGACGTCATCGCCGAGACCGTCGCCAAGTACGTGGGCAGCCCCGAGTTCAGCAACCTGCCGCGCAAGTGGAAGACGTCGATGTCCGGCTGCGTCGACCACTGCACCGAGCCCGAGATCGACGACGTCTCCTTCGTCGGGGTCGTCAACGAGGCCGGCGAGGCCGGCTACGACCTGTGGGTCGGCGGCGGGCTGTCCACCAACCCGATGTTCGCCCAGCGGATCGGCGTCTTCGTCCGGCCCGACCAGGTGACCGACGTCTGGGCCGCCTGCACCGCCGTCTTCCGCGACTACGGCTACCGCCGCCAGCGCAACCGCGCCCGCATCAAGTTCCTCATGGCCGACTGGGGCCCGGAGAAGTTCCGGCAGGTGCTGCAGGACGAGTACCTGCACGAGGAGCTGCCCGACGGCCCGGCGCCCGCCCCGGCCAAGCACGACCAGCGCGACCACGTCGGCGTGAGCCGGCAGAAGGACGGCCGCAACGCCGTGGGCTTCGCGCTGCGCACCGGCCGGATCACCGGCACGCTGCTCACCACGATCGCCGACCTCGCCGACGAGTACGGCGAGGGCCGCATCCGGACGACGACGCAGCAGAAGCTGGTCATCCTCGACGTCCCGGACGAGAAGGTCGAGGCGCTCGTCGACGCACTGGCCGAGCACGACCTGCAGGTGCGGCCGAGCGCCTTCCGCCGCGGGACGATGGCCTGCACCGGCCTGGAGTTCTGCAAGCTGGCGATCGTCGAGACCAAGCACTTCGCGCAGGAGGTCTACGCGGAGCTGGAGCGCCGGCTGCCCGACTTCGACACCCCGATCGGGATCAACATCAACGGCTGCCCCAACAGCTGCGCCCGCTTCCAGACCGCCGACATCGGCTTCAAGGGCTCGATGGTCCGCGACGACAACGGCGAGATGGTCGAGGGCTTCCAGGTCCACCTGGGCGGGCACCTCGGCGTGGAGCGCACCTTCGGCCGCAAGTTCCGCGGCCACAAGGTGACCAAGGGCGAGACCGCCGACTACTGCGAGCGCGTGCTCCGCGGCTTCCTCGACCGCCGGATGCCGGGCGAGTCCTTCGCCCACTACGTCGCCCGCGCCGAGGAGGAGTGGCTGCTGTGAGCGAGGAGCCGACGTCGGGAAGGACCCGCCAGCTACCGGTGTTCCACTGCCCGTACTGCGGCGACGAGGAGCTCACGCCGCACGAGGACGGGTGGCGCTGCGGCGCGTGCCTGCGGGCCTTCTCGGTCCGCCTGATCGCCACGGGGGTGCAGGAGTGACAGCCGTACGGGAGATCAGGCCCGTCTCGCCGACGCCGGAACTGGCGGCCGCGGCCGACGCCCGGTTCGAGGGCATCGCCGACCCCGTCGAGCAGGCGCTGGCGGTGCTCCGGTGGGCCGGCGAGCAGTTCGGCGACCGGTTCGCCATCACCTCGTCGATGGCCGACGGGCTGCTGGCCCACCTGGCGAGCCGCGCGCACCCCGGCGTCAGCGTGATCTTCCTGGACACGGGCTACCACTTCGCGGAGACCATCGGCACCCGCGACTGGATCACCTCGGTCCTCCCCATCACGCTGCGCAACGTCACGCCCCCCCAGACCGTGGCCGAGCAGGACCGCACGTACGGGCCCGCGCTGCACGACCGCGACCCGGACCTGTGCTGCTCGCTCCGCAAGGTCATCCCGCTGGCCGAGGCGCTGGCGGACTTCGACGCGTGGGGGTCCGGCGTGCGCCGGGACGAGTCCGCGACGCGAAAGCACACCAAGTTGGTCGACTGGGACGCGAAGCGCGGCATGGTGAAGGTCAACCCGATCGCCGCCTGGACCCAGGACGTCGTCGACCGCTACATCGCCGAGCACTCGATCCCGGTCAACCCGCTGTTCGAGATCGGGTACGGCTCGATCGGCTGCGCCCCTTGCACCCGGCCCGTCGCGACCGGCGAGGACCCGCGCGCCGGACGCTGGGCCGGCTCCACCAAGACGGAGTGCGGCCTCCACACCTAGGAGACCCCACTCCCCCCACCGCTCGCAGGCCTGCGGCGGCTCCCTGCAGCGGGGCCGTTCCAGCACGTCACCAGCGGGCCCCGGGACGGGGCCAGGACGTCACCGCGAGCCCTGGCACGCGGTCGTTCCCGGCGTGACACTGGGCCGGTGCCCCGCCCTCCGCGCCTGTCACCGGACGAGCTCGCCGCGGCGCTGCCGGCCCTCCCCCTGTGGTCGGGTGACGGCGACGGCCTCCGCCGGAGCGTCAAGCTGCCGAGCTTCCGCGACGCCGTCGCCGCGATCGTGGCGATAGCCGACGTCGCCGAGGAGATGGACCACCACCCCGACGTCGACCTGCGCTGGCGGACGCTGCACCTGACCCTGGTCAGCCACTCCGCGGGCGGGGTGAGCGAGCTGGACCTGGAGCTCGCCCGCCGCATCGACGCCCTGCTCCCCTGAACGGCACCGACCCCCGCACCGTGCGGTGCGGGGGTCGGCGCGACCCCTCCGGGTTCCCGCTCCGAGCGGGCGAGGGGTGGGAGGAGGCGGTCCCGCGATCAGCTGCCCACGCGCCCGCCGTCGGTGCGGTAGACGACGGCGACACTGGGCCGCGGGAAGGGCCGGTACGCCTGGAAGTCGGGCCACCGGCTGGAGGGGTTCTCCACCGTGGAACCGGTCGTCTCACCCGGGTGCTGCACGGCGACGAACACCGACCGCGCGTCCCGGGTGATGAGCGGCCCGCTGCACTCCGCACCCAGGGGCACGGTGAGGAACGCCTTGAGGTGGCCGCGCTCGGGGCCGGCCGTCGGCACGGCGAACAGCCCGTCGTTGGTCCCGCCGAGGGTGCCGACGGCCTGGTTGCGGACCGACAGCACGTTGCCGTCCGTGGAGATCCACAGGTTGCCGGCCGGGTCGAACTCCAGGTTGTCCGGGCACGAGATCGCGCTGACCTCGGACCGGTCGTACCCGGCGAAGTACGTGCCCGGGAACTGCGGGTCGCCGCAGACCAGGAAGATCCGCCAGGTGAACGACGTGCCGCTGGCCGACCCGGTCTCCTCCCACTCGATCACGTGCCCGTTCCGGTTGCCCGGCTGCTGCTCGAAGGTCGCCGGCGTGCCGGTCTCCTCGTCGGCGGGCTCGAAGGCGTAGGAGCGGGTGATCGGGTTGGCCTCGTCGGCGCCCGGCCGGCCGTCGGCCCCGGTGCGGTTCGAGTTGTTGGTCAGCGCCGCGTAGACCCGCCCGTTGACCGGGTTGACCTGGATGTCCTCCGGCCGGTCCATCTTGGTCGGCACCAGCGCCGGGTCGACGACGACCGGGTTCGCCGGGTCGGGGAAGTCGCCGTTGCCGTCGAGCTGCTTGCCGAGGCGGTCGGCGGCCAGGCGGGTGAAGGTGAGCACCCAGGCGACGTCCTTGCCGGGGATCATCGACCGGCCGTCCTCGACCAGCGGGATCCACTCGCCGTAACCGTCGAACTCGCCGTCGGCGGGCAGCTCGCCGCTGCCGTCGATCTGCTCCACCGGGGAGTCACCGACGAAGCGGGCGACGTAGAGGTCGCCGTCCTCGAGCAGGGTCATGTTGTGCGCCCGCGAGGCGCTGTCGGTGCCCGGTCGGTAGGTCTTCCGCGAGACGAACTTGTAGATGTAGTCGAAGCGCTCGTCGTCCCCGGAGTAGGCGACCACGCGACCGTCCTCGGCGATCTGCACGTTGGCGCCCTCGTGCTTGAAGCGGCCCAGCGCGGTCCGCTTCTTCGGCGTCGAGGTCGGGTCGTAGGGGTCCACCTCGACGACCCAGCCGAAGCGGTTGACCTCGTTGGGCTCGCGGGCCAGGTCGAAGCGGGCGTCGACCTCGTCCCAGCGCCGGCCGGGCGGGCGCGTCGTCGAGACGCCGTAGCGCGCCAGCCGGGGCTCCTTCGCGCTCTCGGTGATCGGCGTCGTCGTGCCGAAGTACTGGTTGAAGTTCTCCTCGCCGTGCAGCGTGGTGCCCCACGGGGTCATGCCCCCGGCGCAGTTGTTGAGGGTCCCGAGGACGGTGCGCCCCTGCGGGTCGGCGCTCGTGCGCAGGTAGGTCGACCCGGCGGCGGGGCCGGTGAGCTCCATCGGGGTGTCGGTGGTGATGCGGCGGTTGCGCCGGCCGTTGCGGACCGGGCGCCACTCGCCGGTCCTCCCGTGCCGCTGCACCTCCACGACGGAGATGCCGTGCGCCATCATCGCGATCCGCTTCTGCTCCGGCGTGGTCGGCGCGGACTCGCTGGCGACGCCGGCGAACATCAGCTGCTCGTTGGTGTACTCGTGGTTCACCACGAGCAGCGCCTGGCGGTCGGGGTCGTCCAGCGGCAGGAAGCCGATGTAGTCGCAGTTGTAGCCGAACTGCATGGCCTGCGCCTCGGGGGTCTGCCGGTCGATGCGGAACGGCGGGGCGCCGGGCAGCACCGGGTCGCCCCAGCGCATGACCACGGAGTAGCGGTAGCCGTTGGCGGTGACCAGCTCGTCGAGGAAGTTCTGCTCGACCGGCTGGAACGTCAGGTCGCTCCCCGGGGCGGGGGTGACGCCGCCACCGGTCGGCACCGGCTGCTTCTCCCGGGCGGCCGCGGAGGCGACCGGACCGGCCGCGACCAGCAGCGCGCCCGCCCCGGCAGCCTTGAGCATGTTGCGGCGGCTGAAGGCGGTCTCGACGACCTCGGCGAACGTCGGGTTGTCGGTCTGGTTCGGGACGGCGGCGTCGCAGGCGTTGCCGCACTTGTAGTAGCAGGTGGCGTGGCTGCGGCTGCCGTGGCGGATGCCGGTGAACAGCGGCAGGAGCGCGCGCTTGCGCGGCTCGAGGATGTCGGTCATCGGTCCCTCTGGTCGCGACGAGTGGGGGCCCTCGCACCCAAACCGGCCCTGACGACGCGCCGGTGGCAGCCCGGTGAACGACCGACGACCAGTGGGCCACCGATCGAGGTCAGCCGGTGACGGGCAGCACGAGCAGCGCCAGGAGGCGGTCGACCTCGGCGTCGGGATCGGCGGTCAGGCCGGTGTGCACCGGCCCGGGCTGCACCACGGTGCTCCGCGGCGCGGTGAGCCAGCGGAACCGGGAACCGAGCGCCTCGCGGCCCGCGGCGCCGGCGACCGGGTCGGCCGAGCAGACGTCCGCGGCCGCCTGCAGCGCCCGGCCGATGGCCACCGGGTCGGCGGTGGGGTCGAGCGCCCGCAGCCGGTCGACGTCCAGGTGCAGCCGCGACCCCAGGTAGTCGCGCTGCCGGCAGTAGACGATCACGCCGGCGTTGAGGAGCTCGCCCCGCTCCACGCGCGGCACCACCCGCAGCACCGCGTACTCGAAGGTGTCCTTCACCGCTGGCTGATCCCCTCGGGCGGCGGGGGGCCGAGCCACGCGGGCCGGTTCTCCCCGCGCGGTTCGCGCCGGCGGCCCGTTCCCCCGGCGGCCGCCGCGGCGAGCACACCGGGCAGCCACGCCGCGCGCGCGCCGAGGCGGGCGAGCAGCTGGTCGGCGTACCGGGCCCGCACCTCGTCGGGCGACGAACCGGCCGCGGGGTCGTCGAGCCACTCGTCGGGCACCGGCGCGAGCACCCGGTCCAGCAGGTCGCGGGTGACCCGCGGTGCCAACGCCGCGTCGGCCGCCGCCACGTCGGGCGTGCACTCGACGAGGGCGTGCGCCGAGGCGTCGTAGGGGCGCTCGACGGCCGCCGCGGCCCCGGGCCAGTGGTGGTGGAAGGTGAGGGCCGCGCCGTGGTCGATCAGCTGCAGCCGCCCGTGCCAGAAGAGCATGTTGGGGTTGCGCCACGAGCGGTCGACGTTGCCGATCAGCGCGTCGAACCACAGCACCCGGCCGGCGAGCTCGGGGTCGACGCCGTCTGCGCCCGCCTCGAAGTCCAGCGCCCCCGGCAGGTAGTCCAGGCCCAGGTTCCGCCCCGCCGAGCGTTGCAGCAGCTCCTGCACCTCGTGGTCGGGCTCCCCGACGGCGAGCTCGGGGACGACGTCCACGGTGACCAGCGCCGGCACCGGCAGCCCCAGCGCCCGGGCCAGCTCGGCGCACACCACCTCGGCCACCAGCACCTTCACGCCCTGGCCGGCCGCCCGCCACTTCACCACGTACGTGCCCAGGTCGTCGGCCTCCATCAGCCCCGGCAGCGACCCACCCTCGCGCAGCGGGGTGACGTAGCGGGTGGCGGTGACCGAGGGCAGCACAGTGGCCTCAACCTACGCCCGGCGGGCCCCGCTCGTGGTCCGACCGCGCCGCGACCGCCCTCGGCCGGGAGACTGGTTCCGTGGGACTGCTGCGCGCGCTCGACCCGGCCGGGCTGACCGCCGCGCCGTTCACGTACACCGAGGTCGGCGCGACGGCGGACGCCGACCTCCCCGCGGGCTACCACGTGGCCGAGCACTCGGCGGTCGTGGGCGCCGGCCGGGCCGCTCT
The DNA here is from genome assembly GCF_054050775.1 of Blastococcus sp. SYSU DS0533. NCBI lineage: Bacteria > Bacillati > Actinomycetota > Actinomycetes > Geodermatophilales > Geodermatophilaceae > Blastococcus > Blastococcus sp. SYSU DS0533. The sequence goes on along the minus strand of NZ_JBJGZZ010000005.1, from coordinate 254,304 downwards.
CGAGCGCGTCGCGGGTGCGGTCCTGGACTGGCGGCTCCAGCGCGCTGTGGGACTGCGGGTGCGCGCGACGGGACCGGCCGGCACCCCGGGCACCGTCGTCGTCCTCACCGCGGGCCTGCCCCGGTTCGGCTACGACATCCCCTGCCGGGTGGTGTGGGCCAGCACCGAGGGGGACGAGCGGGGCTTCGCCTACGGCACCCTCCCGGGTCACCCGGAGAGCGGGGAGGAGCGGTTCGCGGTCCGGCTGACCGGGTCGGGCGAGGTCGTGTTCACCCTGCGCGTGTTCTTCCGGCTGGCGTCACCGGCCGCCCGGCTGGCGGGACCGCTCTCGCTGGCCGTCCAGCGGCTTGCCACCGCCCGCTACGTGGCGGCCGCCCGCCGGGCCGCCCGGGGCTAGACGTCCCGCCGCACCAGCACGAGGGCGCCGAGGAACCAGGCCGCCAGCGCCCAGCCGCCGGCGACGAGCAGCCCGGTCTGCGAGCAGCAGCTCCCGCACCCAGCGGACGCCCACCGGGTCCAGCCCGTTGACCGGCTCGTCGAGCAGCAGCACTTCCGGGTCGACCAGGGCGCCGCCCTCCCGCAGGGGGTGGGCGAGCTGGCGCTACGCGCGGCCGCGCACCGTCGCCGTCCCCGCGGTGGGCCGGGTCAGCCCGAGGATGCAGCGCATCGTCGTCGTCCTGCCCGAGCCGTCGGGGCCGCGGGAGCCGGTGACCCGTCCCGGCTCGACGGTGACGGTGAGCCGGTCGACCGCCACCCGGGTGCGGTAGCGCTTCGTCAGGCCGCGGAGCTCGATCACCGCGCCAGGATGGCCGACGGGGCACCGCCGGCAGGGAGGGGCGCGCCTACTCCCCCGCGGCGACCGCCGCGCGCTCCCGCTCGATCAGCTCCTTGCTCCGCACCAGCCGGATCAGCGTCACCACGAGCAGCCCGCCGGCCATGTTGAGCAGCAGCGTGTACCAGAACCAGGCCAGCCAGTCCCCGTAACCGAACGGGGCGCCGGCGTGCAGCGCGCCGAAGATCAGCAGCGAGTCGAGGATGGAGTGGAACAGCATCAGACCCGCCAGGAGGAATCCGCCGATCACCGAGGCGACGATCTTGCCGGTCTCCGAGTGCGCGCCGTGCTGCATCCGCGTCATCAGCGTGATCACGCTCCCGCCGAGGAAGGCCAGGCAGACCGATTGCAGGTCCAGCGGGGCCTCGACGAAGTGCGCCGCGGACTCGACGGCGACGCTCGCCAGGTCGGGGAAGCCCTGCACGACCACCCACATGACCAGCCAGCCGCCGACCAGGTTGGCGACCAGCGTCCCTGCCCACAGCTTCGCCAGCTGTGCGCCGCTGGCCCGTCTGGCGAACACCGCGGTCACCGGGACCAGGAAGCCTTCGGTGAACAGCTCGCTGCGCCCCAGCACCAGGGCGACGAAGCCGATGCTGAACGCCAGCCCGGCGAGGAGCTCGCTGCCGGTCGCCTCGAGCACAGCCAGCAGGGCGAGCACGCCGACGGCCACCTCCAGCCCCCCGGCCAGACCGGTGGCCAGCACCTCCCGCCACCGGCGGTGGAGCCGCTGCGCACCCTCGCTGACGATCTTGCCGAACGCCTCGGCGATCTCGTCCTCGGCAGGTGCGTCCGTCGCGCCCAGCTCGGCACGCTTCCGGTCCTCCACGTCCGCCACAGCTCCTCCTCCACCTACCGGGCACCGGGACCGGGAACCGGCGGCACGTCCGGCGCCGCCCCTACCCGGAGCGGCACCCGCCACACCGCTGCGTACCGGTCACCGCCCCATGACACGCGTCACGGGTCGGGCGTGCGGATGGTGCCGCAGGTCGTGAACGACGGCACCTGACCTGCCCGCCGGCAGGCGGCACGGTCGGAGGTGCGCCCGGAGGACCGGCCCGACGGTGGCCGGCGGACGCACCGAGGAGGGCCCGTGACCGACGTCCACGCACATCCCGCCCAGCGGCCCACGCACCCCCAGGGGGAGGTGCCCGCCGTCGAGGTCGTCGACCTGCGGCGCCGCTACGGCGACTTCGAGGCGGTGGGCGGCATCTCGTTCGAGGTGCACCCCGGTGAGGTGTTCGCGCTGCTCGGCGTGAACGGCGCCGGCAAGACCTCCGCGCTGGAGGTGCTCGAGGGGCTGGCGCGCCCGGACGGCGGCACGGTGCGCATCCTCGGCGCCGACCCACTCCGGCAGCACGCCGCGGTCCGGCCGCACCTGGGGGTGCTGCTGCAGTCCAGCGGGCTGCCGGGTGACCTCACCGTCGCCGAGACGGTGACCACGTGGGCGCGGACGCTGACCCGCCCGCGCCCGGTCGCGGAGGCTCTGGGGCAGGTCGGCATGACCGGCCGCGCCGACGTCCGGGTGCGCAGCCTCTCCGGTGGTGAGCGCCGCCGCCTCGACCTCGCGCTGGCCCTCCTGGGTCGCCCGCGGGTGCTGGTGCTCGACGAGCCGACCACCGGCCTGGACCCGGAGAGCCGGCGCACGGTGTGGTCGCTGGTGCGGGACATGGTGCGGAGCGGGACGGCCGTGGTGCTGACCACCCACCACCTCGAGGAGGCCGAGGAGCTCGCCGACCGGATCGCCATCCTGCGGGCGGGCCGGATCGAGCTGGAGGGCACGCCCGACGAGATCACCGCGACCCGGCCGGCCACCATCCGGTTCACCCTCGGGCCGGCCGCGCCCCCGCTGCCGGCGCTGCCGGGCGTGCGCGTGGTCGAGCCCTTCCCCCGCGTGGAGATGCACACCCACGACCTGCAGCCGGCGCTCACCGCCCTGCTCGGCTGGGCCGCCGCCGAGGACGTCGCCCTGGGCGGGCTCCAGGCGCGGTCGGCGTCGCTGGAGCAGGCCTTCCTCGCCGTCGCCGACGGCGGCTCCCCCACCACCTGCCCGACCCGCCTCGAGACCGGGAGCGCCCGATGACTGCCACCACGACCACCGCCCCGTCCGCCACCGGGCCGAGCCGGACCCGCCGCACGCTCGCACTGGCCGGCGCCGAGACCCGCCTGTTCCTCCGCAACCGCACCGCCGTCGTGAACTCGGTGCTGCTGCCGCTGCTGCTGGTCGCCGCCGTCCCGACGCTCGGCTTCGGCGACGGCGAGGTCGCCGTGGGTCCCCGGCTGCTGGTCAGCGCCATCGGCGTGATGCTGGTCTTCCTGACCTACTACAACCTGCTGACCACGTTCGTCGCCCGCCGGCAGGAGCTGGTGCTGCAGCGGATGCGCACCGGTGAGCTGACCGGCACGGAGGTGGTCCTCGGGATCGCCGCACCGACGCTGCTGGTCACGGTCGGCCAGGTGGCGCTGGTCGCGATCGGGGTCGCCGTCCTCGGGGAGTGGTCGGCGCCGGTCGACGTCGTCCTGCCGCTGGTGGCCCTGGTTGGCGGTGCCGCGCTCATGCTGCTTCTGGCGGCGGCGAGCACGGCCTTCACCCGCACCTCCGAGAGCGCCCAGATCACCGCCCTGCCGTTCCTGGTCGTGTCGTCCTCGCTCTGCGGGCTGTTCTTCCCGCTGTCCGCGCTGCCCGACGCGCTGGCCACCGCCGCCCGTTTCCTGCCGCTGACCTCCGTCGTCGAGCTCGCCCAGCTGGGCCTGGCCGGTTGGACCTGGGACGGCCAGGTGGTGGGGTGGGGCGGCGCGTGGGCCGAGGCCCTGTTCCCGCTGGTGGTGCTCGCCGGGTGGCTGGGTGTCGGCGGTTCGCTCGCCCGCCGCTGGTTCCGCTGGGCCCCGCAGCGGTGAGCGGGGTCGCCGTCCGGCCGTGCGGCAGCATGGCGGCGTGCCGACCGTGATGCGCTGGTGGGGAAGCCGCTCCGACCCCGAGCGCATCGAGCTCTACACCCGGTGGTCGTTCTACTCGTTCGTGGGCGCCATCCCGCTGTTCGCCGTCGCCGTGCTGGGGTCCGCGGTGCACCCCGTCCCCGACCTCGCCGTCGGGCTGTTCCTCGCGGGCGCCCTGGGCACCGCCGTCGGCGGGGTGGTGGTGACCCGCCGGGGGCTGGCCGCGCACCGCCGGGACGAGCCGCTGCCCGCCCGACCGGTCCTCGGCGCCTTCGCGGCGGCCGGCGTGATGGCCGCCGCGGGCGCCTGGGCCTTCGGCACCGGCGACCCCTCCCCCGCCGTGCCGTGGTCCGTGGCGCTGCCGCTGGGCATGGTGCTGACCGCCTGCTCGACGGTCTGGACGACCCGGCAGCTGCTCCCGCACACGCTCACCATCGGGGTGCTGAGCGGGTTCGCCGCACGCCTCGACGGGACGCCCGCGGCCGCCGCCGCGGTGCAGGGCCTCGTCCTCGCGATCGCCGTGCTGGCGGTGGTCCTGGCGTTCCGCTTCTCGGTGTGGGTGCTCGACGTGGTGCAGGAGATGGCCCGCAGCCGCGGCGTGCAGCTGCAGCTCGCGGTCGCGGAGGAGCGGCTGCGCTTCGCCCGCGACCTGCACGACGTCATGGGCCGCGACCTGTCGACCATCGCGGTGAAGAGCCAGCTCGCCGGTGAGCTGGTGCGCCGGGGCCAACCGGGCGCGGCCGAGGAGCTGGCCGACATCGCGCGCATCGCCGAGGGGTCGCTGCGCGAGGTGCGCGAGGTGGTGCGCGGGTACCGGTCCGTCGACCTCGCCGGCGAGCTGGCCGGCGCGCGCTCGGTGCTCCGGGCGGCGGGGGTCGCGTGCACCGTCACCGGGGAGGACGCGGGCACCGCGCTGCCCGAGCAGGTGCAGACGGCCTTCGGCTGGGTGGTGCGCGAGGCGGTGACCAACGTGCTGCGGCACAGCCGCGCCACGGAGTGCACGATCACCCTGTCCGCCGCACCGGACGAGGTCCAGCTGTCCGTGGTCAACGACGGCACCGGAGACGGTTCCCGCGGTTGGGGCAACGGGCTCACCGGGCTCGCCGAGCGGCTGGCCGGGCTGGACGGGCGGTTGCACGCGCAGGCGCAGGACGGCCGGTTCCTGCTGGCGGCGACCCTGCCGCGGGCGGCCGCGGGGGCCGCGCGGTGATCCGGGTCCTGCTGGCCGACGACGAGAACCTGATCCGCTCCGCGCTGGCCGCGCTGCTGGCCCTGGAGGAGGACCTGGCGGTCGTCGCCGAGGCCGCTTCGGCCGCGGAGGCGCTGGCCATGGCCCGGGCGCACGCCCCTGACGTCGCCGTCCTCGACCTCCAGCTGCCCGACCGCGACGGCATCTCCCTGGCGGCCGAGCTCGCGACCGTCGTCCCCGGCTGCGGGCTGGTGATCGTCACCGGGCACGGCCGCCCCGGCCACCTCAAGCGGGCCCTCGAGGCCGGCGTCCGCGGGTTCCTGCCCAAGACGGTGAATGCGGCGGTGCTGACCTCCGTCGTCCGCACCGTGCACGGCGGTGGGCGCTACGTCGACCCGGAGCTGGCCGCCGAGGCGATCAGTGCCGGGGACAGCCCGCTGACCCCCCGCGAGGCCGACATCCTCGAGCTCGCCGCCGGTGGCGCACCGGTGGAGGAGATCGCCGCCCGGGCCCACCTCTCCCCCGGCACCGTCCGCAACCACCTCTCCGCCGCGGCCGCGAAGCTCGGCGCCCCCAACCGCCACGCCGCCGTCAGCGAGGCCCGCCGGCGGGGCTGGATCTGAGGGCGCGGAACCCGGCCACCCGTCGCAGCCGGCGACGACACGTGTTCTCCGCGTGGCCCCACGCGGTGCACGTCCCGGCACCGCGTACCGGGAGGCCGAACGAGCCCACGCCGGGCCGTTACCGTCGCCGTCCCCGCGCAGGAGACGGCGCGACGGCCCCGAGGAGCAGCCATGTCCCGGAAACTCTCGCTGCTGACCGCGACCACCGTGGTGGTGCTCGGGGTGAGCCCCGGCGTGGCGCTCGGCGACGAGCACCAGCCCGTCCCCGGCGCCCCGGGCATCGGGGACCCCTACTACCCGCTCGACGGCAACGGCGGGTACGACGTCCTGCACTACGACCTCGACCTCCGCTACGACCCGGCGACCGACGTCCTCGACGGCGTCGCGACGATCACCGCGCGGGCCCTGCAGGACCTCTCCGCCTTCAACCTCGACCTGTCGGGCCTGGAGGTCCGCTCCGTGCGGGTGGGCTCCGCCGACGCGACGTGGGGGCACGACGGCGGCGAGCTCACGATCACCCCGGCCAAGGCCCTGCGCGCCGGCCAGCGGTTCGCCGCCACGGTCACCTACGGCGGCGTCCCGGAGACGATCACCGACGCGCTCGGCACCTCCGGTTTCATGCACACCGACGACGGGGCCGTCGTCGCCGGCCAGCCCGACGGTGCGGCCACCTGGTTCCCCGCCAACGACCACCCCCGGGACGCCGCCTCGGTGGACGTGCGGGCGACCGTGCCCGAGGGGCTCGAGGCCGTCTCGAACGGTCTGCTCCGCGGCAGCGCCACCGCGGGCGGGTGGACGACGTGGGAGTGGCGCGCGCAGGAGCCGATGGCGACGTACCTGGTGACGCTGGCGATCGGCGAGTTCGACCTGCGGGAGTACCGGGTCGACGGCATCCGCTACTGGGACGCGCTCGACCCCGACCTGTTCACCCTCGACCTCGACCCGGGGGCGGAGGGGCCCTCGGCCGGGGAGGTCGCCGCGGCGTCCCTGGCCCGCCAGCCGGAGATCGTCGACTTCCTCTCGGAGGTCTTGGGCCGCCCCTACCCGTTCCGCACCGCCGGCGGCATCGTCGACGACCACCCCGAGTTCCAGTTCGCGCTGGAGACGCAGACCCGGTCGATCTACGCACCGGTGTTCTTCACCGACCCGGTGAACGGCGACCTGGTGGTGGTGCACGAGCTGGCGCACCAGTGGATCGGCGACCTGGTGCGCATCGACGAATGGCGGCACATCTGGCTCAACGAGGGGTTCGCCACCTACGCCGAGTGGCTGTGGCTCGAGCGGGAGGGGCTGTCCACGCCGCAGGAGGAGTTCGACGCGATCGCCGCCGGGGCACCGCCGGAGTTCTGGGACCTGACCATCGGCGACCCGGGGCCGGCCACCGAGGACCTCTTCGACATCGCGGTCTACTACCGCGGCGCCATGACCCTTCACGCGCTGCGCGGCGCGGTGGGCGACGAGGCCTTCTTCTCGATCGTGGAGCAGTGGGTGGCGTCCCAGGCCGGCGGCACCGCCACCACCGAGGAGTTCGTGGCCCTCGCGGAGAAGGTGTCCGGGCAGCAGCTGGACGAGCTGTTCCAGCGGTGGCTGCTCACCGCGGGCAACCCCACCGCGGCCGGCTGACGGGGCCCGGCGGCCGGGGGCCGGCGGCGACCGGCCGGGCCCTCAGCCGCTCGGGCCGAACTGCTCCACCCGGATGGCCTCCGCCGGGGTGCCCAAGGTCTCCAGCAGCCGGGTGGCCGCACCGGCGAACGCCGCGGAACCGCAGACGTACACGGTCTGCCCCGGCTCCCACAGCGGCACCAGGTCCGCGGCGGTGAGCCGGCCGGCGGGCCGGATGCCGCGCGGCTCGCGGGTGGTCACCACCAGGGCGCCGGCGGCGAGCAGCTCGTCGGCGTAGGGCAGCAGCTCCAGCGTGCGCACGCTGACGGCGGCGCGGAGCAGGTCGGTGCGACCCAACGCCCGCGCGGTGCGCAGCATCGACACGAAGGGCACGACCCCGCTGCCGCCGGCGACCAGCAGCGCCGGGCTCTCGGTGTCCCAGACGAACCAGCCGCCGATCGGCCCCCGCACCTCGAGGACGTCGCCGGGCTCGACGACGTCGGCCAGGTGGGTGGACACCTCGCCGTCGTCCAGCCGCTCCACGAACAGCTCCACCAGCGGGTCACCCGGCGCCGAGGCCACCGAGTACGACCGCTGCGCGGTGTAGCCGTCCGGGGCGGTCAGCCGCACCACGTAGTGCTGCCCGGGCAGGTGGTCGACCCGGTCGGCGACGTCGAGCCGCAGCTGCACCGAGCGGGGCACCGGACGGCGGACGCCGGCGACGGTGGCCGTGCGCCAGCCGCCCGACGGCACCGCCGGTCCGCCCACGCCCATGGGGGAGGGGTCTACCGGCCCCGCTGCAGGGTCCCGCCGCGAGCTCGCGAGCGGTGGGGGGCACCGGGGTCCTTCCTCAATCACCCTGGTACCGCTGCTGGCGCCACGGGTCCCCCCGGTCGTGGTAGCCGTTCTGCTCCCAGAAGCCGGGCTGGTCGCGCCGCAGCAGCGTCAGCTTGCTGATCCACTTGGCGCTCTTCCAGAAGTACAGGTGGGGCACCAGCAACCGGACGGGCCCGCCGTGCTCGGGGGTGAGCGGGCGGCCGTCGAAGTCCCAGACCAGCCAGGCCCTGCCCCCGGTGACGTCGGCGAGCGGGAGGTTGGTGGTGTAGCCGGTCTTCGACGTCGCCATGACGAACCGCGCCTCGGCGGTCGGCCGGGCGACCTCGAGCAGCGTGTCGACGGAGACGCCGGAGAAGCGGGTGCCGAACTTCGACCACGTGGTGACGCAGTGGATGTCGCCGCGGTACTCGGACGGGGGCAACCGGTGGGCCTCGTCCCACGACCAGGTCGTCGGCTGCTCCACCTGGCCGTCGACGGTGATGCTCCAGGTCTCCAGGGAGATGCGGGGGGTCGGCTCCGCGGTGAGCACGGGCCAGTCGGCGCCGACGTCGTACTGGCCGGGAGGGAGCCGCGGGTCGCGCTCGCGACGGCGGCCGAGGAAGCCACGCGTAGGGGTGGGCACGTGCACAGCCTGCCCCGTCGGGGGGCGGTGTGACCACCGGCCTGCGTGCGAGACCTGCGCCGCGACCGCCGATCCCCCCGCCCGGGCCTGGTGAGGGTCGCCTTACATGAGGTGTGTCACCTCGTGTTTGGTTGGTGGCAAGGACCGTGTAGTCCTAGCGTGGGGACTTGTGGTGACGGTGGAGCACGCGCAGCGCAGGACCCCCAAGGTGGCGAAGACCAACTCGGTCTTCAAGAAGGCCGTCATGGCCATCAGCGGCATCATCATGGTGCTGTACCTGATCGCGCACGTGATCGGGAACCTGAAGGCCTTCTCGGGCGCGGAGGCGTTCAACTCGTACTCGGGCTGGATCCGGACGGTCGGCAACCCGGCACTGCCGGGCCAGACGACGCTCTGGGTCATCCGGATCGTGCTGCTGGTGGCGGTGGTGGCGCACTTCTGGGCCGCCGTCTCGCTGTGGCGCCAGGCCAAGCGGGCGCGCCCGCAGGGCTACGTCACCAAGAAGGCCACCGCGCAGAGCTACGCCTCGCGGACCATGCGCTGGGGCGGCGTGATCATCCTCGCCTTCATCATCTACCACATCCTCGACCTCACCCTGGGTGCGGTGAACGCCGAGGGCTTCGACAGCACCCCGTACGACCGGCTCGTCGCGAGCTTCCAGAACCCGTTCGTCACGATCTTCTACGCCATCTCGGTGATCCTCCTGGGCATGCACCTGCGGCACGGCATCTGGAGCGCCACGCAGACCCTGGGCCAGAGCAACCGCCGCCGCGAGAAGACCGTCAGCCTCTTCGCCGTGGCGTTCGCGACCGTGCTCACCGTCGGCTTCCTGCTCGTGCCCTTCTCCGTCCTCTTCGGGCTCATCGACTAAGGAGCTCCCCAGATGCCTCTCGAGCTGTTCACCGTCGGCGAGCCGATCGCCGACACCAAGGCCCCCACCGACGTCCCGATCGGCGAGCGCTGGAGCGAGCGCAAGTTCCGTGGCCGCCTGGTCAACCCGGCCAACCGCCGCAAGCTGACGGTGATCGTCGTCGGCACCGGCCTGGCCGGTGGCTCCGCCGCCGCCACGCTGGGCGAGGCCGGCTACAAGGTGAAGTCGTTCTGGTACCAGGACAGCCCGCGCCGCGCGCACAGCGTCGCCGCGCAGGGCGGTATCAACGCCGCCAAGAACTACCGCAACGACGGGGACAGCGTGCACCGGCTGTTCTACGACACGGTCAAGGGCGGCGACTTCCGCTCGCGCGAGAACAACGTGCACCGCCTCGCCGAGGTCAGCGTCAACATCATCGACCAGTGCGTGGCCCAGGGCGTGCCCTTCGCCCGCGAGTACGGCGGTCTGCTCGACAACCGCTCGTTCGGTGGCACGCAGGTCTCCCGCACCTTCTACGCCCGCGGCCAGACGGGCCAGCAGCTGCTCTACGGCGCCTACCAGGCCCTCGAGCGGCAGATCGCGGCCGGCAGCGTCGAGCAGCACGCACGCACGGAGATGCTGGACCTGATCGTGGTCGACGGCCGGGCCCGCGGCATCGTCGCCCGCGACCTGGTCAGCGGCGAGATCAGCACCCACTTCGCGGACGCCGTCGTCATCGCCAGCGGCGGGTACGGCAACGTCTTCTACCTGTCCACGAACGCCAAGGGCTCGAACGCCACGGCGATCTGGCGGGCGCACAAGCGGGGCGCCTACTTCGCCAACCCCTGCTACACCCAGATCCACCCCACCTGCATCCCGGTCAAGGGCGACTACCAGTCGAAGCTGACCCTGATGTCGGAGTCGCTGCGCAACGACGGCCGCGTGTGGGTGCCCAAGGAGCGCGGCGACACCCGCGACCCGCGGGAGATCCCCGAGAGCGAGCGGGACTACTACCTCGAGCGGCTCTACCCCTCCTTCGGCAACCTGGTGCCCCGAGACATCGCCTCGCGCCAGGCCAAGAACGTCTGCGACGAGGGCCGCGGCGTGGGCCCCGGTGGCCTGGGTGTCTACCTGGACTTCGCCGAGGCGATGGAGCGCATGGGCCGTCCGGCGGTCGAGGCCAAGTACGGGAACCTCTTCGACATGTACGCCCAGATCACGGGCGAGGACCCCTACCAGACGCCGATGCGCATCTACCCCGCCGTGCACTACACGATGGGCGGTCTGTGGGTCGACTACGACCTGCAGTCGACGATCCCGGGCATGTTCGTGATCGGCGAGGCGAACTTCTCCGACCACGGAGCCAACCGGCTGGGCGCCAGCGCGCTCATGCAGGGGCTGGCCGACGGGTACTTCGTGCTCCCGTCGACGATCAGCAGCTACCTGGCCGACGGCCCGTTCGAGAAGGTCGACGAGAACCACCCGGCCGCCGTCGAGGCGCTCACCGCGGTGCAGGAGCAGACCCAGAAGCTGCTCAGCATCAACGGCACCCGCACCCCGGCCTCCTTCCACCGGGAGCTCGGCAAGCTCATGTGGGACCTCTGCGGCATGGAGCGCTCGGAGGAGAGCCTGCGCAAGGCGCTGGACCGGATCCCCGAGATCCGCCAGGAGTTCTGGACCAACGTCAAGGTGACCGGCGACTGGCACTCGTTCAACCAGACGCTCGAGCACGCCGGCCGGGTCGCGGACTTCATCGAGCTCGCCGAGCTGATGTGCGTCGACGCGCTGCACCGCAACGAGAGCTGCGGTGGCCACTTCCGCGCGGAGAGCCAGACCCCCGAGGGCGAGGCGCTGCGCGACGACGAGAACTACGCCTACGTGGCGGCCTGGGAGTGGACGCCGGAGGGCCAGCCCCCGGTGCTGCACCGGGAAGCCCTCGAGTACGAGTACGTCCACCTCGCCCAGCGGAGCTACAAGTGACCATCACCGAGCAGGGGCCGCACTCGAGCCCCGGCGGCACCGCGCCCAAGCGCGGCATGAACCTGACGCTGCGCATCTGGCGCCAGCAGGGGCCGACCGTCAAGGGCAAGATGGTGACCTACAAGATCACCGACATCTCCCCCGACATGTCGTTCCTCGAGATGCTCGACGTGCTCAACGAGCAGCTGATCATGCAGGGCGACGACCCGGTCGCCTTCGACCACGACTGCCGCGAGGGCATCTGCGGCATGTGCGGCGTCATGATCAACGGCCAGGCGCACGGCCCGCAGCAGACGACCACGTGCCAGCTGCACATGCGGTCCTTCGCCGACGGCGACACGATCGACATCGAGCCCTGGCGGGCCACCGCGTTCCCGATCATCAAGGACCTGGCCGTCGACCGGCGGGCCTTCGACCGGATCATCCAGGCCGGCGGCTACATCAGCGTCCCGACCGGGACCGCGCCGGAGGCGCACGCGACGCCGGTGCCCAAGGCGGACTCGGACGCGGCGTTCGACGCCGCGACCTGCATCGGTTGCGGCGCCTGCGTGGCGGCCTGCCCGAACGCCTCCTCGATGCTGTTCACCGCCGCCAAGGTGACGCACCTGGGGCTGCTCCCCCAGGGCCAGCCCGAGCGCAACGACCGCGTGGTCAACATGGTGGCGCAGCAGGACCGCGAGGGCTTCGGCGGTTGCACCAACATCGGCGAGTGCTCCGCCTCCTGTCCCAAGGGCATCTCCATGGAGACGATCTCCCGGCTCAACCACGACCTCCTCGGCGCCCTGCGCGCCGGCGCGCGGCCGAAGAGCTGACAGCAGGACGACCCCTCGGCGGGCGGGCACCCACCTGGGTGCCCGCCCGTCGTGCGTCCCGGGTCAGCCGACGCGCGCCTGCGCCCGTTCCTGCAGCCAGGCCTCCAGCTGCTCCGGCGGCAGCGGCCGGCTCAGGTGGTAGCCCTGGACGACGTCGCACCCCAGCTCGGCCAACGCCGCGACCGTCGCGTCCTCCGCTCCCTCGGCGACCAGGTCCAGGGCGTGAACCGCTGCAGGGTGGAGGTGACGATCGACGCCGCCCGCGCGCTGCCGGTCATGGCGGCGGGTGAGCCGCGCCGGGGTCAGCTGGGTGGGACGGGCGGGATGATGCGGTCGACGACGTCGGCCGGCATGAGCCCGGCCTTGCCGAAGCGGCTGGCCGCCTCGATGAACTGCGGCGCGCTGGCGGCGAGTTCGACGAGCATCGCGCGGGCGTCGTCCTCGCGCCCGGCCAGTGCCGCGACGACGGCCCGCCACATCAGCTGGTCGGGCTCGCTCACCGGATCCATCGGCCGGAGCAGCTCGAGCTCGCGGTCGGCGGTGACCGGGTCACCGTCGATGGCCTGCTGGAACGCGCGGACGACGTCCTGGTAGCGGGCACGGGTCACCGTGAGGTCGGCGAGGACGCCCAACGGGTCCGGGGAGTCGTCGACCCGGAGGTCGACCACCATGTCGTGCCAGGGGCGGCCGGTCGTCGTCGCGCGGACGACCATGATCGCGGCGGACCGGCGTCCCCGGAAGTCACCTCCCGCCTCCTCCCCCGCCACCAGGGAGTTCAGCAGCCGCTGCGCGAGCGGGCCCGCGGAGCCCTCGAACCGCTCGACCATCGCCTCCCACACCGCCGGGGAGCTGGCCATGTTGGCCAGCGCGACGCAGGTGTCGCCGATGAGGTGCCCGGCGGCGTCCACGCAGCTCGTGCCGGTGTACACGGCGAAGTCACCGGCCAGGCCGAGCACGGCGACCTGCCGGCGTTCGGGCTGCGGGTCGACGCTGCTGAGCGCCGTCAGCACCTCCTGGGCGGTGAACCCGCCGCGGAGCAGGTCGAGGCCGACGGCGCCGTACATGGGCTCGGCCATCGACTGCGTGGCGATGACGCCGTGCCCCGGGAGGGCGAAGGGCACGCTGTTGCCGACCGCGAAGGCCTGGGACTGGGTGGCGACCCCCATCTCCCCGGTCTCGGGGTCGCGGGCCACGATCGAGTACGTCACCGCCGCCGCCTACCCGGCGCGCCCCGGGGGCCCAAACACGGGCGGGTCACAGCGCGCGCGACCCCATGGCCTCGGCAACGAGCTCCACCGACCGCAGCCGCCCCTCGAGCGACCCCGACTGGTGGGCGACGATCAGCTCGTCGGCGTCGGCGAGCTTCGCGAAGCCCTCGAGGTGCTCGCGCACCTCGACCGGGGTGCCGACGGCGGTGTGGGTCAGCATCGTGCCGACGTGGTGACCGGCGCCCTGGGCGAGCAGCTGGTCGGCCTGCTCGTCGGTGAGCGCCCGGCCCCGGCCGAACAGACCGATGGCGAGGTTGCGGCGCACGGCCTGCAGCTGCTCCTGGGCGGCGGCGGTGCTGTCGGCGGCCACCACGTTGACGCCGGCGATGACGTAGGGCTCCGCCAGCTGCTCGGACGGCTTGAACTCCCGCCGGTACGCGGCGACGGCGGGCTCGAGCATGGCGGGCGCGAAGTGCGAGGCGAAGGCGTAGGGCAGACCCAGGGCGGCGGCGAGCGTGGCGCCGAACATCGAGGAGCCCAGCACGTACAGCGGCACGCGCGAGCCCTTGCCGGGGATCGCGTCGACGCCGGGCACCCGGCTCTCACCGGCCAGGTAGGCCTGCAGCTCGAGCACGTCCTGCGGGAAGGTGTCGGCCGAGCGCGGGTCGCGGCGCAGCGCGTACGTGGTGTTCTGGTCGCTGCCCGGCGCGCGGCCCAGGCCCAGGTCGATGCGGCCCGGGTACATCGCGTCGAGCGTGCCGAACTGCTCGGCGATCGTCAGCGGCGAGTGGTTGGGCAGCATGATGCCGCCGGCGCCGAGCCGGATGCTGCGGGTCTGCGCGCCGACGTGGGCGATCAGCACGCTGGTGGCCGAGGACGCGATCGTGGGCATGTTGTGGTGCTCGGCGTACCAGACCCGCGTGTAGCCGTGCTCCTCCGCGCGCTGGGCGAGGGCCACGCTGGCGGCGATGGCGCTGCTCGCGGTCTCCCCGCGCGGGATGGGTGCGAGGTCGAGGACGGACAGGGTGGTGCTCATGTGCGGTGCGGCCTTTCGCGTCGGTTGTCTCTCGCAACACCGACGGGCGGCCCCTCCTTCCCCGGGCCCCACTCGAGCTGCATCTCCGCGGTCGGTCCGCGCGCTCCCAGAACCCTGCCGGACCCCGGGAGCGCGAGGGACGTGCGCAACTGGCCCGGCGACGGCTCAGCGGCTCTGCAACGCGTCCAGGGCCACCGCCATCGCCGCCGCCACCCGGAAGTCCAGGCGCGGGTCGGGGACGGTCACCGTGTAGTGGTCGCGCAGCGCGATCCCCTTCTCGCTGGTCATCACGACCGCACCCGTCCGACTGTCGGTGAAGTCGAAGTGGAAGAGGAAGGGCACCGGGATGTTCTCCAGGAAGGGGATGAAGTTCCACACCCGGCGCAGCACCGCGATGAACCGGTTGCGCTCCTGACCGACCGCCTCGACGCCCGGCGCGGAGAGGTGCCAGGTCGAGCGCAGCAGGCTGGCCCCGAAGTCCTTCCTGAAGTAGCCGATCGGCTGGCCCTGCTCGTCGAGGACGTCGTGCTCGGCGCCGACGTCCAGGCGCTGCCTGGCCTTGAACGAGAACACCCGCCGGCTCTTGCCCGCGTCGGCGAAGAAGACGACCTCCTCGCGCAACTTCATGCGCTTCTGCTCGGCCAGGGCGAGGAGCGGCCCCTCGCTGCCGTCCGGGTTCGCCGCCAGCACCTCGTAGCGGTTCACCATCACCGTGATTCGCTGCCGCACGAAGAAGCGCGGTACGACCACGGGGGCCGGCTGGTGTCCGGAGGGAACGGTCACGTCGGTGCTCCGTCGCTGATCGGGGTCGTGGCAGGCCCATCCTGGCGGACCGGCGCCGGTCGTGGGCCGGCACCGGTCCGCGCGTCGCCCCCGGGGGAGGTTGCCGCCGGGGTCACCGCGGCGGCGCCGCCCGGCGGCCGGTCAGGGCGTCGTGCAGCCGCTGGACCAGCCGCTCCAGCGGGCTGGGGGTCTCGTCGCTGCGGGCCGGGCCGGCGGGCATCAGCACCCAGAGCAGCAGGTAGACCAGGACACCGGCGCCACCGGCGACCGTGAGGCCGACGAAGCCGACCCGCCAGAGCACGGTGTCGATGCCGCTGTAGTCGGCCAGGCCGCCGCAGACGCCGCCGGCCATCCGGTCGGTGGTGCTGCGCCGGAGTTCCGGCCGTCCCGGCGGGGGCTGCTGCGCCTCACCGGGGGCGTCCGCGGGGGGAGGGAGGGGAACCGAGTTCGTCATGCCGCGAGCCTGCCGCCCGCGGCGTCGCCGGGACATCCGGTGACACCCGGAACCGCCCCTGATCCCGAACTCGGGGTCGGCCCTGGTCCCACGCGGGCGTGCCGCCGCAGCGGCGCGCCGCCCGCGGTCACGACCGAGCTTCGACGGGGCCTCAGCGCAGCGGCAGAGGGGTGGTGGCGCCGTCCTCCCGAGGGCCCAGGATCGACCGCTCCTCGAGGGCGATGGGCACGTCGTTGATGCTGGCCTCCCGGCGGCGCATGAGGCCGTCTGCGGCGAACTCCCGGTTCTCGTTGCCGTACGAGCGCCAGGTGCCGCCCCCGTCGTCGTGCCACTCGTACTGGAACCGGACCGCGATGCGGTCGTCGGAGAACGCCCACAGCTCCTTGCGCAGCGCGTAGTCCCGCTCGCG
The DNA here is from genome assembly GCF_054050775.1 of Blastococcus sp. SYSU DS0533. Taxonomy (NCBI): domain Bacteria; kingdom Bacillati; phylum Actinomycetota; class Actinomycetes; order Geodermatophilales; family Geodermatophilaceae; genus Blastococcus; species Blastococcus sp. SYSU DS0533. Next base: position 238,130 of record NZ_JBJGZZ010000005.1, on the reverse strand, counting down.
CTGCCACTTGCGGGTCAGGAACTCCACCACCTCGTCGCGGCCCCGCAGGAACTCGGCGCGGTTCCGCCACACCGTGTCCTCGGTGTAGGCCTGGGCCACGCGCACCGGGTCACGCGAGTTCCAGGCGTCCTCCGCCGCGCGCACCTTCTGCCGGGCGGTCTCCAGGGTGAACGGCGGGAACGGAGGGCGGGGCACGTGGTACCTCCTCGGTGCGGCGGTGGCCGCCGGCCGACCACCGGGACCAGCCTGCCGGGGATGCGCCGCGGCCGCGCGCCCGGACGACGAGTTCTCCGGGCCCTCGGCGTCTAGGTTCTCGACGACCGCTCGCTCGAAGGGGACCCCGTGGGACGCATCGCCGCTGCTCTGTTCACGACCGTCGACGGCTCGGCGGAGCGCCCCGACCTGTGGCACGGCCCGTACTTCGACGAGGCGATGGGCAAGGCGATGGACCGGCACCTGGGGCGCTGCGAGTCCTACCTCATGGGGCGGGTCCTGCACGACCAGTGGGCGCAGTACTGGCCGGGCAACGACAGCGACGAGTTCGCCGAGTTCATCAACCCCGTCCCGAAGTACGTGCTGTCGACGACGCTGGAGCGCTCCGACTGGGCCGGCACCACGGTGCTGCGCGGCCTGGACGACGTGCGGGCGGTCAAGGCGGGCAGCGAGGGGACCATCGGCATGTCGGGCAGCCTGACCACGGTCCGGTCGCTCCTGGCGGCCGGCCTGCTCGACGAGCTGGTGCTGCTGGTCGACCCGGTCGTGGTCTCGGGCGAGCGGCGCTGGACCGACGAGCTGGGCCGCACGCCGCTGGAGCTGGTGTCCTCCGAGGCGCTGCCGACCGGCGTGCTGCACGTCGTCTACCGGCCCGCCACGCAGGGTTGAGACGCCACGTCGCCGCCGAGTGTTCGGGGCCGCGTCACCCGCCGGACACCTCGGGTGCCCACGCTGGCGCCATGACGGCGAGCCTCTTCGTGATCGGTATCCGGGTCGGGTGGATCGGACCCGACGTCCGGCCCGGTGACGACGGTTTCGCGCGGGCCGCCGACGTCGCGCACGCCGTGGCCAAGCCGGTGGTCGACGGGCTGGAGTCCTCGCTGTGCGGCCAGCTGGTGCGTGCCACCGCCGCGCAGGACTGGTCGTCGCAGCGAGAGGCGGCGCGCTGCGAGGAGTGCACCCGCCTCGCCGGCTGACCCTGCGCCGGGCCGGAGTCGACCGTTGGCGGGGCGCTCCCCCGGCGTGCGTCCGCTGCTCTCCTGAGGGTCATCTGCCGGCCGGAGCCTCGTGGTGCCCGACCGGGACCGATCCAGGAGGGGAAGCCATGACCACGCCCGCCCCCACGACGCCGGCCGCACCCGCTACCGCTCCGGGAGCAGAGCAGGCCCGCCGGCAGCTGGCCGCGGCGGCCGGCAGCGGCGAGGACGCCGTTACCGGCATCGTGCAGGGCGTGGCCAGCATCGTGCGCAGCCTGGTGCCGGCCGTGCTGGTGCGGCCGAGGAGGCCATCGAGACCACCTACGCGCTGGCCGACCAGGGCCTGCGCATCACCGGCCGGCCGGCGCTCACCGTGACCGGGAGCGTGCGCGGCCTCGTCACCCCCTGACCCGGTCCACCGCGGGTGGTCGCCGGCAGCCCGCAGGCGACCCCCGCGGCGGACGGTCGGCGGCCGGGGTGCCGCTCCGGCGCGCTCGGGAGCTGACCGCTCGGCGCACCGCTGCCCTACCCTCCGCCGCGTGCTCGACGAACAGGTGGCGCTCCGCCGCACGGGGGCCGACCGGTGGCGGTGGCCGGTACTCGCCCTGGCGGTCCTCGGCCTGGTCAGCTGGGCAGCGTCGTACAGCTGGGTGCTCGGGTTGACCCCGCCCACCCGGTGGCTCAGCCCCACGGCCTCGCCGTGGTGGGTGATGGAGGTCGCCGCCCTGATCACGGGCCTGGCCGCCCTGGTCGGGGGCGTCCTGCTCGCCCGGCGCGGGAGCGCCCCCTCCCGGCGCACCGGCATCCGGGCGACCTGGCTGGCCGGCTTCACGCTGGTCGCGACGACGGCCGGGATGGTCGTCTCCTTCTGAGGGTGCCGTGTCACAGCGGCGGCCCGGCCGGCGTCTGCACACCGCGAGAGCTCCGGGTACTGGAGCACGCCGAGGTGATGAGCGCGACGCCCCCGCAGGTGACCGACGAGCTGTCGGCCGCGCTGCCTGGCGCCCGCGTCCCGGCGCCCACTGGTGGGCAGCGCAAGGTGGCGGCGGCGCTCGCGCGCTTCGCCGAGTCCCACCCGGCGTGCGGATGACCACCGCGCTGGTCGACGGCGCGGTCGGTGCCCGGCTCGATCCGGGCGGCCCGTTCGAGTCGGCGGTCGCGTTCGTCGTCGTCGAGGAGTGCCGGATCAGCCGTGTGTACGCGGTTCGGAACCCGCGCGAACTGGGCAGGCTCGACACGGTGACCGAGCTGCGGCGCCGAGGAGAGGTCCGCGGCCTGATGTCGGGAGCGGACGTGGCGGGATCGGACGTGCTCATCGTCGGTGGCGGCAACGCCGGCATATCGCTGGCGGCGCGGCTGCTCCGGGACGGGATCACCGATGTGACGGTGGTGGCCCCCCAGCCGGTGCACCGGTACAAGCCGCTGCTGAACTACGTCGCCGCCGGCGAGGCGTCGATGGCGGAGCTGGAACGCCCGATGGCCGAGGTGGTCCCGGACGGGTGCACCTGGATCCGCGACGCGGTGGAGGCCGTCGACCCGACCGCCCGCACGGTGCGGACCCGCGGCGGGCGGTCGCTGCACTGGTCGACGCTGGTGCTCTGCCCGGGCCTGCTCGAGGACTGGGACGCGACACCGGGGCTGCAGCGGGCCTACACCGAGGGGTGGGCGGCGTCCTCGTACGTGCCGGGGAGCACCCCGCTGGTGTGGCCGGCCATCCGGTCGGTGCGGTCGGGGTCGACGGTGTTCACCGTGCCGCCGGAACCGGCCTCCTGCGGGCCGACGGCGCTCAAGCCGCTGCTGATGGCGTGCGACCACTGGCGGCGCGCCGGGGTGCTGGGCGACCTGCAGGTCCGCCTCGTCCTCCCGGAGGCGACCGCGACGGGCATCCCGGAGGCGGACCGGTTGCTGGAGGAGGTGCTCGCCGGCTACGGCGTCGAGGTGCTGCGGGGAGCGCGGATCGAGCGGGTGGACGGCGACCTGCGCTCCGTCACCGTCGGCTCACCGGGTGGTCGGCGGGTGCTGGAGGACGTCGCCTTCGCGCACGCCGTCCCGCACTACCGGGCGCCGCGCTGGATCGCCGACGCCGGCCTCTCGGTCGACGAGGCGCCCGGCCTGGTGGACGTCGACCCCGAGACGATGCGGCACCGGCGCCACGAGCAGGTGTGGGCCCTCGGTGATGCCGCCGACCTCGCCACCCGCCCGTCCGGCGGTGCGCTGCGGAAGCAGGTCAAGGTGCTGAGCAGGAACCTGCAGGCCGCCGCGCAGGGCGAGCCGATGCAGCCCTACAACGGCTACACGGTCATGCCGATCACCGTGAGCCGCCGGAAGCTGATGCTGAACGAGGTCGACCGCGACGACCGGTCGCAGCCGTCGGTGCCCTTCCTCGACCCGTTCGTCCCGCGCCGGTGGCAGTGGTTGTTCGACCGCTACGGGCTGCCGCAGGTCTACTGGCACCAGATCCTGACCGGCCGGGTCTGACCCCGTCCCGGAGATTCCCCGACCGGGTCGGGGCCCCGTGTCGAGATGGCGCGGGCGGTTCCGTCCCAGGGGTGCGAACGGCCACGATGGGCCGTACCTCACCAGGGAGAACACCATGGCCAAGTACCTGCTGCTCAAGCACTACCGCGGCGCGCCGGCGGCGGTCAACGACGTCCCGATGGAGAAGTGGACGCCCGAGGAGATCTCGGCCCACGTGCAGTACATGCAGGACTTCGCGGCGCGGCTCGAGGGCACCGGTGAATTCGTCGACGGGCAGGCGCTCGCCCCCGAGGGGACGTGGGTCCGCTCGGACGGCGAGGGCCGGCCGCCGGTCACCGACGGACCGTTCGCGGAGACGAAGGACCTGATCGCCGGCTGGATGGTGGTCGACGTCGACAGCCACGAACGCGCCGTGGAGCTCGCCGGCGAGCTGTCCGCGGCTCCGGGTGCCGGTGGGAAGCCGATCCACGAGTGGCTCGAGCTGCGCCCCTTCCTCACGGCCCCGCCCACCGTCACGGAGTGACCGCTCCGGTGGACGAGACCCTGCTCCGGGCGGTCGTCCCCACCGTGATCGGGGTCCTCGGCCGCCGCGGAGCGGACTTCGCGGCGGCCGAGGACGCCGTCCAGGAGGCCCTGGTCGAGGCCGTGCGGGTGTGGCCGGACGACCCTCCGCGCGACCCGCAGGGCTGGCTGGTCACGGTGGCCTGGCGCAAGTTCCTCGATGCCACCCGCGCCGAGACCTCCCGGCGGCGCCGCGAGGAGCGGGTGGACGCCGAACCCGCGCCCGGGCCGGGGCAGGAGGCCGACGACTCCCTCCGGCTCTACTTCCTGTGCGCGCACCCGTCGCTGACCCCGGCCTCGGCGGTCGCGCTCACGCTGCGCGCGGTCGGCGGCCTGACCACGCGGCAGATCGCCCAGGCCTACCTCGTGCCCGAGGCGACGATGGCGCAGCGGATCAGCCGGGCCAAGCGGACGGTGTCGGGCGTCCGGTTCGACCGGCCCGGGGACATCACCACCGTCCTCCGGGTGCTGTACCTGGTCTTCAACGAGGGCTACTCCGGCGACGTCGACCTCGCCGCCGAGGCGATCCGGCTCACCCGCCAGCTCGCGGCCGTCAGCGACCACCCCGAGGTGGCGGGGCTGCTCGCGCTGATGCTGCTGCACCACGCGCGGCGCCCGGCTCGTACCCGCCCCGACGGGAGCCTGGTGCCGCTCGCCGAGCAGGACCGCGGCGCATGGGACTCCCGGCTGATCGCCGAGGGGGTCGAGGTGCTGCAGACGGCGCTGGCACGCGACCGGCTGGGCGAGTTCCAGGCGCAGGCGGCGATCGCCGCGCTGCACGCGGACGCACGGACGGCGGAGGAGACCGACTGGGTGCAGATCGTGGAGTGGTACGACGAGCTGGTGCGGCTCACCGGCAGCCCGGTCGCCCGCCTCAACCGGGCCGTCGCGGTCGGCGAGGCCGACGGTGCGCGGGCGGGGCTGGCCGCGCTGGCCGAGCTCGACCCCGCGCTCCCCCGGTACACCGCCGTCGCGGCCTACCTGCACGGAAAGGACGGCGACCTGGTCACCGCGGCACAGCTCTACGCCGAGGCGGCCCGGTCGGCGCCGAACCTGCCCGAGCGCGACCACCTCATGCGGCAGGCGGCGCGGCTCAACGCCCGGTCGGGCGGATAGCCGCTAGCGCTGCTGCCGGCGCGCGATCAGGACGAGGCCGCCGACCAGGATCACGATCGGCGCCCAGGACGGCAGGCCGAAGGGCCCGACGATCAGCTGGATCACGAAGATCGCGAGCTGGAAGGCGACGATGAAACCCACCAGGAGCAGGAGCCCGAAGAGCAGCGGCCGCTCCGCCTGCAGCTGTCGCAGGTAGTCCATCAGGTCTCCTCGGTCGTGGGTGGGCCCGGCAGTACCGGGCCACCGGGGCATCGACACCAGAACGCCGCTCCTGTAGCCCCTGTTCCGCCGGACCGGCGCGCCCGGTCAGACGTTGAAGCGGAACTCCACCACGTCGCCGTCGGCCATGACGTAGTCCTTGCCCTCCATGCGCACCCAGCCGCGGGACTTGGCCTCGGCCATGGAGCCGGCCTCGACCAGCTGGTCGTAGCTGACGATCTCGGCCTTGATGAAGCCGCGCTGGAAGTCGGTGTGGATGACGCCGGCGGCCTGCGGGGCGGTGGCGCCGACCGGGATCGTCCACGCGCGGGCTTCCTTGGGCCCGGCCGTCAGGTAGGTCTGCAGCCCGAGGGTGCGGAACCCGACCTTCGCGAGCTGGTCGAGGCCCGGCTCGTTCTGCCCGATCGACTCCAGCAGCTCGGCGGCCTCCTCGGCCGGGAGCTCGATCAGCTCCGACTCGGTCTGGGCGTCGAGGAAGATCGCCTCGGCCGGCGCCACCAGCGCGCGCAGCTCGTCGAGCACCGCGGCGTTGCCCAGCTCGTCGGCGTCCACGTTGAAGACGTAGAGGAACGGCTTGGTCGTGAGCAGCGTCAGCTCGCGCAGCGGCTCGGGGTCGACCCCGGCGGCGAAGAGGGTGCGGCCCTGGTTCAGCACGTTCTGGGCCTCCAGGGCGGCGGACAGCAGCGCAGCGCGCTCCTTGTCCTTCTTCGCCTCCTTCTCCAGCCGCGGGACCGCCTTCTCCAGGGTCTGCATGTCGGCCAGCACGAGCTCGGTGTTGATCGTCTCGATGTCGTCGGCCGGGCTGACCTTGCCCTCGACGTGCACGACGTCGGGGTCGGTGAAGACGCGGATCACCTGGCAGATCGCGTCGCTCTCGCGGATGTTGGCGAGGAACTTGTTGCCCAGCCCCTGGCCCTCGCTCGCACCGCGCACGATCCCGGCGATGTCGACGAACGAGACCGTCGCCGGGATGATCTTCTGCGAGCCGAAGATCTCCGCGAGCTCGTCCAGCCGCGGGTCGGGCACGCCCACCACGCCGACGTTCGGCTCGATCGTCGCGAACGGGTAGTTCGCCGCGAGGACGTCGTTCTTGGTCAGGGCGTTGAAGAGCGTCGACTTGCCGACGTTGGGCAGGCCGACGATCCCGATGGTGAGACTCACGGGGTACCAGCCTACGGCGCCCTCGGCGCAGGACCCGTGCCCGCCGCGGCGGCGGCGGTCAGTCGGTCGCCGACGGGCTCGCCGGCGCGGTGGAGCCGGACGGCGGCGTGGACCCCGTGGGCTCGGCGGCGGACGCGCCCCCGCCCGTACCCGCCCGCACCTCGCACGCCTCGACGCTGGCCTGCAGGCGCCGCTGCAGCGGCTGCAGCCGCCGCACGACCTCGTCCATCCGGGCGGCGTTGAGGACGGCGATCGCCTCTCCCATCTCGTCGACGAGCTGCGCCACGTCCTGCGCCGCGTTCACGGCGCGCAGGCAGTCGTCGTCGACGGTCACCTGACCGGTGGCGCCGCCCTCGGTGGCACCGCCACCGGCCACGGCCCCCGGTGGGTCGACGTCCTGGTCCAGCGGCACGGGGTTGGCGACGACGACGGTGCCCTCGCTGAGCAGCCCGACCAGCACCGCGCCCAGGAACAGCCCGGCCAGGAACGCACCGGCCCGCCCCCACCAGCGCAGCACCCGCCGCCACCCCTCGCGGGGCACCGGTGACCTCGTGCCGGACTCGGCCATGGTCGACCCTCCGCTCGCCGGGCAGGCGCCTGCGCCCACGGTTACCCTGCGGCTGCGGTACCAACCGGGGATTCGGCCAGGCTGGAGGCCAGGTGCGCGGTCCGACGACGACTCCCCCGACACGGGCATGAACTCCGGCGGACGGCGCCCCTCGCGTGCCCCCGGGCCGTTCCGCCTGTTCGCCCGCGCCTACCGCACCACCGTCGTCAAGGCCCGCTGGTTCGTCGTGCTGGCCTGGATCCTGCTCACCGTGTGGGTCTCGATGTCCCTGCCCACGGCGAGCGGCGGTGGCGGTGGCATCGGCGCGCTGGTCCCGTCCGACAGCCCCGTCGTCGAGGCGCAGCAGCGCAGCCTGGAGCTCTTCCGGCTCCCGGTGCTGTCCGACACCTCCGTGGTGGTGCACGACCCGGCCGGCCTCAGCGTCCTGACCCGCGCCGACGTGGCGCTGTGGGCCCTGTCGTTCACCCAGAACTACCTCGACGGCACCGTGCCCGAGGGCCGCGGCAACATCGCCGCCGCCGTCCCGATCCCGACCGGCACCTCCGACACCGCCGTCACCTACCTCTACGTCACGCCGTTCACCTCCCTGGCGCAGACGACGGCGCTCGCCCGCCAGTACGCCGCGCACTTCGAGAACCAGCCGGGCGTGCAGACCTACGTGACCGGCGTCGTCCCCGCCCAGATCCAGCAGGTCTCCTACCTGCAGTCCCGGATCCACGTGTTCGAGATCGCCACGCTCGTCCTCATCGCCGTCGTCGTCGGGCTGGTCTTCCGGTCGGTCGTCGCACCCTTCGTGGTCCTCTTCGCGGCCGGGCTCGGCTACCTGGTCGCCATCCGCAGCCTGGGGGTGCTGGCGGCGGCGTTCGGCTTCTCCCTGCCCGACCAGGTGCAGCCGCTGCTCGCGGCCCTGCTCATCGGCGTGATCACCGACTACTGCGTGCTGTTCTTCTCCGGGCTGCGCCGGGAGCTCGACCGGGGCCTGGAACGCCTCGAGGCCGCCCGCGCCGCCGTCGCCGTGGAGGGCCCGATCATCGCCGTCGCCGGCATCACGGTCGCGGCGGGGACGGCGGCGCTGCTGGCTGCGGACTACGAGCTGTTCCGCGCCTTCGGTCCCGCGCTCTCGCTCACCGTGGTGATCGGGGTCGTCGTCTCCCTGACCCTCGTGCCGGCGCTGCTCGCCATCCTCGGCCGGTGGTTGTTCCTGCCCCACTCCGAGCGTCCTCGGCGGGAGCCCTCGACCAGAGGTGCCGGTCCGCTGGTCCGGATCGTCGTCAGCCGCCGCGGCGCGGCAGTGGCGGCCCTGCTCGGGACCGCGGTCCTCGTCGTGGCCGCCCTCCCGCTCGGTTCGCTGCGCCTGGACCTGTCGTTCACCGGCGGCCTGCCCGAGGACGACCCCGTCAGCCGGGGTGCCGCCGTGCTGGAGGAGGCCGGCGTGCGCGGCGTGGTGGCGCCGACGGAGATCGTCCTGGAGCGGCCGGGCATCGCCGAGGACCGCGCCGCGCTGGAGTCCCTGCAGCGCGCCCTGACCGCCCAGCCGGGCGTGGCCACTGTCCTCGGGCCGGCCCAGAACCCGCTGCCCGACAACTACGGGGTGGTCTTCTCGGCGGACGGCGACGCCGCGCGCTTCGTCGTAATCCTCGACAGCGACCCGCTGGCCGCGGAGGCCATCGCCGATCTGCGGAGGCTGGAGGACCGGCTGGGCCCGCTGCTGGCCGATGCCGGCCTCGGGGACACCGAGGTGCTGGTCACCGGCCAGACCGCGATCGCCGCCGAACTCGCCCAGATCACCCGCGACAACCTCCGGTACACGCTGCTGGCGGCGCTGGTCGTGGAGCTGCTCGTGCTCGTCTTCTACCTGAGGGCGCTGGTGGCCCCCCTCGCCCTGCTCCTCACCAGCGCCCTGAGCGTCGCCGCGGCCGTGGGCCTGACCGTGCTGGTGTTCCAAGGATGGCTCGACGACCCCGGGCTGACCTTCTACGTGCCCTTCGCCACCGCCGTCCTGCTGCTGGCGCTCGGCTCGGACTACAACGTCTTCGCGGTGGGCTCCATCTGGGAGGCCGCGAACCGGTTGCCGCTGAGCAAGGCGATCGCGCTCGCCATGCCCGCCACCGCGCGGGCGATCAGCGCCGCCGGGGTGATCCTGGCGACGACGTTCGCGATGGTGGCGATCATCCCGCTGGACACCTTCCGGCAGGTCGCGTTCACGATGAGCGTCGGCCTGCTGATCGACACCTTCCTCGTGCGACCGGTGCTCACCCCGGCCCTGCTCACCCTGCTGGGTCGCTGGTCCAGCTGGCCCAGCCGCCGCATCCGCACCGAGGTCGTCTCCCGGGAGGAGCTGCGGGACACCGCCGTCACCGCGGCCCGCTCCCCCACCGGCCGGCGCGTGGGCGAGCACACGCTGGAGGCCGCCGGGCGATGAGCACCGCGACGGAGGGACGGACGCGGCGGTGGCCGCAGCCGTCGACGCTGGCCCTGGCCGCGAGCGTGACCCTCGGCATCCTCCTCGTGCTGTGGGGCGCCGACCGGCTGGCCCGCTGGGCGGCGGAAGGTCTGCTGGCGCGCAACGTCCAGCTCGCCACCGGCGTCCTCACCCGCCCGGAGGTGGAGGTGCACGGGGGGTTGTTCCTGCCGCAGCTGGTGGCCGGCCGGTACGAGCGCGTGGAGATCGTCGTCGAGGACCTGCGCGCCGGCCCGCTGCGCATCGAGCGCGTGGACGCCGAGCTGACCGGCGTCCACGTCCCCTTCCACGACCTGCTGACCCAGGACGTGGACCTCGTCTACCTCGAGCGCAGCCGCGAGGTGGCGACGCTGACCTACGAGGACCTGAACACGTACCTGGAGGCGACGGGGCGTCCGGTGCGCCTGGACGGGCGACCGGACGGGGAGGCGTTGCTGACCGGCTCGGTCGAGGTCCTCGGGCGCCGGCTCTCCGCCTCCGCCCGGGCCCTCGTCGACGCCGAGGACGGGGACCTCGAGGTGCGGCCCACGCAGGTCGACACCGCGACCTTCCTGGACGACGCGAGCCGGCTGCTGCTGCGGCAGCGGTTCACCGTCGTCATCCCCCTGGACCCGCTCCCGTTCGGGCAGGAGCTGACCGAGGTCGAGATCGGCGAGGAACGCATCACCGTCGAGGCCGGCGGCCGGGGGGTCATCCTCAGGCCTTGATGACAACAGGGTGACCCAGGTCATAGTCCCGTGACGTTCGGGTCGATGCGGGGCGGCATGGTAGCGGCCGACCTAGCCTCGGATCATGGCCACCACACACACGCGAAGGCTCACCCGCGGGGCGCTCGCCGCGGGTGCAGTGCTGCTCCTCCCCCTGGCGGGGTGCTCGGGCGAGGAGCCCAACACGGGCACGTCCGTCCTGCAGGACACCGGCGCGGCCGCTTCGACGGCGAGCTCAGCGGCGAATGCGGTGGGCGGCGCCGTCGACTGCTCCGGGACCTCCTGCTCGGTGACCCTGAGCTCCGACAGCCGGTCCGTCGAGGTCCTCGGTACGGAGATCTCCTTCGGCGGGGTGCAGGACGGCGAGGCGACGTTCAGCGTGGGCGGCCAGGAGGTCTCCTGCACCGAGGGCCAGAGCGTCGGCGCCGGACCGCTCACGATGGAGTGCACGACGGTCTCCGCCGACAGCGTCACCTTCACCGCCTCGCTCGGCTGACGTCGTCCGGGCACCTCATCCCGAGGGGTGAGGTGCCTGCTCCAGGTGCCCACCCCGCGCGCCGACGACCCAGGGGTGGCCAAGCACCGCACCGACACCGAGCAGCAGATCGCCGACCTGCTGCGGACGGCGAAGAAGTCGCTCCGGCTCTCCGTGGCGTTCCTCTCCCGGCTCGACGGCACCACCCAGCACCTCGAGGTGGTCGAGTCCTCGGTGCCCTTCCTGTTCCCGGAGGGCGTCACGCAGGTGCGGGAGACTTCGCTGTGCCAGGCGGTCCTGGACAGGAAGCTGCCCGCGGTCATCCCGGACCTCCGGCAGCACCCCGAGGCGATGAAGCTGCCGGCGGCGCGCATGCCGCGCATCCGCAGCTACGTCTCGGTGCCGGTCACGCTCTCCGACGGCACCCTCTACGGCACCTTCTGCGCCGCGGGCCTGACCACCGACAAGGACCTCACCGAGCGCGACAAGGCGCTGATGGACGTCCTCGCCTCGGCCGCCTCGGTGATCATCGAGCCGCAGGCTCGCGAGGAGCACCGCCGCACCGGCATCGAGGGCCGGCTGGTGCCGCTCATGGCCGCCGGCGGGCCCGTCGTCGCGCTGCAGCCGATCGTCGACCTCGCCACCGGCGCCCGGGTGGGTGCCGAGGCGTTGAGCCGGTTCCCCGGCGAGTGGGGGCAGGCGCCCGACGTCGTGTTCGAGGAGGCGCACAGCGTCGGCCTGGGTGACCGGCTCGAACTGCTCGCGCTGCGCCGCGCCGCCGACCACCTGCGAGAGGCCGACGGGTACGTCGCGATGAACGTCTCGCCGGGCACGCTGCTGACGCCGGGCTGCACCGCGCTGCTCGCCGAGCTGCCCCTGGACCGCGTGCTGCTGGAGCTCTCCGAGCACGACCCGGTCGACGACTACGACGAGCTCGCCGCCACCCTCGCTCCGTTCCGGGCGGACGGTCTGCGGTTGGCCATCGACGACGTCGGCGCCGGCTTCTCCTCGCTGCGCCACATCGTGCTGACCTCCCCCGACGTCATCAAGCTCGACCGCAGCATCGTCAGCGGTCTGGACACCGACCCGGTGCGCACCGTGCTGGTGCGCTCCCTGGCCGACTTCGCCCGCGGGCTGCAGGCGCGCGTCGTCGCGGAGGGCGTGGAGACGGCGGCCGAGGCCGACGCCCTGCGGTCGCTCGGGGTCGACTACGGCCAGGGCTGGCACTTCGGCCGTCCGGCGGTGCCCGAACCGCAGCCGCAACCGCCGGCCGCCGGGCAGTCGGACGCCGTCCAGCCGGCCCGGAGCCGCGGCGTCCCACGGCCCCGCTCGGGGCGCGGTCAGGTGCAGATCGAGCGGACCTGACCGGTCAGCCGGCTCGGGAGTTGGCCGGTTCGGCGGTGATGCGGGGCAGGATGAGGATCTCGGTGCCGTCGGGCCGGTAGGTGTGCCATCGGCCCTCGGCGTCGCGTTCGACGATGAACCCGTGGTGCACCTTCGTGTGGTGCCGTTCGCACAGCAGCCCGGAGTTCTCCAGCGAGGTCTCCCCGCCGTCGGCCCAGTGCACCAGGTGGTGCACGTCGCACCAGTGCGCGGGGGCGTCGCAGCCGGCGAAGACGCAGCCCCCGTCGCGGGCCTCCACCGCGCGGCGCAGGTGCCGGGGCACGACGCGGTGGCTGCGGCCCACGTCCAGGGGCTGGCCCTCGGGGCCGAGCACGATGCGGGTGATGCCGCCGTCGCAGGCCAGCCAGCGGGCGCGGGCCGCGGAGATGGTGGCGCCGAAGCCGAGGGTGGCCGCGCCGGGCCCGGCGGCGGGGTCGATGAGGTCCTCGAGGTCGATCCGGACCAGGGCGTGCGGCTTGTGGGTGCGCAGTGTCGGCAGGTTGCCGGCGGCGAGCTGGTTGTCGGCGAGTTGGACGAGAGCGTCACCCTGCTGCTGGGCGCGGGCGCGCATGTCCCCGGCGGGCCGGTTGGCCTGCACGATCGACTCGACGGCGGCCTGGACTTTCTCCCCACCGACGGCGTCGAGCTCGAACCGGCCGCTGACGCTGCCATCGGCGTGCTTGACCAGGGTGAACGACCGGCCCTCGGTGGGGTCGGGCTCGGGCCCGTCGGGGTCCAGCCGGGCCAGGTAGTGGCGCACGACCTGCCGCAGCTCGGCGTGCGGGCGGGTCGCGGCCACCTGCGCCAGCGCCTCTTCCACCCCGGCCAGGTCGACGTCCTGGGCTGCGGCGGCGGCCAGGTTGCCGGGGGTGGCTACCGCGGCGATCACGACCACCGCCTCGGCGGTGACCGCCCCGGCGGCGAATGCCGCGGCCACCGCCGGTAGCTCCGCCAGTGCCCGGCCCGAGCGCACCAGCCGCGACGCCGCGCCGGCCGAGAGCAGCGCGTGCCCGCGCAGCCAGGAGGCCATCGAGGCCTTGCCGTCGTGCTCGGCGGCCTGGGTGAGCTCGCACTCGCGCACCCGCCGCGCCACCTGCGCGGCCAGCCGGTTCGATGCGGTGAGCAGCGCACCCAGCTGCTCGATCAGCTGCGGCCCGAACGCGCCGGACAGCTCCTCGGCGGACAGGTCGTCCAGCGCGGCGACCAACCGGCCGATCGCGTCGGGACCACCTGTCGAACACATGTACGAATGCTACCGCGGATCAACGACGCCCGCGACGTAAATCCGCAGCTCAGAAGCCTGTCCACGGATGACCGGTGGCCATCGACAGCCTCGCCGGCGTGGGGTCTCCAGCCGCCGCGATCATCGACGACCGACCGCGTCAGCGGCCCGGTGGCGGCAGCAGCCCGCGCTCGACGGCGACCAGCACCGCCCGCGTCCGGTCGTCCACGCCCAGCTTGGCGAACACCCGCAGCAGGTGGGTCTTCACCGTCGCCTCGCCGATGAACAGCTCCCGGCCGATCTCGGCGTTGGTCAGCCCGCGCGCCACCCCGCGCAGGACCTCCAGCTCGCGAGCGGTGGGCGCCTCGGCCGCCGGCGCCCGCAGCCGCGACACGAGCCGGGCGGCGACCGGCGGCGCCAGCACGGTCTCCCCGCGCGCCGCCGCCCGGACGGCGTCGGCGAGCTGGGGCAGCGGCACGTCCTTGAGCAGGTAGCCGGTCGCCCCGGCCTCGACCGCCCGCACGATGTCGGCGTCGGTGTCGTAGGTGGTCAGCACGAGCACGCGGACGCCCGGGTGCGACGTGGCCAGCCGCTCCGTCGCGGTCGCGCCGTCCATCCGCGGCATGCGCAGGTCCATGAGGACGACGTCGGGCGCCGTCCCCGCCACCACGGCCAGCGCCTCGAGGCCGTCGCCCGCCTCGCCGACCACCGCGAGGTCGTCCTGCGCGTCCAGCCACCCGACCAGCCCCCCGCGGACGACGGGGTGGTCGTCCACCACCACGACGCGGATCACGAGCCCGGAACCCGGACCGTCACCCGCGTGCCGGCCCCCGGCGCCGAGGCGACGTCCACCTCGCCGCCGACCGAGGCGACCCGCCCGCGCAGCCCGTCCAGCCCGGTCCCCTCCGCGCGGGCGGGGTCGAAGCCCACGCCGTCGTCCTCCACGTGCACCGACACGTGCCGAGCGTCCCCCTCCCCCACCGCGGAGATGCGGATCGCCACGCTGCGGGCGTCGGCGTGCCGACGGACGTTGGTGAGCGCCTCCTGGGCGCCGCGCAGCAGCACGACCTCCTCATCGCGGCGCAGCGCCACCCCGCCGTCCAGCGCGGCGGTGTCCACCCGCACCGCCAGCCCGGTCTCGCGGCCGAACCGCTCGGCGAGCCGGGCCAGCGCCTCGACCAGGGTGGAGCCCTCCAGCGCCACCGGCGCGAAGGCGGCCACCACCGCCCGCGCCTCCTGCAGGTTGTCCCGCGCCACCTCCTCGATGACGGCCAGCCGGTCGCGGGCGGCGTCGGCGCCCTCCGGCAGCTGGGCGGCCGCGGTCTGCGCCAGGACGACGATGCTCGTGTAGCCCTGCGCGAGGGTGTCGTGCACCTCGCGGGCCAGCCGCTCGCGCTCGGCCAGGACCCCGCGCTCCCGTTCGGCGGCGGCCAGCTCGGCGCGGGTGCGCTCCAGCTGCTCGATGAGGTCGGCGCGCCGCGCGCTCTGGTGCAGCACCCGGCTGACCCACAGCCCCAGCGCCAGGCTGAAGACCATGCTCACCCCGGTCGAGAGCAGCACGTCGCGCGCCTCGTCGCCCGACCCCGCCCGCACCACCGGTCCGACGGCGCTGGACACGGCGAGCAGCACGGTCCAGGCGATGCCGGTCGCCGTCCCCTGGACGACGAACCACACCTGCGGGTAGGCGAGGAAGAGCATGAAGAACAGCACGGGCGCGGTGAAGCCCAGCGCGGCGAACGACGCGACGAGCACGCTCAGGTACACCACCGCGTGCACCGGTCGCCCGCCGCCGATCGCCCGGGCGCCGAAGAGGACGTAGGCCGCGGCCAGGACTCCGAGGACGGTGAGCGAGGCGACCCGCCGGCCCCCGCCGTCCTGCAGGCCGACCGCGGTCACGACCGCCAGCACCCAGACGGCGGCGGCGACGACGTGCAGGCCGGCCAGCGTGGCCTGCCAGCCGCGCTCGGTCAGCGGCTCGCCGCCGCCCTCCTCCACGGGCTCGGGGAGGAAGGCGGCGGCCAGCCGGTCGCGCAGCGTCATCCGGCGTTCCTGCGCCAGCGGAAGGTCCGGGCCACCACCACGACGCCGATGATCACCCATGCGGCCAGCACCGCGGCAGTCATCGGGTGCTCCCAGCTGCCGGCGGGCTCGGCGGCCGCCGCCGCATCGGGAAGGAACACCGACCGCATGCCCTGGGTCATCCACTTCAGCGGGAAGAGCGCCGCCACCTGCCGCATCACCTCGGGGAGCTCCGAGTAGACGAAGAAGACACCCGAGATGAACTGCAGCACCACCGCGATCGCGGGGATCCCGGTGCCCGCCGACCGCGCGCTGCCGACGAACGCCGACACCGCGATGCCGAGCACCGTGCCGGCGAGCGCGCCGAGGAGGGTGATCCAGGCCAAGGTGAGCCACCGGCCGGCGTCGGTGGGCAGCGGGATGTCGTACACGAGCGCGGCCACCGTGAGCAGCACGGCCAGCTGGACGACGGTGGTCACCAGCACCTGGCCGGCCTTGCCGATCGCGTAGGCGGCCGGCGGGGTGCCGAGCACCTGCAGCCGCCGGAGGTCGCCGCGGTCCCGCTCCTCGGCGATGGCGATGCCCACCGCCTGGAAGCTGGTGAGCATGATGCCGGTGGCCGCCATGCCGGCCAGGAAGTACCGGTCGAAGCCCACCCCGGGCGACACCTCCTGGTCGCCGAACACCGAGGCGAAGATCAGCAGCATCACGACCGGGTAGGCGAACGAGAAGACGAGCTGGCCGGAGTCACGGGCGAAGAGCCGGAGCTCCAGGCCGATGCGGGCCCGGCCGATGGTCGCCGCTCTCGGCGGTGCGGGGCGGGTGCCGGGGGCGGCCGGGCGCGTCGTCGCGGTGGTCATCGGGGGTCTCCCTCGGAGGCGCCGCCGACGAGCCGGAGGTACACGTCCTCCAGGTTCGGGCGGGTGACGGACAGGTCGGGGATCTCGCCGGTGGGGGTCGCGGCCAGCAGGTCGCGCAGGACGGCGGACGGTTCGGGTGTGACGACCGCGCGCGGCGCGCCGTCCTCGGTCCAGCGCACGGTCGCCTCGCGCCGCAGCGCGGCCCCGAGCGCGTCGGGCGGGGCGACCTCGACGAGGCGCCCGGCGGCGATCACGCCCACGCGGTCGGCCAGCCGGGCGGCCTCGTCGAGGTAGTGGGTGGTGAGGAGGACGGTGGTGCCGGCCTCGCGCAGCCCCTCCACCAGCGTCCAGAACTGCCGGCGCGCGGCGGGGTCCAGGCCGGTGGTCGGCTCGTCGAGGAAGAGCAGCTCGGGCCGCCCCTGGACGCCGAGCGCCACCTCGAGCCGACGTCGCTGCCCGCCGGACAGCGCATCGACGCGGGTGCGCGCCGCGCCCTGGAGCCCGACCGCCGCCAGCAGCTCGTCACTGCCCTGGGGCTGCGCGTGGTAGCGCGCGTAGTGGTCCACGGTCTCCCGGACGGTGAGCGCGTCGCCGGCGCCCGTGGTCTGCCCGACCACTCCGACGCGATCGCGCCAGCGGCGGTCGCCGGTGGCGGGGTCCTCTCCCAGCACCGAGACGTCGCCGGCGTCGCGGCGGCGCAGCCCGGCGAGGATCTCGACCGTCGTGGTCTTCCCCGCCCCGTTGGGCCCGAGCAGCGCGAACACCTCGCCGCGCCGGACGTCGAGACCCACGTCGTCGACCACGGCCGTGCCGCCGTAGCGCTTGACCAGCCCGCGCACCCGCACGGCCGGTGCTCCCTCGGTCGCCGTTTCCCGGAGGAGCGGCGCCGGTCCTGTCGTCGTCATGCCAGGAGCCTCGCCGCGGACGCCGGCGCCAGGGACGACCGACCTGCTGGGCCGCCGTCCACCGACCGGTGGACACCGGGCACCGACACCGAGCACCACGGCCGTGTCCGAAAACCGCCGGAGCAGGTCCGCCCGCACTGGCATGCTCGACCTCGTGAGCGAGCCCCTGGACCACGAACGCTGCTACCGCGCCGTCGCCGGCCGGGACGCGCGCTTCGACGGCTGGTTCGTCACCGCGGTGCGCACCACCGGCATCTACTGCCGCCCGTCGTGCCCGGCCCGCACGCCGCTGGCCCGCAACGTCTCCTTCTTCTCGACGGCCGCCGCCGCGCAGGGCGCCGGGTACCGGGCGTGCCGCCGCTGCCGCCCCGACGCCGTGCCCGGGTCACCCGAGTGGGACGTGCGGGCCGACGTGGTCGCCCGGGCCATGCGGCTGATCGCCGACGGCGAGGTCGAGCGGTCCGGGGTGCCGGGCCTGGCCGCCCGGCTCGGGTACTCCGAGCGGCAGCTGCACCGGCTGCTCGCCGGCGAGCTCGGCGTGGGGGCGCTCGCCCTCGCCCGCGCCCGGCGTGCGCAGACCGCCCGCGTGCTGCTGGAGACCACCCGCCTGCCGGTCACCGACATCGCCTTCGCCGCCGGGTTCGCCAGCGTGCGGCAGTTCAACGACACCGTCCGCGAGGTGTTCGCCACCACGCCGACCGAGCTGCGCCGCGCCCGCCGGAGCAGCCCCGGCGGGCAGCCCGGCTGGCTCACGCTCCGACTGGCCGCCCGTGCGCCCTACGCCGCCGACGAGGTGCTGCTCTTCCTGGGCGCCCACGCCGTCCCCGGCCTGGAGGAGTGGGACGGGACCACCTTCTCGCGCGTGCTCGACCTACCGCACGGCCCGGCGGTGGTCCGGCTCGCCCCGTCTGCGGACGGCGACGCGGTGACCGCGCAGCTGCGGCTGACCGAGCTGCGCGACCTGGGCGCCGCGGTCTCCCGGTGCCGCCGGATGCTCGACCTGGACGCCGACCCGGCCGCGGTCGACGACGCCCTGGGCACCGACCCGGCGCTCGCCCCGCTCGTCGCCGCCGCCCCCGGGCGCCGGGTGCCGGCCTCGCCCGACGCGGCGGAGCTGGCGGTCCGAGCCGTGCTGGGGCAGCAGGTCTCGGTGGCGGGGGCGCGCACGCTCACCGCCCGGCTGCTGACCGCCGGCACGCCGCTGGCCGAACCGTTCGGGTCGCTCACCCACGCCTTCCCCCGCCCCGCAGCCCTCGCCTCGGCCGACCTCGGCGCCGTGGGGCTCACCGGGGCGCGCCGCCGCACCGTGTCCGCCCTCGCCAGGGCGCTCGACCGGGGCGGCATCGCCCTCGACCCGGGTGCCGACCGCGAGGAGGCCGCCCGCGCGCTGCTCGCCATCCCCGGCATCGGCCCGTGGACCGCGGCCCTCGTCGGGCTGCGCGGCATGGGCGACCCCGACGTCTGGCTCCCCGGCGACCTGGCGCTGCGCCGGTCGCTGGCCTCGCTGGGCAGCTCCGACGCCGAGGCCGCCACCCGCTGGCGGCCGTGGCGGTCCTACGCCGTGATGCACCTGTGGGCGCTCGCCGCGCCGACCCTCTTCACCCGCACCCCCACTCTCCCGAGGAGCGCCTGATGACCGCACCGGCCCGGCACGCCACCGTCGCCACCCCGCCCGGCCCGTTCACCGTCGTCGTCGAGACCGACCCCGAGGGCCGGGAGGTCGTGCTCGCCAGCGGGTGGACCGCCGACGTCGCCGACCTCCTGGCGGTCGTGCACCCCGCCCTGCGGCCCGCGCGCAGTGAGATCTCCCCCGGCCTCGCGGTGCTGGACGCGGTGGAGGAGTTCCACGCCGGCCGGGTGGGTGCGATCGACGGCGTCGCCGTCCGGCAGCGCTCCGGCCCCTTCCTGCAGGATGCCTGGGACGTGCTGCGCACGGTGCCGGCCGGGCGGCCGGACACCTACGCCGCCTTCGCCGCCCGCTGCGGCCGGCCGGCCGCGGTCCGGGCGGCGGCCAACGCCTGCGCACGCAACGCGGCGGCCCTGTTCGTGCCCTGCCACCGGGTGCTGGGCTCCGACGGCGGGCTGGGGGGCTTCCGCTGGGGGACGCCGGTCAAGCGCTGGCTGCTGGACCACGAGGCGGCGCACGCCGGCGTGCCAGCCGCCTGATCGAGGCACAGGAAGCCATGCATGCGTCTGCCGACCCGCATCCGCATGCATGGCTTCCTCTGCCCCCACGCGCGGGTCTGACGCCGAACTGTCGGACCCCTCCGGCAGGGTCCTGCGCATGGACGCCGCTTCCCTCCTCCTCGGGCTCCTCGTCGGTGCGCTGCTCGGCGCCGCCATCACGCTGGGCGTCGTCACCCTGCTCGCCCGGCGGCGCCCGGAGGAGGCGGGGCTGGAACCGGTGCACGAGTCGCTCGACCACCTGCACCGGCTGCTGGCCGGCATGGAGCGGGCCCGCGCCACCGCGCACGGGGAGCTGCGGGAGCAGATGGGCACCGTGGGCCAGGCCTCGGCGCAGCTGAAGCACGAGACGGCCGCGCTGGTCACCGCGCTGCGCACTCCGCACGTCCGCGGCCGCTGGGGCGAGGTGCAACTGCGGCGGGTGGTCGAGGTCGCCGGCCTGCTCGAGCACTGCGACTTCGTCGAGCAGCCCGCCGGTACCAACGACGAGGGCGCGGGGGTCCGCCCCGACCTCGTGGTCACCCTCGCCGACGGCCGGCAGGTGGTCGTCGACGCCAAGGTGCCCTTCACCGGGTACATCGAGGCGGTCCAGGCCGAGGACCGCGACGTCCGCGCCCAGCGGGTCGCCGCGCACGCCCGGCAGCTGCGCACCCACGTCGACCAACTGGCAGCCCGCCGGTACCCCACCGCGTTCCGCCCGGCGGCCCCCTTCACCGTCCTCTTCGTGCCCTCCGACGGGTTCCTGACGACGGCGCTGGAGGCCGAGCCCGGCCTGCTGGAGTACGGCTTCGCACGGGACGTCGTGCTGGCGACACCGAGCACCCTGCTGGCGCTGCTGCGCACGGTCGCCTACTCCTGGCGGCAGGAGCGGCTGGCCCGTGACGCCGACCAGGTGCTCGAGGTAGGCCGGCGCCTGCACGCCCGCCTCAGCACGCTGTCCGGGCACCTGACCCGGCTGGGCTCGGCGCTCTCCACCACGCTGACCCGCTACAACGAGACGGTGGGTTCCTACGAGCGCTCGGTGCTGACCGCCGCGCGGCGCTTCGACGACCTCGGGGTGGCCGAGTCGCCGGTGCCGGAGCCCGATCCGGTCGAGGCGACGATCCGCGCGCTACGGCCGTCCGGCGACCTCGGACACCTCGGGCCGGCACCGGAGGAGGAGCGGAACGGCACCTCCGGCTGACGCCGCACGCACCTGCCCGACGGGCTCGTCCACCCCGCGCGTCACAGCCATAACGCTGCGTTGCTGGATCACCACCGGTTGCCTGCGACGCGACGACGTCCTCCCACGAACTGCCAGCTCGGGTCGCTACCGTGGCCTCCGTCGGTCGGCCAGTCGGGCCGTCCAGCGGAGCGGGACGGAGGTGCGCCATGGCCACGGCGAGCACGGCGGGCGCATGGCAGGGCGACGGACGCCCCGAGCGGCCGTACCCCGCGCGCGCACCGCGCCCGCCGGCCGGCAGCGAGCGCCCGGGCCGACCGGCCCGCCACGTCCGCTCCGCCCGCCCCCCGGTGCCCGGCCGCGCCGGTGAGCGCCTGCGCGCCGTCGAGCGCGAGCACGCCGACGACCGGTACGACCGCCGCGAGCCCTCCGGCCCACGCCGGCGCGAGCCCGTGCCGCCGCGGCCGACCGCCGGCCGGCCCGCGCAGGAGCGCACCAGGTCGCGCACCGCGTCGCCGGCGGCGGCGCAGGGCAGCCGGCTCCGCGGCTCGATCGCCGTCCTCGGCGTCTTCCTGCTGACCCTCGCCGGCGGCGCCGTCGACTCCTTCGTCGGCATCGGGCTCGGCATGACCACGCTGGCGGTCCTGGCTGCGGGCACCGCGGCAGCGACCCTGCTGGTGCGGCGCCGGGACCTGCTCACCGTCGTCGTCGCGCCGCCGCTGGTGTTCGCGCTGGTCGCGGTGGTCAACATCGTCCTCGCGCCGTCGGCGACCCTCAACCTGCCCACGATGGCCACCCTGCTGGTCCGCGGGTTCCCGACCATGGCCGTCGCGACCGCCATCGCGGCCGTGCTAGCCGTCGTCCGCCTGGTCAGCCGGCGCTGACCCTGCTGCACGACGAAGCCCCGGTCCACGCCGTAGCGCGGGCCGGGGCTTCGCCGTTCCGGGGTCAGTCGCCGGTGCTCTGCTTCGCCTTCTCGGCGCGGCGCAGCTCGTGCGGCAGCGCGAAGACCAGCCGCTCCTCGGCGGCCTTCACCGTCTCGACGTCGGGGTAGCCGCGGGCGGCGAGCCAGTCCAGCACCTCGCTCACCAGGATCTCCGGGACCGAGGCCCCGCTGGTGACGCCGACGGTCCCGACGCCCTCGAGCCAGGCCTCGTCGATCTCGGACGCGTAGTCGACCAGGTGCCCGGCGCGGGCGCCGGCCTCGAGCGCGACCTCCACCAGCCGCACCGAGTTGGACGAGTTCGTCGAGCCGACCACGAGGACCAGGTCGCACTCGGCGGCCATCTGCTTGACGGCCTGCTGGCGGTTCTGGGTGGCGTAGCAGATGTCGTCGCTGGGCGGCGACTGCAGCCCCGGGAACCGCGTCTTCAGCTGGTCGACCGTCGCCAGCGTCTCGTCGACCGACAGGGTCGTCTGCGACAGCCACACGACCTTCTCCGGGTCGCGGACCTGGACGTTGGCCACGTCCTCGGGGCCGTCCACCAGCTGGATGTGCGCCGGCGCCTCGCCGGAGGTGCCCTCGACCTCCTCGTGCCCGCGGTGGCCGATCAGCAGGATGTCGTAGTCGTCGCGGGCGAAGCGCTTGGCCTCCTGGTGCACCTTCGTGACCAGCGGGCAGGTGGCGTCGATGGTGCGCAGCTGCCGGGCGGCCGCCTCCTCGTGGACCGCCGGGCTGACCCCGTGCGCGCTGAACACGACGACCGAGCCCTCGGGCACCTCGTCGGTCTCGTCCACGAAGATCGCCCCCCGCCGCTCCAGCGTGGCGACGACGTGCTTGTTGTGGACGATCTGCTTGCGGACGTAGACCGGCGCACCGTGGATCTCGAGCGCCCGCTCGACGGCGACCACCGCCCGGTCGACGCCGGCGCAGTAGCCCCGGGGATCGGCCAGCAGGACACGTCCGCGCTGATCAGCCATACCCACCACTGTAGGTGGGCTCGCGGGCCGGGACCCGTGCGCCGAGGTGGGACCGGACACGCCACCTCCCCGGGTGGATCTGCCCACATCGCGTGTCGGGCCGCGGGTTGTGGGGCACGCTGTGCGGCATGGCCCGTGAGATCCCCGAGGTTGTCCGCGCCGCTGCCGGTCTGGCGGCGACCGTGCTCGACGAGGCGCGCAAGCTGCCCCAGACCCTGCCCGGCCTGCCGGTGCGCGCCATCGGCGTGGCCATGCAGCACGCGATGAAGGTGCAGCAGACCTACGCCGGGCTGGTCGCCCGCGGCGACGAGCTGCTCATCGGGCTCCGCGGCGAGGGCGAGCCGGGGCTGGCGACGTTCGACGACGACGGGCCGGACACGGGCTTCCGCGGCTCCGCGTTCGACCGCGCCGGTGGCATCAGCGACGAGGAGGTGGCCGACCTCCCCGACGACCCCGCCGCCGATGCGGTGGTGGCCGCTGTCGACGACCTCAGCCGCGACCTGGTCGAGGACCTGGCCGACGGCGCCGCGGACCTCGCCGACGGGGCCGACCGCGCCCAGGAGGTGCTCGCCGAGGAGCCGGTGGAGGCGCCGGGCACCGAGGAGGTCCTCGAGGAACTGGCGATCGACGAGGTCGTCCCCGAGGTGGCCGAGACCGACCCGCTCGACCAAGGGTCCGTCGGGACGACGGCCGCCGACGACGCGGTGGTCACCGAGGACTCCGGCGCCCTGGAGCGGGCGCTCCTGGAGTCCGAGCCGGCGCCGGCGGCCGCTGCCGAGGAGCCGGACGGCGGCGAGACAGTCGACGTGCTCACCCCCGACGGCGAGGTGGCGACCGTCGAGGCGGCGATCACCGACGAGGGCATCGCCGCGGTCGAGGAGCCCCAGGAGGGCGCCGGCACGGACGAGACCGTCGCCGCCACCGACGGCACGGCCACCGCGGCGACGGGCACCGGCGCCGGCCCGGACGTCGCCGTCGACGAGAGCGGCAGCCCGGTCGCCGCAGCCACCGGCGTGCGCACCGACGTGGGCGGCCCCGACACCGACGAGACCGACGCCGCCATCGCGGAGGGCGCGACCGTCGACGCCGTCGGGGAGACCTCCGCGGCGCCGACGGACGACCCGCAGGGCGGCAGCGAGGTCTCCGGCGCGCAGGCCGCCGGCGCCGCACCGGTCGAGGGCTACGACAGCTTCTCGATCGCCCAGCTGCGCGGCCGCCTGCGCGGTTACCAGCTCTCGACGGTCTCCGACCTGCTGGCCTACGAGGAGGCCACCCGGGCGCGTGACCCCTACCTGCGGATGCTGCGCAACCGGCTGGAGAAGCTCGAGGAGCAGGCGGTCGAGTCCAGCCCGCTGGCCCCGCGCGGCGCCTGAGGCACGGCCTCCCTGCCGCAACCTCGGGCGGCCACCCCCGCGAGCGGCCTCGCACGCCAGGGCCCGGGACGTCGTCATCGTCCCTGGGCCCTGGCGTGCCCTGCTGCGGGTGGGTCGACGGGGCCGTGTCGGTGCCGTCTGACACCCTCGGGGCATGACCGCGCCGTCGTCCCCCGAGTCGCCGTGGCCGGTCCGCACGGTGGCCCGCAAGGTGGCCGACTGGATCGGCCGGCTGGGTGAGGTGTGGGTCGAGGGGCAGGTCGCGCAGCTGTCGCGGCGCGGCGGGGCGGCCACCGTCTTCCTCACCCTGCGCGACCCGGCGGCCGACCTGTCGGTCCCGGTCACCTGCCACCGCGACGTCGCCGAGCGCCCCGGCCTGGAGCTGGCCGAGGGTGCCCGCGTGATCGTGCGGGCCCGCCCCGACTACTACGTCGCCCGCGGGTCCTTCTCGTTGCGCGCCACCGAGATCCGCGCGGTCGGGCTCGGCGAGCTCCTCGCCCGCATCGAGCGGATCCGCCGGCTGCTCGCCGCGGAGGGCCTCTTCGACCCCGCGCGGAAGCGGCCGCTGCCCTTCGCCCCCGGGGTGGTCGGGCTGATCACCGGCCGGGACAGCGCCGCCGAGCGGGACGTGCTCGTGACCGCGCGCCGGCGCTGGCCCGCGGTGCGCTTCGCGGTGCACCACTGCGTCGTGCAGGGGCCGCAGGCGGCGGGCAACGTCATCGAGGGGCTCCGCAGGCTCGACGCCGACCCCGTTGTCGAGGTGATCGTCGTCGCCCGCGGGGGCGGCTCGGTGGAGGACCTGCTCCCCTTCTCCGACGAGGGGCTGGTCCGTGCCGTCGCCGCCTGCCGCACCCCCGTGGTGACCGCCGTCGGGCACGAGACCGACACCACGCTGGTCGACCACGCCGCGGACGTCCGGGCCGCCACACCCACCGACGCCGCCCACCGGATCGTCCCGGAGATCGGCGAGCAGCGCCGGCTCGTCGACGCGCTGCGCGCCCGCGCCCGGCACCTGGTCGCCACGCGGCTCGAGCAGCAGGAACGCTGGCTGGAGTCGGTGCGCACCCGCCCGGTGCTCGCCTCCCCCGACCGGCTGCTGCACGGCCGTGAGGACGACGTCCTCGGGCTGCGCACCCGCGCGCGCCGGACCCTCGTCCACCGCGTCGAGGGCGCCGAGCGCGACCTCGAGCACGCCCGGGCCCGGGTGGCGGCGCTCTCCCCCGCGGCGACCCTGGAACGCGGCTACGCCGTCGTGCAGCGGGCGGACGGCGCGCTGGTGCGCGACCCCGCCGAGGTCGCCGACGGAGAGCTCCTCCGCGTGCGGGTCGCCGGCGGCCGGCTGCCCGTCCGCGTCGACCGGAGCGCAGCCCCCGATCCCGGCCCCGTCGCCGCCACCGTCCAGGAGGAGCCCGCATGAGCGCCGACGAGCGCACCCCCGAGCCGACGACGACCTACGAGCAGGCCCGGGAGGAGCTGGCCGACGTCGTGCGGCGGCTCGAGGCCGGCGGCCTCACGCTGGAGGAGTCGCTGACCCTCTGGGAGCGCGGTGAGGAGCTGGCCGGGGTGTGCCAGCACTGGCTCGACCGGGCCCGCGAGCGACTGGCGGCCGCCGCCCCCGCCGACGAGGGATGAAGCCCCGGGGCAGCCGTCGCCGGTGGCTCAGGCCGGGCGGCTGAGGCGGGCCTCCTGCGTCACCGCGAAACCGGCGTCGGCCAGGGCCGCCAGCACGCGGTCCACCCGCTGGTCCAGCGAGGCCGCACCGGCGGCCGCGGCCCCCTCCGCGCCCTCGGCTCCCTCGTCCAGGCAACGCGCGAGCACCGTGCGCACCTGCACCGGCTCGGCGGCCGGGATCCCCACGGGGATCCGGGTCACCATCCCGCAGTCGCAGGCACCCCCGTCGGCCGGAGGCCGGTGGTCGCTGCCGGGGCAGTCCTCGCGTGCGGGCATGCGGGTTCTCCTCGCTGCGGTGGTTTCCACGGGCGTCCCCGCCAGACTGCCGCCGGTGGACGCCCACCGCCGGGTGGACGCACCGGGCGTTCCCATGTCGTGACCTCGTCGCGGTTCAGCCCGCGAAGGGCTCCACGGCCGCGGCCACCTCGCGCAGCTCGCCGTCCCGGGCCGAGCCGGTGACGACCACGGTGACGCCGTCGGCGACCCGCGTGAAGGCCGTCTCCCCGCGCTGCGTCGTCGACCGGGTCCACTGCTCGCCGTCGATGTCCACCGTCCCCTTCTCCGCGGCGCCGTCGAGGACGTCGAGTGCCTCGGCGTCGGCATCGTCGGTGACCACGTATCCGGCGTAGTTGCCCGCCGGCGTGACGTAGCCGAGCTGCACCGTGACCGGTGCCCCCTCGGCGTTCGTGCCGGCGTCCGTGCGCACGCTGGTGGGGCGGTACCCCTCGTCGAGCTCCGGGACCAGCAGCGGGTAGACCGCGCGCGCATCGGCGAGCCGCAGCGTGCTCGTCGGGTCGATCTCCCGCACCGGGTCGTCGGGGTTGTTGCGGAAGGCCTGCCACCCCACGACCAGCAGGCAGATCACGACCAGGGGCAGCAGCGAGCGGAGCATGTTCGCCGCGCTCAGCCGGTTGGCGCGCTCGGCGGCGGAGACCGGAGGCGGCAGGGCCTCTTCCGCGTGCCCGGCTGCGTCCTGGGGGTGCAGGGGATGCTGGCTCGACGGGCCGGATCCGGTCATGCCCCTAGGATCGCAGGCGAGCTCTCCCCACCTCGCCGCCCATGGGCCCGCCCGAGCGCCCCGGGTGGGCGGGCCGGGGTCCAACTCCTGCGGAGGTCCCCGTGTCGCTGCCCCTTCCCGACGGCCCGCTGCCCGCCACGGCCGGGCACCCCTTCAACACCGGTCGCCCCGCTCCCGACCGCAACCTGGCCCTGGAGCTGGTGCGGGTCACCGAGGCCGCCGCCATGGCCGCCGGCCGATGGGTGGGCCGCGGCGACAAGAACGGCGGCGACGGCGCGGCGGTCGACGCCATGCGGGCGCTCATCGGCACGGTGAGCATGAAGGGCGTCGTGGTCATCGGCGAGGGCGAGAAGGACGAGGCGCCCATGCTCTACAACGGCGAGCAGGTGGGCGACGGCAACGGCCCGGAGTGCGACGTCGCGGTCGACCCGATCGACGGCACCACGCTGATGGCCAAGGGCATGCCCAATGCCATCGCCGTCATGGCCGTCGCCGAGCGGGGCGCCATGTACGACCCCTCGGCCGTCTTCTACATGGAGAAGCTCGCCACCGGCCCGGCCGCGGCGGACGTCGTCGACATCACCGCGCCGGTCGCGGAGAACATCCGCCGCATCGCGAAGGCGAAGAAGAGCTCCGTCGGCGACGTCACCGTCTGCATCCTCGACCGACCCCGCCACGAGCAGCTGGTGCAGGAGGTCCGTGAGGCGGGCGCCCGGATCAAGTTCATCACCGACGGCGACGTGGCCGGCGCGATCGCCGCCGCGCGCGAGGGCACCGGTGTGGACCTGCTGCTCGGCATCGGCGGCACGCCGGAGGGCATCATCACCGCCTGCGCGCTCAAGTGCATGGGCGGTGCGCTGCAGGGCCGGCTGTGGCCCAAGGACGACGACGAGCGGCAGAAGGCCCTGGATGCCGGGCACGACCTGGACCGGGTCCTGCACATCGACGACCTGGTACGCGGCGACGTCTTCTTCGTCGCCACCGGCATCACCGACGGCGAGCTGCTGCGCGGCGTGCGCTACAGCGCGGGCGGGTGCACGACGCAGTCGCTGGTCATGCGCTCGCGGTCGGGCACCATCCGCTCGATCGACAGCCTGCACTCGCTGGAGAAGCTGCGGGCCTACTCGGCGGTCCCCTTCGACCGCGAGCCCTGAGCGAGCCGTTCCATCAGGGCGCGCCAGCGGCTGGGCGACTCACCGGGGGCCAGGCTGCGCAGCCGGAGATCGCCGAAGACGGCCCGCGCGTGGACGACGACCAGCGGCGTGCCCGCCAGCCTCGGCACCGGGGCCAGCTCGACCTTGCGGTCACCGAAGACCGTCCGGCCGTGCAGCTCCCCGTCCACGCCCTCGGCGAGGATGACGTCGACGTCGCCGAAGACGGTGGTCAACGTCAGGTCGATCCGGTCGGCGTCGGTGCGCAGACCGCGCAGGTCGATGCGGACGTCGCCGAACACCGTGCCGACCCGCTGCGGCGGGGCCGCCGCGACCGTCAGCGTGATGTCGCCGAAGACGCTCGTCACCTCCCGGGCCGGGCGCTGCCCCACGATCTGCACCGGCGACGGCGCGTCCGGCGGCAGGTCGGCCACCAGCCCGTCGAGCTCCGCGCGGGCGACCGCGGCGTAGGCCGCCTCCGCGCGCTGGCCGAACTCGTCGAGGTCGAGCCGCCCCTCGCCGACGGCCTTCTGCAGCCGCGCCACCACCGCCTCCCGCTCGGCGTCGGAGACGCGCACGGCCGGCGGCGGAGCGGGGTCCTCGGGAGTGCTCACGCAGCCGGAGGCTAGCCGAGGAAGGGCCCGCGCCGGCGCCCTCGCTCACCCCAGCTCGGTGCAAACCATGACCGCGTAGGCCTTGACCCGGCCACCGCAGGTGCTGGCGTACTCCTCGTAGGCCGACAGCGGCGGCGACTCGTACATCAGGTCGTCGCAGGCCTGCAGCTCACCCCCGAAGCAGCTGTCCGCGTAGGCGTCGAGGGTCTCGTCCGGTCCGAGGTCCACGGGCTCCACCGGGGGGAACTGCTCGACGGCCCCGCCCGGCATCCCGCCGTACCAGCCGGCGCCGCCCTCCTCGCCGTACGCGTCCACGGCGTCCTCCATCTGCGCCCGGGTGCCCTCGACCATCCCCTCGCGGATGCCGTCGGTCAGGGCGGGCCCGAGCTCGGCCGCCACGGCGCGGCCGACGTCCTCGGCACCCCCGGCGACGACGGCACCCAGCAGCAGGGCCGTGGCCGCGGTGCCGACCACCAGCCCGCCCAGGGCGGCGCCGGCGAGCACCCAGCGGCCGCGCTGCGCCGGCGCGGCACCGGCGGGCGCGGGGACCGGCGGCGCGGCGGGCTGCCACGACGCTCCCCCGGCCCAGTCCGGCACCGGCACGGCGCCCGGCGCCGGCCAGCCCGCAGCGGGCGCCGGCCAGGCGGGCTCGCCCTGCTGCGGCGGTGCGGACGGTCCGGTCTCCGGCGGCAGGGGCGGCTGGGACATGGGGCCCTCCTCGGGGCTCGTGCCGGCTCGGCACCGTGGCTCGCGCGCACACCTCCGGCGCGCACGCCCCTCCTCGGCGGCCCCGGGCGAGGGCGGGACCGGCAGCCTCCCCCACGGGTGTCTAGGGTCCCGTGCGGAGCACTGTCACCATCCACACCACCGGGAGCACAGCGTGGCCCAGCAGAACGGCGCAGCGCAGGACGGCGGGGACTTCCGCACCGAGCACGACTCCATGGGGGAGGTCCGCGTCCCCTCCTGGGCCAAGTGGCGGGCGCAGACCCAGCGCGCCGTCGAGAACTTCCCCATCTCGGGCACGCCCATCGAACGTGAGCTGATCGGCGCCCTCGCCGCGATCAAGGGCGCCGCCGCCGCGGTCAACGCCGACCTCGGGGTGCTCGACCGCGGGATCGCCGACGCCATCGGCACCGCCGCCTCCTCCGTGGCCCGCGGTGACTGGGACGAGCACTTCCCGATCGACGTCTTCCAGACCGGCTCCGGCACGTCGAGCAACATGAACACCAACGAGGTCATCGCCACCCTGGCCACCGAGTCCCTCGGCGCCCCGGTGCACCCGAACGACCACGTCAACGCCTCGCAGTCGTCCAACGACGTCTTCCCCTCGGCGATCCACATCGCGGCGACGCGCGCCATCGTCGTCACGTTGATCCCGGCGCTGCGCCACCTCGAGGCCTCGCTCACCCGCAAGGCCGAGGAGTTCGCGGAGGTCGTGAAGAGCGGCCGCACCCACCTGATGGACGCCACCCCGGTCACCCTCGGCCAGGAGTTCGGCGGGTACGCCGCCGCCGTCCGGTACGGCGTGGAGCGGCTGGAGGCCTCGCTCCCGCGCATCGGCGAGCTGCCCCTGGGGGGCACGGCGGTCGGCACCGGCATCAACACCCCGCCCGGGTTCGCCGCCGCGATCATCGAGAAGCTCGCCGCCGAGCTCGACCTGCCGCTGTCCGAGGCCCGCGACCACTTCGAGGCGCAGAGCTCCCGCGACGCGCTGGTCGAGGGCTCGGGCCAGCTGAAGACCATCGCCGTCGGCCTGGTCAAGATCGCCAACGACCTGCGGTGGATGGGGTCCGGCCCGCGCACCGGCCTGGGCGAGATCCAGCTGCCCGACCTGCAGCCGGGCAGCTCGATCATGCCGGGCAAGGTCAACCCGGTGATCCCCGAGGCGGTCATCCAGGTCGGCGCCCAGGTCATCGGCAACGACGCGGCCGTCACCTACGCCGGCACCACCGGCGTCTTCGAGCTCAACGTGACGCTGCCGCTCATGGCCCGCAACGTGCTCGAGTCCATCCGCCTGCTGGCCAACGTCAGCCGGCTGCTGGCCGACCGCTGCGTCGACGGGATCGTCGCCAACGTCGAGCAGTGCCGCACCTACGCGGAGTCCTCGCCCTCGATCGTCACCCCGCTGAACAAGTACATCGGCTACGAGGAGGCGGCCAAGGTCGCCAAGCAGTCGCTGGCCGAGCAGAAGACGATCCGCCAGGTGGTGGTCGAGCGCGGGTACGTCGAGCAGGGCAAGCTCACCGAGCAGCAGCTCGACGAGGCCCTCGACGTCCTCTCGATGACCCACCCGTGACGCCGGGCGGGAGCGGCACGGACCGGTGCCGCTCCCGCTCCACCGCGCCGGGTCGAGCCGCGATCCTGCGGCCGAGGGTCTAGCGTCGTCCCCGATGAGCGAGACAGACGTATCCCTGCGCTACCCCGGTGGCGAACTGCCCTTGGCCGTCAAGCACGGGACCGAAGGGTCCGACGGCATCGACACCAGCAAGCTGCTGGCCACGACCGGCAAGGTCGCGCTGGACATCGGCTTCGTCAACACCGCCTCGTGCACCTCGGCGATCACCTACATCGACGGCGACGCAGGGATCCTGCGCTACCGCGGGTACCCGATCGAGCAGCTGGCCGAGAAGTCCAGCTTCCTCGAGGTCACCTACCTGCTGATCTACGGCGAGCTGCCCACCGCCGACCAGCTCGGCGAGTTCGACCAGCGGATCCGGCGCCACACGCTGCTGCACGAGGACCTCAAGCAGTTCTTCAACGGCTTCCCGCGCGACGCCCACCCCATGCCGGTGCTCTCCTCGGCGGTCAGCGCGCTGTCGACCTTCTACCAGGACTCGCTGGACCCGTTCGACCAGGAGCAGGTGGAGATCACCACGCTGCGCCTCCTCGCGAAGCTGCCGACGATCGCCGCCTACGCGTACAAGAAGTCGGTGGGCCAGCCGTTCCTCTACCCGGACAACTCGCTGGGCCTGGTCGAGAACTTCCTGCGCATGACGTTCGGGTTCCCCGCGGAGCCCTACGACGTGGATCCCGAGCTGGCCAAGGCGCTGGACATGCTCTTCGTCCTCCACGCCGACCACGAGCAGAACTGCTCCACCTCCACGGTGCGGCTGGTCGGGTCGTCGCACGCCAACCTGTTCGCGTCCGTCTCCGCCGGCATCAACGCGCTGTTCGGCCCGCTGCACGGCGGCGCCAACCAGTCGGTGCTGGAGATGCTGGAGGCCATCCGCGCCGACGGCGGTGACATCCCGCGCTTCGTCGAGCGGGTGAAGAACCGGGAGCCCGGCGTCAAGCTCATGGGCTTCGGGCACCGGGTGTACAAGAACTACGACCCCCGGGCCGCCATCGTGAAGGCGACGGCCGACACCGTGCTGGACAAGCTGGGCGGCAACAACGAGCTGCTCGACCTGGCCCGCCAGCTCGAGGAGATCGCGCTGAACGACGAGTTCTTCATCCAGCGCAAGCTCTACCCGAACGTCGACTTCTACACCGGGCTGATCTACCAGGCGATGGGCTTCCCGACGCGGATGTTCACCGTGCTGTTCGCCCTGGGCCGGCTCCCCGGCTGGATCGCGCAGTGGCGCGAGATGATCGCCGACCCGTCCACGAAGATCGGGCGCCCCCGGCAGATCTACACCGGCGAGACCGCACGGGACTACGTCCCCGTCGGCGCGCGCTGAGCAGCGCCCCGTCGTCCTCCGCAACGGGCCGGGTGACCCCGCAGGGTCACCCGGCCCGTTGCGTCCCCGGCCGGGGTCCCTACGGTGGGTGCGCCACCATCTCGAGAGGACCGCGCATGGCCGAGCTCCCCGACGAGGACCTCCTCGTCCTGCCGCCCATGCCCTTGGCGACCGGCCGGCTGCTGGAGCCCGACGGCGAGGGCCCGCCCGTCCGCATCACGAAGCTGGAGTTCGTCGTCTCCACCGAGGACGGCGGCGAGCTGCGGATCCCCCTCGAGCACCGGCACGGCGCCTGGTGGGCACCCTGAGCCACCTGCCCGGCTCCTCCCCCGAGGTTCACCCCACCCCGTACGGGTGACCCCTTCCCGACGTCTTCTTCAAGCACCGCCCCCGGCGTGTCGATGGATGTGCGGAGAGCTCCCGACCACAGCGGTCCCAGGAGCCCCATCCGTACCGACTCGACCGCCCGGGGGACGCAGTGCCTGCATCGCGGACACCTGGGCGCGCGACTGCCCCCCGCACCGCGTCGTCGACATCGGGCACCGCCGGCCGCACCCCGGCGGGCCGGAGCGCCACCGGCCGCACCCCGGCCGGCCGGACGGCAGGGAACCGTGCCGGTGCACCCGGCGCGAAGCGCTCCCCGGCCCGACCGCCCCTGACCCCGGCGGAGGCCGACGCGCTGCGGGAGGCCCTGGCGCTGCGCCAGGCCGCAGCGGCCCGTCCCGGGACCACCCCCGAGCAGCTGGCCGCGGCCCGCGCAGCCCTCGCCGCCCGCTCCGGCGGCTCCGGTGCCCGGCGACCCTCGGGATCGGCGCGCACGCGCGGCCGCCCGGCCGCGGGCCGGACCGCTGTCCGGCGCACCGACACCCGGTCCCGGCGCACCCGCGTCCGCGCCCCGCGCACCGGTTCCCGCTGGTCGACGCGCCTGGGCGTCGTCGCGACCAGCGCCCTGCTCCTCCCCGCCGCGCTCGCGGTGCTGCTGCCGGCGGCGCAGGCCCCCGACGGCGGTGGCCTCGCCCTCGACCCGACCACGCTCGCGCTCAGCGCGCGCAGCTCGCTGCTGGAGCAGGCCGACCTGTACCAGCAGCTGGCCGACGAGGCGGACCAGCGCCGGGCCCTGCTCCAGGAGGCGCTGGCCGCCGGCGAGGCGGCCCGCGCGGAGCTCGCCGCCCAGCAGGCTTCCGTCGGCTCCGGCGCGGCGCAGCTGTACCGGGCCGACCCGACCAGCCGGTACCCCGTCCTCGGGCTCGACCTCGGCCAGCCACGCAGCACCGCGACGGCCCTCGCCCGGCAGGCGGTGGCCGACCAGGCCGGGCGCACGCTGCAGGGCGACGTGGTCCGGGCCGAGCGCACCGCCACCCGCCTGCGGGCCACCGCCACGCGCGTCGAGGACGCCCGCGCCGCCCTGGCCGCGGCCGAGCAGCGCGCCGCCGAGGTGCTCGCCGCCGTGCGCGAGGAGGTGGGCGGCCTCCCCGCCGAGGTCACCGGACGGCTCGCCGGCCTCGGCGCGCTCCCCGCAGCCGGTCCGCAGCAGCAGCGGAACGAGGCCGCGACGCGGCGCTGGCAGGAACACCTCGGCCGGTTGGCCGCGGCCGGCATCGCGCCGCCGCCGGCAGCCGCGCTGACCGATCCGGCCGCCTTCCCCGCGGGGCTGTCCCCGGCGCTGGACGCCGACGGGAGCCCCGTGCCGGGCGTGGCGTGGGCCGTGATCGGCAGCGAACCGGTGACGGTGCCTGCGGCGGAGACCGTCGCGGCGGTGAGCAACGCTCTGTCCCAGCTCGGCAAGCCCTTCGTGCCGGGCACCGCCGGACCCGAGGCCTACGACTGCGGCGGGTTCACGGCCGCCTCCTGGCTGCTGGCCGGGTACGCGCTGCCCGGCGACCCCGGGGCCCAGTGGGCCGCCGGAGCGGCGGTCCCGGTGCGCGACGTGCAGATCGGTGACCTGGTCTTCGCCCCCGGCGGCCGGGACGTCGGCATCTACCTCGGCGACGGGGAGGTCGTCGGCGCGTCCGCTGCATCGTTCCAGGTGGCCGTCACATCGATGCCCGCCGCCTCGTCCGCGGTCCGGGTCACCCTGCCGCGCCCTGCCGAGCCGAACCCGGCGCTGCCCGGCGTCGGCGGGACCGGCGCGTGCGGGGCTCCCCTGCCCGCGCCGGGGCCGGTGAGCGCGGCCTGGGGCGGTTGGTCCAACGGCCGGATACCGGCCGAGGCGCTGTGCCGGCTCGGCGTGGGCGGGCACGCGCTGCGGTGCGACGCGGCCGCCGCGTACGCGGCGCTGGACGCGGCCTACACGGCGGAGTTCGGCACACCGCTGCGCATCACCGACTCCTACCGCTCCTTCGGCGCCCAGGTCGCGGCCGCCAGGGCCAAGCCCGCCCTGGCCGCCACTCCCGGCACCTCGAACCACGGGTGGGGGCTGGCGGTCGACCTCGGCGGCGGCGTGCACGTGGCCCACAGCCCCCAGTGGAGCTGGATGACGGCGAACGCCGCCCGCTTCGGCTGGGTGCAGCCCGAGTGGGCCCGGCCCGGCGGCGAGAAACCCGAGCCCTGGCACTGGGAGTTCGGCTACATCTCCTGAGCCCCCGGCGGGCCGGCCGTCAGATCCAGGGCAGGTCGACGACCGAGCGCCAAGGAAGGGTCACGCTCGCCTCGCTCGTCTGCCCCGCCAGCCGTCGCGCGACCCCTGGACCCGCGCAGGCCACCGGGTGGTGCGGTGTCACGACCACGTGCATGTCCGGCAGCGCCAGACCGCTGGCCGCGATCCGCTCGAGCATCAGCTCGGGAGCGACCAGGGCCGCCGACGCGAGCACCGGCACCTGGCGGTGGGAGAAGAGCGCCAGCGGGCCCTCGACCCGCACGTGCAGCGGCACCTCGTGCGCCCGGCCGGTCGACGCCGAGCGCACCCGGTGCAGCTCGGCCGGACCCGCCGCAGGCGAGGGCACCCAGGCCACCGCGAGGTCACCGCGCAGGACGACGACGGTCCAGCCCACCGCGGTCTCGGTCCGGTCCGCCCAGTCCAGGACGGCGACGCCCGACGCGGCGGCGGCCGCGTCGGTCACCGGGCGCCGCTCGACCCAGCTGCGCAGGGCCGCGGTGATGCCCGCGGTCGTGCCCGGCACACCCGCCCGGCTCATGTCGTCGGCGAGGTCAGTCAGCGCGACGCGCTGCACCCGCTCGTCCTCCTCGACGTGCACCACCGTGCCCGCGCCCGGACGCCGGGCCAGCCCCAGGTGCAGACGGCCGGAAGCCAGCCGCGGCAGCACCTGGGTGGCCACGTCGTGCAGGTCGGCGACGTCCACGGGCGCGGCGCGCAGGCGCTGCAGCACCCCCCGCGGAGCGGTGGTGGTGCCGAAGGGGCTGGGGGTCACGCGCGCCCCCCGGTCACCAGGAGCGCACGCAGCCGAGGAGGCAGGGCGGGCAGGGCCAGCACCGCACCGAGCTCGGCCCGGCTGAGCCGGACCGGCAGGACGTCGTCGTCCCAGCCCGTGGCCAGCCGCACGCGCGCGGTGGAGGCGGGCCACACCGCCTCCCGGGCGGCGGCCACGTGCAACTCGGTCAGCACGTCCTGGAGGTGGATGGCGGCCACCGGGTGCACCGGCGAGGCGTCGAGGGCGGACCGCACGGCTGCGGCCAGCAGCTCGCGGGCGGGCGCGTCGAGCCAGTGCGGGACGAGCATCGGGGAGCCGGCGTCACCGGCGGGCAGCGCGCTCACCGGGCACCGCGCCGGTACCGCGCTCCGGACCTCGCCCACGGCGGGCCGGCCGGGCGGCGGGTCCTCGGGCGGGGGGTCACGCAGTGGATATCGGCAGGCGCGGGGCCTGTCCGACCCTGGGGCAGGGCCTTTTCCGTATCGGAACGCCGGGCGCGCCCGCCCCGTCCCGCGCGTCACGTCGGTTCGGAGCAGCCATGGACGACGAGATCCCGCGACCCCGCACGCCGGGCGTGCAGGGTCGCGGGATCCACCGGCTCGTGCGGAGGTTGACCGCGAGCACGGCGACGTGCGGGGGCAGGGAGGTTCCCCTCAGTCGGCGAGCTCGGCCAGCCGGTCCTTGAGCGCCTTCTCGACGCGATCGGCGTAGACGTTCATGTTCCGGACCGAGGTGCCGAGGTCGGCCGAGAGCTGCGTCTTCGTCCGCCCGCCCCAGGTCGTCAGGTACCAGGTCGCCCAGCCGAGCACGTTGGGCTGGCCGGCCCGCTGGTCGCGGCGCGCGTCGGGGTCGGGTGCGCACGCCGCGGTGAGCGCGTGCGAGAGCAGCGTCTGCTCGGCCTCGCCCATGATCTCGTCGGGCGCCTCGGAGGAGTCCGGCAGGAGGATCTCGGTGGCCTCGGGCGCACCGTCCAGCGACTGCAGGTTGCGCAGCCCGTTCAGGGTGGCCACCGTCTGGGAGTTGCGGCGCAGGGTGGCGACGCTCTGGCCCATGTAGGCGGCCAGCTCCTTCTCGCTGGGCCGCCGCTGGTGCTCGGCCATGAAGGCGGCGATCGCCTTCTGCTGCTTGTGCTCGGTGTCGGCGGCGGTCCGCCCGTGGGCGTTGCGCCCCAGGTCGTGCACCCACTTGGAGAGCTGGGTGGCGAGGAAGGCACCGAACGGGACCGACTTGGTCTCGTCGTACTGGGCGACGGCCTTGAGGATCCACTCGTAGACCTGCTGCCCGAGGTCGTCGGGGTCGGGCAGGTGCAGGCGGATGGTGCTCATGTTCCGCTGCAGCCGCTTGAGGCTGACCGGCCCGTAGTGCCGGCAGAGGTCGTCGAGGAACGCCGGCGGCAGGTCTCGCGGGGCGCGCCGGCGGACGTCGGTCTCCGCGCGCAACCCGATGGTCGTGGTCCCGCGGCCGGCGCACCAGGCCTTCACCCAGTCGGCGAGCACGGCGGCCGAACCACGCGCGCCGTCGACGCGGTAGAGGCCCTCACCCTGGTCGTAGCTGGCCGTCACGCCGTCGGGCAGGGCCTGGCGGAACTCCTCGAGCGGCAGCTCGCGGTCCACGCGGAAGTGCACCCGGTCGCGCGGGGTGATGGGCGCCAGCGCCCACCCGTCGGCCTCGGGGATCCCCCCGAAGACCAGGGGCTGCCGGACGCGGGCCCGGTCGTCGGCGGAGGTGGCGGTCGGGGCGGGGATGCGGTCGGGCATCGGTACTCCTGGCACTACGGGGAAGAAGGAGGTGCCGGACGCCCGGCACCCCGCACTGCACGGGAGGCCGTCAGGCCGGGATGCGCTCCCCCGGACCGGGGCGGCGCGGTGAGGGGACGAGCGGGACCGGCACACCGGCCTCGGGCAGCGCATCGAGCGCATCCCCGGCCAGTCCGTCGGCGCGGGTCCCCCCGGCGACGGCGTGCTCGAGCAGGGCCGTGGCCGCGGCGCGCTCGGCGCTGCTGGGCTCGGCCGTGTACACCGGCATGTGGTCGTACAGGGAGGTGAAGACCGCCGACACGAAGGCGTACGCCGCCTGCGCCTGCGGCGAGAACCGGGCCACGGCGGCGCGGGGGCCGAGGTCGACCCCCACGGTCACGCGGACGACGCGGTCGTCCTTGCTCAGGCCCGTGACGGCGACGACGACGTCCTCGTGCTCGGCGGCCAGCGCCGCCAGCGCCGCGAGGCACTTGCGGATGGCGCCCCGGCGGGGTCGCAGCTGCACGTGGACCACCACGGACTCCTGGTCGCCGGTCTGGTCCCCCGCCACCGAAGCGGTGAATGCGTTGCGTGCCATCTTGATCGCCCCCTGTCACTTGCTTGAGGAGGAATCTGCCGCATGCACGCAGCGGACACGGCACACAACTCGCTGTGTCCAGCGCAGTTGTGACGGGGAAGCTTCGGCAATAGTTGCCCGTGTCGGAGCTCGGTCAGCCGCTCGCCACGTCAGATTGGCACGGTCTGCCGAGGTCACCCCCGGGTCGACCGTCCACATCTGCCGCTAGCGCGAGGTGCCACCCTCCGCCGGCGCCGCATCGGCCGGGACGGGAGCGCCAGCGTCCACCCCGTCGGCCGTCCCGGTGGGCGCGAACGCCGCGAGGGCCCCGAGCGTGTCGGCGGTCACCTGGGCGGCCAGCAGGTTGGCCTCGGCGATCTGCCGGTAGACCTCCTCGCGGTGGATCGCGACCTCGCGGGGAGCCTTGAAGCCCAGGCGGACGGTGCCGCCCCGGACCTCGACGACGTGGACCTCGATGTCGTCGCCGATGCGGATCGTCTCGCCGACGCTGCGGGTGAGTGTGAGCACGTGTACCCCTCCGTGGGTTGTGTGGTGGCCATCCGTGGCGTCGCCCGCCGGGGCGGGCGTCGAGGCCGCGTCGGGACGCGGCCACTGAGGTTATCGGCGCAGGCGCCGCCGAAGGGGAAGCGAGCCGTCGGTGAGCACCACCTGGCGGGCACGGGAGGTCGCGGGGGCGACGACCACCGGGGCCCGCAGGTTCGCCGTCGCCTCGGCCGCGTCGCCGTCCGGGACGGTGACCAGGCAGAACACCTGCGCCTCGGCCGGGTCGGCCAGCCCCAGCTCCGCCCGCACGGCGGCGGGCACGGCGGGGGCGTAGCCGGGGAAGAACTCCCGCGCCGGCACGGCGAGGAACCGGGGCCCGTCGGGAGCGACCGCCTGGAGCCAGAAGAGCAGCCCGGCGCTGTCCCCGGCGACCAGGACGTAGTCCCGGTGCCGGGGGAACCCCGGGAGCGGCTCCGCGAACGACAGCACCTGGACCGGGGGCGGAGCCGGTGCCGTCGTCGGGGCTGCTGCGGGGTGGTCGGCGAGGGTGGTCATCAGCGCAGGTAGTCGAGCAGCGTCGGGGTGATGGTCTTGGCGGTCGCGGCCAGCGCCGCCTCGTAGCCCGTTCGCTGCATCTCCAGGCGCATGATCGTGTTGGGCAGGTCGATGTTCTCCACCTCGGCCAGCCGCGTCTCCAGGGTGAGGCTCTGGTCGGCGGTGATCTGCGCCTCGCGCTCGATCCGGGCGGACCGTGCTCCGACGCTCGCGATGGCGGACATCATGTCGTTCATCAGGACGTCCAGGTCGGTGAGGTCCGTGGCCAGCGCGTCCGGCGCGGTCTCCAGGTTCGTTGCGATCCTCTCGACCACGGCGAACAGGTCGTCCCCCAGCGGGTCGCCGAAGGCCTCGGCGCCATTGACGTCGATGCGGACCTCTTCGGTCGCTGACACCCGCCGGAACACCTCCGTGCCGGTCGTCCCGCGGTACTCACCCGTCTCCGCGTCGTAGGCGTGCGGCCCGGCGGTGATCCCGCCGAAGAGCGGCCGCCCGGCGACGGTGGTGTTCGCCAGGCCTAGCAGGCTCTCCCGGAGCGAAGTCACCTCCGTGGCGAGTGCCTGGCGTGCGGTGTCGGACATGGCACCGGTGTTGGAGCCCTGCACCGTCAGATCCCGCACTCGCCGCGTGACGTCCATCATCTGCTGCAGGGTCGAGTCGGTCTGGTTGAGCCAGCTCTGGCCGTCGGAGATGTTGCGCGCGTACTGCGCCACCGCCTCCTGGTCCGACCGCGTCTGCATCGCGCGGTTGGTCCCGGTCGGCGAATCCGACGGCGCGCTGAGCATCCGGCCGGAGGTGAGCTGCTGCTGGAGCTTGCCCAGGGCGTCGAGGTTGGAGTTGAGGCCCTGGAGGCTGGTGAGCGCGACGGCGCGCTGGGTGATCCGCATCCCGCTCAGCGCCCGACCAGGCCGGTGCGGTTGATGAGGACGTCGAGCGCCTCGTCGATCGCGGTGATCATGCGCCCGGCGGCCGCGTAGGCGTGCTGGTACGAGAGCATGTTGGTGAGCTCCTCGTCGAGGTTGACGCCGGCGACCGAGTCGCGTGCCGCGTCGACCGTGGTCGTGATGCTGCTCTGGATGGTGAGGTTCCGCTGGGACACCGCCGACTGGACGCCGAGCTCGACGATCATCGTGCGGTAGCCGGCGTCGACGCCGGTGACGGATGCCCCCAGCTGCGCGATCGCGTCGGCGTTGCCGTGGTCGAGGTTGGGCGTGCCCGGCCCCACGGAGGAGGCGGCGATCCGCTTGGGGTCGGTGATCAGCACCTGGATCGACGAGGCGGTGACCGGGCCGCCTGAGCTGCCGAGCACCGCCGTCCCGGAGGTCCCGTAGAGGTCGAAGCCCGCGGTGTGGGCGTCGTTGAGCGCCGACGCCAGGTTCGCGGCGACGCCGTCCAGCTGCGCCCGGTAGCCGGGGATGATCGTGTTGAGGGCCGCGAGCTGCCCGGCCGTCGTGCCGCCGGGGCGCACGGTGAAGTCCCCTGCCGCCGTCGCGATCCGCAGCGGGTCCGCGGCGGCGCCCTCCGGGTCGGTGGCCCCGGCGAGCACCAACGTCGCCGCCGATCCGCCCGAGACCAGGCTCATCCCGCCGACGACGACGTCGAGCACGCCGTCCTTGCCGTGCCGGACCGTGGCGCCCACCTGGTCGGCGAGCTTCATGATCAGCAGGTCGCGCTGGTCGGCGAGGTCGTTGCTGGGCAGGCCGCTCTGCGTCGCGCGCTGGATCGCCACGTTGAGCTCGGCGATGTTGCCGGCGGCTGCGTTGACGTCGTCCACCAGGACCGCGAGGTTCTCCCGGGTCTGGTCCCACTGCCCGCCGAGCTGCTGCTGGCTGAAGTGCAGGCCCCCGACGAGGGTCTCCAGGCGCTTGAGCACCTGCCCGCGGGCGGCGTCGTCGTCGGGCCTGTTGGCGACGTCCTGCCAGCCGCTCCACATCTCCGACAGCATCTTCTGGATGCCGGTGTCCCCGGGCTCGCGGAATGCCTGCTCGACCAGTTGCAGGGCGTCGGTCTCGGCGACGAGCCGGGCCTCGTTCGCGTGCTCGGTGTGCCCGCGCCCCTCCAGGAAGGAGTCGCGGATGCGCATGACGTCCTCAGCGCTGACGCCCTGGCCGATGCCCGAGCTGGTGGAGAAGAACGCCGGCACCGTGCTGCCGCTCACGGCTGCCAGGTCGACCCGCTGGCGCGAGTAGCCCTCGGTGTTGACGTTCGCGATGTTCTGGCCGGTGACGTCGAGGCCGCGTCGCTGCGCCCACAGCGCGGTGGTCGCCGTGTTGAGGCCGGAGAAGGTGCTCACAGCGCACCGTCCAGGGTGACCGCGCGGTGGCTGCCGTCGGCGTGCCGACCGCTGGCGCCGTAGGTGCCGGCCGACGGGGTGCGCACCTGCAGCAGGGCGTCACCGATGGCGGCCAGGCCACCCTCGATCAGCTCGCGGTTGGCGTCGGAGAGGCTGCGCAGCTCGGTGACCAGCACGAGCAGCGCCTCGTGGTGCTTGGCGTACAGGTCGTTCCACGGCGCGGGGGCCACCTCGGCCACCTGCCGGAGCGAGGGGTTGGTCTCGATGCCGAGTCGCTGGGCCAGCACCTCGGTCGCCGCGGCGCGCTCCACCTCCAGCGTGCGCAGCTGGTCGAGCACCACCTCGATCTCGTGCGCGATCCGCTGCAGCCAGCGGGTCTTGCCGGTGAGGATCAGGTACTGCTTCTCCTCGGCCTTGAACAGCAGCAGATCGAGAAGCTCCTGCTCCCGCCACAGGAACGTCGACAGGTGCTGGTAGTCCACGTGTCCACCGCCTTCCGTCGTCTCGTGCTCGCGGTCGCCCCGGCCGGAGGGCCGGGCGCCGCCGTCGGAGCTGCCATCGGCACCGGTTCGGAGGGGGTTGAGCCGAAGCACGGAAGTGGCGCTCACGTTCGTGCGGATTTGTGCCGTCGGGTG
Source organism: Blastococcus sp. SYSU DS0533 (assembly GCF_054050775.1). Taxonomy (NCBI): domain Bacteria; kingdom Bacillati; phylum Actinomycetota; class Actinomycetes; order Geodermatophilales; family Geodermatophilaceae; genus Blastococcus; species Blastococcus sp. SYSU DS0533. The sequence goes on along the minus strand of NZ_JBJGZZ010000005.1, from coordinate 196,364 downwards.
GTGCCGACCCCACCCGGGACCGCCGAGAGATACGGACGTGACCCCAGTCCGCGCCCTCGCGACCGAGCGACCCCTGCGTGAGCGGTCCGCACACGACCGGCCGTTGCGCGAACGCCCCCAGAACGGCCGGGTCCCCCACCCGGTCAAGGGACGGTCCCCGCAGGAGGTCGACACCCTGGTGACCGAGCACCTGCCGCTGGCCGCCTTCGCCGTCAACGCCGTCGCCTCGCGCATCTCGCTGCCGAGCCACGTGAGCCGCGAGGACCTCCTCTCCTGCGCGCACGTGGCCCTCGTCGAGGTGGCCCGCCGGTTCGACCCCGCAGCCGGCGCCTCCTTCGCGACGTACGCGCTGGCCCGCTTGCAGGGCGCGGTCCTCGACGAGCTGCGCTCCGGCGACTGGGCGAGCCGGTCGGTGCGGGCTGCGGCCCGGCGGACCGACGCCGCCGCCGACGCGCTGACCATCAGCCTCGGCCGGCCGCCCACGCGCGAGGAGCTGGCCGCGAGCCTGGGCGTCGCCCGCAGCGAGCTGGACCACCTGCAGGTCGACGTTCACCGGGCGGTCATGGTGAGCATCGACGCGGAGAGCGGACCCGACGGCGGCACCCTGGACCTGCCCGACACCGGGGAGTCGCCCGAGCGCGCGGTCCTCCGGAGCGAGCGGGCACGCCACCTGCACGAGGCGATCCGGGCGCTGCCCGACCGGCTGGACGAGGTCATCGAGCGCAATTTCTTCGGTGATGATTCGCTGACCGACATCGCGGAAGACCTCGGTGTGACGCTGTCCCGCGTCTCCCAGATGCGTGCGCGGGCGCTGACCCTCCTGCACGCCGCCATGGGCGAGATCTGGGAGGGCACCCCGGTACCGGCCACCGGCGGGGTGCGGGCGCGCAACCAGCAGCGCAACTACCTGGAGCGGCTGACCGGCCGCACGGGTAGCGCGCTGCCGCCCCAGGTGCCGGCACCACGCGCCCGCGCGGGCGCGTGGATCACCCCGGAGCCCGCCGCGGCCCGACCCGCCTGAGTGACTCGCGGCCGAGAAAAAGTCTCGTTCGCCTCAAGTCCCACCCGCCCCAGGCCGAAACCAACTCTGCGACACCAGCACGGCCCGCAGCACGGATGCAGCGGGAACCCCAGTACGACCCCGTCCAAGGAGGATCACCATGGGTCTGCGCGTCAACAACAACATCGCGGCGCTCAACGCGTACCGCAACCTGTCCGTGACCGACGGTCAGATGAGCAAGTCGCTCGAGAAGCTCTCCTCGGGCTTCCGCATCAACCGCGCCGCCGACGATGCGGCCGGGCTCGCCATCTCGGAGGGCCTGCGCTCGCAGATCGGTGGCCTGAAGGTTGCCGTCCGCAACACCCAGGACGGCGTCTCGGTGGTGCAGACCGCTGAGGGTGCTCTCACCGAGACGCACAGCATCCTGCAGCGCATGCGCGACCTGTCGGTCCAGGCTTCCAACGACGGTGGCCTGAACACCGACGCCAAGAAGAACATCCAGTCCGAGCTGACCCAGCTCAAGAGCGAGTTGGACCGGATCGCCGACACCACCACGTTCAACGGCACCAAGCTGCTCGACGGCAACTACAACAAGACCTTTCAGGTGGGTGCCAACGCCGGCGAGACCATCAAGCTGGCCGTTGGTTCGGTCGGCAAGGGTATGAACGCCTCGGGTCTGGGCGTCACCGGGGTGGACGTCACGCTGGCGACCGCAGCCGACGCCCTGTCCGGCACGGATGCCGCTGCGACCGCGACCGCGGTTGGCAAGACCACGGTTGCCGGCACGTTCGACCTCGCCGAGGGCTTCGACAAGCTGAACGGAACGGTGACGACCCAGGGCAAGAGCCTCGATCTGTCCACCGTGAAGTTCGAGCCCGGGTCCACGGCCACTCAGCGTCTGGCCGCCGTCAACACTGCCCTCGACGCAGCCGGCGTCAAGGCGACGGCGACCGTCGACGCCACCTCGAAGGACCTGGTCTTCACCAGCGACGTGACCTATGCGGCCGCTGGTGCAGGTACGGCCGCTGAGCAGGAGCAGTCCAAGGTTTCGTTCACCGCCGCGACCGGCGCCTCGTCGGCGATCACGGCGCTGGACGCGGCCATCAAGACGGTGTCGACCACTCGCGCCGACCTGGGTGCCATCCAGAACCGGTTCGACCACACCATCAACAACCTCAACGTCACGGTCGAGAACCTGACCGCGTCCGAGAGCCGCATCCGTGACGCCGACATGGCGCAGGAGATGGTCCAGTTCACCCGGAACCAGATCCTGTCGCAGGCCGGCACCTCGATGCTCGCGCAGGCCAACCAGGCCTCGCAGGGTGTCCTCTCGCTGCTCCGCTGATCCCAGCTGAGTAGCTGAGGAGAAACCTCAGCACCACCCGGGTGAGGGGGGAGGCTCTGCGGCCTCCCCCCTCACTCACACCCGCAGTCCCAGACCCGGAGGAACCGCATGGCAGGGATGGCCGTCGACGGTCTGGTGTCCGGCCTGGCCACCACGGACCTGATCAACCAGCTCGTGGCCGCAGAGGGCGCGAGCCAGACGGCGTTGAAGACCCGCCTCAAGACGACCGAGAGCGCGGCCTCCGCCTACCGCACCGTGAACACCACCTTCCTGGCCATCACCGCAGCCGCCGAGGCGCTGATGAAGCCGGGCGCCTGGGCCCCCACCAAGGCCGCCAGCACGTCGTCGAGCGTCGCCGTGACCGCGGACTCCGGCGCTCCGACGGGCTCGCTCTCCTTCAGCGTCGAGCAGCTGGCCACCGCCCACGGCGTGGTGAACCGCGCCGCCGCCGGTACCTGGACCAGCGCCACCTCCGTCTACGGCGCCTCGCAGCTGGAGATCCGCGACGCGCAGGGCGTCAGCAAGGGCGTCGTGCAGATCGGGGCGTCCGGCACGCTCGCCGACGCCGCCAAGGCCATCAACGCCGACAGCGAGCTCGGCCTCACCGCCTCGGTCGTCCAGATCAAGGGTGGGACCGACCCCGAGTACGCCCTCCAGCTCAACGCCAAAGGCACCGGGGAAGCCAGCTCCTTCTCGGTGACCGGTGCCGGGACGTTCACCACCACGGCCACCGGGCAGGACGCCAAGCTGCGCATCGGCAGCGCCACGAGCGGCTACGACGTCTTCTCCGACACGAACACCTTTGCCGCGCTGATGTCCGGCGCGACCCTCACCGTCAGCAAGGCCGAGCCCGGCGTCACGGTCACCGCCAGCGTGACCGACGACCCCGACGCGGTCGCCGGCCAGGTCCAGAAGCTGGTCGACGCGGTGAACGCCGCCATCAAGACGGTCAAGGACTACACGAGCAACGCGACAGGCAGCACCGCCGCGCTCCGCGGGGACTTCTCGGTCACCCAGCTGGCCGGCCGCCTGCTCGACTCGGTCTCGAGCGCCGTCGGACCCAACGGCTCCCCCGCCCAGGCCGGCTTCTCGCTGACCAAGGACGGCAAGATCGCCTTCGCCAAGGACACGTTCCTCACCGCGCTGAAGGACAAGCCGGACCTGGCGCAGGCGCTGGTCCTCGGTACCCCGGCCAGCACGGGCGTCGACGGCGTCGCCGGTGGAGGGGACGACGTCGCCGCGGTGACCGGCCTCGCCGGGCGTGTGCTCGAGGTGGCGAAGGCTGCCTCCGACGCCACCACCGGCTCGCTCGTCGCCCTGGCCAAGGGGCAGGACGCCAACGCGAAGGACATCCAGGCCCGCATCGACGCCTGGGATCTGCGCCTCGAGAAGCGCCGCGAGACCCTGACCCGCCAGTTCACCGCCATGGAGACGGCGCTGAGCTCCCTCAAGAACCAGTCGACCTGGCTCGCCGGACAGCTCAACTCCCTGCCCAGCTGGTCCTGATCCTCCCCGCATCGCCCCCCACGCTCCAGGAGATCCCCCGATGAGTGCCGCCTCCCTCCGCGCCCGCTACCTCGGCGACACGGTCGCGACCGCCTCGCCGCAGCAGGTGCTGGTCATGCTCTACGACCGGCTGGCCCTCGACCTCGAGCGCGCGCAGCTGGCCGTGGCGTCCGGTGACCGCCAGGAGGCCGGCGAGCAGCTGCAGCACGCGCAGGCGATCGTCTACGAGCTCCTCTCCAGCCTGAAGGTCGACGTCTGGGAGGGCGGCCCCCGGCTGGCCTCCCTGTACAACTGGCTGATCAGCGAGCTGGTCCAGGCCAACGTCAAGCTCGACGGCAACCGCATCGCCTCCTGCCGCCAGGTGGTCGAGCCCCTGCGCGACGCGTGGCGCCAGGCGGCGGCCTCCCTGGCCGGCGCGGCGACGGCCTCGTGACCGGGAGACGGGCGGGGGACGGCGCACCGCAGCCCGTCGACTGGACCACGGTGCTCACCCACCTCGAGGGCGAGGTGGTCGCCGCGGAGCAGACCATGGCGCGGGGCCGGGCCGAGGAGATCGCCTCCTGGGGCCGCCGCATCGACGACTGGATCCCGCCGTCGAGCCTCGGACCGCTCCCGGACGACCTGCGCGAGCGCGCCGCCCGGCTGCTGCAGCACCAGCTCGCCGTCGCCGAGGAGCTCGTGGAGCGGATCATGCAGTCCCAGCGCCAGCGCGACCTGGCCGCCCGCATGTCCTACGCGCCGAGCCGGCCCGTCGCCTCGTTCGTCGACCGGGCCCTCTGACCCCGGCGCACCGCGCCTCCGGAGCCCCGCTCCCCCACCCCGGGGGGCGGGGCTCCGGCGCGTCCGGGACGGGCACGCTCCGCCAACGGACGCAGCCCGGCGGTGGTCACAGGAGTCACCACCGTCCCGCCCGGCGCGCCCGGCCCTCCCGTGCCAGGCGCGCGGTCATGCCGGTACCGGGACGTGCCGATGAGGTCTGTGCACGGAGAGCACCACCCTTCGCCACGGATCGGCGGCCCAGCACTCGCTCGCGAGTGCCTTCCGCGTACCCCGGAGGTCGATCGTGTCCTGCTCCACCCGCCGGCGAGCCGCCCGATGATCCCCGACGCCACGTCGTCGGTCCTCAAGGCAGCCCTCGCCGGGCTCGCGCAGCGGCAGCGCGTCACGGCCGACAACATCGCGAACGTCAACACCCCCGGCTTCCTCGCCGGGCGGACCGACTTCGAGACGTCGCTGCGCGGGGCTGTCCGCAGCGGCTCCACGCCGGCGATCTCCGGCGGCACGACCGTCCGCTCGCTCGAGCCGACCAACACCAACGGCAACAACGTGAACCTCGACGCAGAGACCGTCATCGCCACCGAGACCGGCCTGCGATACCAGTTGGCGCTCAACGCGCTGGACGGCCGGTACAACTCGCTCCGCACCGCCCTGAGGACGTCCTGACCATGAGCATGTTCCAGGCCCTGAGCATCTCCCAGTCCGGGCTGATGACCCACCGGAAGTGGCTCGACGCCGCCGCCGACAACATCGCCAACATCAACACCGTCACCCGGACCGACGAGGACGCCTTCCAGGCGCGGCTCGTCGTGGCCCAGGCCGTGGACTACGGCTCCGGTGAAGGCGGCGTGCGCGTCGCCCGCGCCGAATTCGGCGACCCCGAGGGCCGGCTGGTCTACGAACCCGACCACCCGCTGGCCGACGAGGGCGGCTACGTGAAGTACCCGGACATCGACCTCGGTGACCAGATGACCCACATGATGATGGCCCAGCGCGGCTACCAGGCGAACCTCGCCGTCGTCGAGCGGGCCACCAGCGCGTACCAGGCCGCCCTGCAGCTCGGGAAGCGCTGATGACGATCCCGCTCGGCGGCATCACCCCCGTCGGGGTCGGTGCGGTCACCGGTGTCGCCGGCAGCACCCGCGGCACGACCGCGACCGAGGGCGCCGACGGCTTCGCCGCCGTCCTCGCGACCGCCTTCGACAAGCTGCAGGCCACGCAGTCGGTCACCAGCGAGCTCGCCGTGCAGGCCGCCACCGGCGACCTGAAGGACGTCCACGACTACATGATCGCCAGCGCCGAGTCCGGCCTGGCGACCGAGATGGTCGTGACGATCAAGAACCAGGCCGTCGCGGCCTTCAACGAGATCATGAGGATGCAGATCTGATGAAGTCGGCACTCGCCGGGACGCTGGAGCGTGCCCGCTCCTCGTTCGACACGATCAGCCTCGGGCAGAAGGTCGTCATCGGCCTGCTGCTGGCGGGGCTGACCCTCGGCGGGTTCTTCTTCTACAGCTGGATCACCACGCCGACCCAGGCCCCGCTGTTCTCCAACCTCGCCGCCAGCGACGCCTCCGCGATCGTCGAGGAGCTCAACGCCCAGGGCGTGGCCTACGACCTGGCCGACGGCGGCAGCACGATCATGGTCGCCAAGGACAAGGTGTACGACCTGCGGCTGGCCATGAGCGGCCAGGGTCTGCCGGCGGGCAATGACACCGGCTACGCGCTGCTCGACGAGCAGGGCATCACCACCAGCGAGTTCCAGCAGCAGGTGACCTACCAGCGGGCCCTGGAGGGCGAGCTGGCGAAGACGCTGGAGTCGCTGGCCGGCGTCAACTCCGCCGTCGTGCACGTGGCGCTGCCCGAGGACGAGGTCTTCGTGAGCGACAAGGCGGAGCCCACCGCCTCGGTGCTCCTCGACCTGGCCCCCGGCACAGCGCTCGCCGGCGAGCAGATCCAGGCGGTCACCAACCTGGTCTCCTCGAGCATCCAGGGCATGGACCCCGACCAGGTCACCGTCGCCGACTCGACCGGCCAGGTCCTCTCCGCCGCCGGCACCGGCGTGACCGCCGCCGCCGGCGACGCGCGGTCGCAGGTGGAGCAGGAGTACGAGAACCGCTTGTCGGCCAGCGCGCAGCGGATCCTCGACTCGGTCGTGGGCCCAGGGCGCTCCGTCGTCTCCGTGCGCGCCGACGTGGACCTCTCCGAGCGCAGCACCACCTCGAAGACCTACCAGTTCGACGAGGGCATCCCGCCGATCTCGGAGCAGACGACCACCGAGGAGTACGTCGGGACGGGCGCACCGGTCGGCGGCGTCCTCGGCCCGGAGAACATGCCCGACGCCGCGGAGAACGCCGGCGGCGAGTCGACCTACAACAAGGAGTCGACGACGGCCAACAACGCCGTCGGGGAGACCACCGAGGTCGTGCAGGGCGCTCCCGGGGAGCTGAACCGCCTCACCGTCTCCGTCGTCATGGACGCCGACGTCGCCGGCAACCTCAACCAGCAGCAGATGACCGACCTGATGGTCACCGCCGTCGGCCTCGACGAGGCGCGCGGCGACGACATCACCGTCGCCGCGCTGCCCTTCGACGCCACCGCGGCCGAGGCTGCCGCCGCGGCGATGGAGGCGGCGCGCGAGGCGGAGGCCAGCGCGCAGATGTGGTCGTTGATCCGCACCGGCGGCATCGCTGCCGGCATCGCGCTGGTCGTCCTCATCGTCTGGCTGCGCTCCCGCCGCGGCGCCGACGAGGAGGAGGAGTACGAGCCGCTGGAGCTCGACGAGGAGATGCTCGCCGAGCTCGACCGCCTGCGGGTGGCCAGCACCCGCGAGGAGGTCCCGCTCACCGACGCGGCCCTGGAGCTGGAAGCGGCCGAGCGGGCGAAGGTCCGGGGGGAGATCTCCACGATGGTCAGCGAACGCCCCGACGAGGTCGCGGCGATGCTGCGCGGCTGGCTCAGCGAGAGCAAGTCATGACGCTCGCCAGCATCCAGCCGGGCACCGTCGCCGCTCCCCCGCGGCCGGAGATGCCCGGCCTGCGCAAGGCCGCCGTCTTCCTCGCCCAGATGAGCAAGGAGGAGGCCGGCGTCCTGCTCGCGCAGCTGCGCCCCCGCGAGGTCGAGGCGCTCACCCGCGAGCTGATGAAGCTGGGCTCGGTGGAGCTCGAGGACGTCGACGGCGTCATGCGCGAGTTCCACGGGCTGATGACCGCGCAGCAGTTCGTCGGCCGCGGCGGCGTCGAGTTCGCCCGCGAGATCCTCGCCGCGGGCCTGGGGCAGGACAAGGCCGAGGGCATCCTCTCCCGGCTGAACGTCGTCTACACCGAGGTGCCGTTCGCCTCGCTGCGCAACGCCGACGTGCGCCAGCTCGTCACCTTCCTCAAGGACGAGCACGCGCAGATCATCGCCCTGGTGCTGGCCCACCTCACGGCCGCGCAGTCGGCCGAGGTGCTCTCCGGGTTCGCCCCCGAGCAGCAGGCCGAGGTGGCCCACCGCATCGCCACGATGGACCGCACCTCGCCGGAGATGGTGCGGCTGGTCGAGGAGGAGCTCGGCCGCCGGATGGGCTCGATCCTGGCGCACCAGGACATGACGACCGTGGGCGGCGTCGAGACCCTCGTCGAGATCATCAACCGCTCCCCGCGGCCGACCGAGCGCTCCATCCTCGAGTGGCTGGACAACACCGACCCGGAGCTGGCCGACCAGGTCCGCTCGCAGATGTTCGTCTTCGAGGACATCGTCACCATCGACGACCGCTCCCTGCAGCTGGTGCTGCGCGAGGTGGAGGCCAACGACCTTGCCACCGCGCTCAAGGGTGTGCGGCCCGACGTGCAGGACAAGATCAAGCGGAACCTCTCCGAGCGCGCGGCCGAGAACCTCACCGAGGAGATCGAGCTGCTCGGCCCGGTGCGCACCCGCACGGTCGAGGAGGCGCAGGCCAAGGTCGTCGCGGTCATCCGCACCCTGGAGGAGCAGGGTGTGCTGACCATCAACCGCGGTGGGGACGATGAGTTCGTCTCCTGACGGCCACCGGCCGCCGCGGGAGGGCGCGGTCCTGCGCGGCGGCTCGGCCGCGCTGGCCCGCCCCTACCGGGAGGTCATGGCCGAGCACGGCGCCGGCACCCGTGTCGCCGCGGTCGTCCCGGCCGCCCGCTCGGCCGGCAGCCCCCTGCCCGCTGCGCCGCCGGCGGTCCCCCCGGCGCCACGCTCCCCCGCCGTCCCCGCTCATCCCTCGCCGGTCGAGCGGCGGACGACGGTGCGCCGGGCCGAGGACCAGCCGGTCGCCGGCAGCAAGCCCTCGTTCCGCCTCGGCGACGTCTACGCCGAGGAGCTCGCCCGGTTGCGGGCCCAGGCGCGCACCGAGGGGTTCGCCGCCGGTCACGCCGAAGGGCTCCTGGCCGCGGAGTCGGTCGTCGCCGAGGCCGAGCGCGAGGCCCGGGAACGGCTGGCCGAGGTGCAGGCCCGCTGGGAGCGCCGGCTGGTCTCCGCCACCGCCGCCCTCGGCGTCGCCGCCCGCCAGCTGGAGGAGCACGCCCGCCCGGTCGCGGACGACATCCGCGACTCGATCGTCGGGACCGCCCTCACCCTCGTCGAGGACCTCCTCGGCCGGGAGCTCGCCCTGGCCACCGACCCGGTCATGGACGCCGTGCGCCGGGCGCTCACCTTCTGCCCCACCGACGCCCCCGCCGTCGTGCGACTGCACCCGGACGACCTCGCCGAGGTGCCCGACGAGGCGCTGGCCGGCCTGCCCGACAGCGTCCGGGTGGTCGCCGACCCGTCGGTGGAGCGGGCCGGCGCGGTCGCCGAGTCCGGTCCGCGGCGGATCGACGCGCAGCTGGGCACGGCGCTGGCCCGCGTGCAGGAGGTGCTGGGGGCATGACCGTCCCCCCGAGCGTCCTGGAGCGCGCCCGCGCCGCCGCCCGCCCGCAGGTGACCGGCGTCGTCACCGGCGCCATGGGCCTCACGCTCAGCGTCGACGGCGTCTCCGCGGCCGTGGGCGACCTGGTGGAGGTCGACCCCACCGGCCGCCCGCTGCTCGCCGAGGTGGTGGCGGTGGGCCGCGAGCGGCTCACCTGCATGCCGCTGGGCGGGCTGTCCGGCGTGCACGCCGGCGCGCCGGTGCGGGCCACCGGCCGCCCGCTGCAGGTGCCGGTCGGCGAGGCGCTGCTCGGCCGCGTCCTCGACGGCCTCGGCCGGCCGGTCGACGGGGGCCCGGCGCTGGACGGCCGCGTGTCCTGGGTCGACCTGGCGACGACGACGCCGCACGCCCTCTCCCGCGCCCGCGTCGCCGAACCGCTCACCTTCGGCGTCCGCGCCCTCGACACGCTGGTGCCCTGCGGCAAGGGGCAGCGCCTGGGCATCTTCGCCGGCTCCGGCGTCGGCAAGTCCAGCCTGCTCGCCCAGATCACCCGCGGCACCGACGCCGACGTCCGCGTCATCGGCCTGATCGGCGAGCGCGGCCGCGAGGTGCGCGAGTTCATCGAGGAGAACCTCGGTTCCGAGGGCCTGGCCCGCACGGTCGTCGTGGTCGCCACCTCCGACGAGCCGCCGCTGGTCCGCCTCAAGGCCGCCTTCGTCGCCACCCGCATCGCGGAGGCCTTCCGCGACGAGGGCCGCGACGTGCTGCTGCTGATGGACTCGATCACCCGCACCGCGATGGCGCAGCGCGAGGTGGGCCTCTCCGCGGGCGAGCCGCCGGCCACCCGCGGCTACCCGCCGAGCGTCTTCGCGATGATGCCGCAGCTGCTGGAGAAGGCCGGCACCGGCGCGGTCGGCTCGATCACCGGCCTCTACACCGTCCTCGTCGAGGGCGACGACCACAACGAGCCGATCGCCGACACGGCCCGCTCGATCCTCGACGGGCACGTCGTGCTGACGCGCAAGCTGGCCACCACCGGGCACTTCCCCGCCATCGACGTGCTCGAGTCGATCTCCCGCGTCGCCGGCGCCGTGGTGCCCCCGGCGCAGATGGCCGACGCGCGCGAGATCCGCCGGCTCATGGGCGCGCTCCGCGACGTCCGGGAGCTGATCGAGATCGGCGCCTACCAGGCGGGCAGCGACCCGCTGGTCGACCGCGCCCGGCAACTCGCCCCCCAGATCGACGCGTTCCTCCAGCAGCCGCTCGGTGAGTCGACGTCGGCCCCCGAGGCCTGGGCCTGGCTGCAGCGCATCGCGAGGGCCGCGTGAAGCGCGCCGCCTTCCGGCTGCAGCCGGTCCTGGAGCTGCGCCGGAGCGAGGAGCGGGCGGCGGCGGCCGCTGCTGCCGCCGCCGCGCACGTCGCCGGCGAGGCCGCCCGGCGGGCCAGCGAGCAGGAGACGGCGCTGGCCGGCGCGGTGCTCCCGCCGTCGCTGCCGGCCGGGTCGTTCGTGGCTGCCATGGTGCTGCTGCGGACGGCGGCCACCGACGCCGCCGACGCGCGGGCGCTGGCCACGGCGCAGGCCGAGCAGGCCGAGGCGGTGCGCGCCGAGTGGACCGCCGCCGCGCGCCGGACCAAGGCCCTCGAGCGGCTCGCGGAGCGGCACCGGCTGGCCCAGCAGCACGCCGCCGACACCGCCGAGGAGCGGGCCACCGACGACCTGGTCACCGGCCGCGCGGTCCGCGGCACGGGCACCGACGACAGCGAGAGGGGGACGGCGTGGAGGGGTTGAGCGCGGTCCAGTCGCGGATCGCCGAGATCCAGGCCCGGTTCCAGCCGACGACCGCGCGGACCGCGTCGTCCTCCGCATGGGCCGCGGCCGCCGGCGCCGCCGGGCTCACCGGCAGCTCCGCCGTCGGCACCGTGGCCACCGGGGCCACCTCCGCGTCCGAGAGCGCGGTGGTCGCCGAGGCCCAGAAGTACCTCGGCGTCCCCTATCTGTGGGGCGGCACCGACCCGCGCAAGGGCCTGGACTGCTCGGGCTTCACCAAGCTGGTGTTCGGCAACCTCGGCATCGAGCTGCCGCGCACCTCGTCCCAGCAGGCGACCGCCGGGAGGGCGGTCGCCTCGCTGGCCTCCGCGCGCCCCGGCGACCTGGTCTTCTTCGACCACTCCTCGTCCCGCGCGGGCATCGACCACGTGGGCATCTACCTCGGCAACGGCCAGATGATCGCCGCCCCGCAGGCCGGCGAGGACGTGCAGGTCCAGGCGGTCGGCAACCCGACCGTGATCCGCCGGGTGCTGCCCGAGGCCACCACCCTCCCGGCCGCCGCCCCGGCGGCCGCGGGCGCGCTGGCCGGGGTGCCCTACGCGGACCTGTTCCAGCGCGCGGCCAGCAAGCACGGCGTCGACGCCGCCCTGCTGGCCGCCGTCGCCAAGCAGGAGTCCGGTTTCAACACCTCGGCGGTCTCCCCGGCGGGCGCCCAGGGCCTCATGCAGTTCATGCCGGCGACGGCGAGGGGGCTGGGCGTCGACGCGCTCGACCCGTCCTCGGCCATCGACGGTGCGGCCCGCTACCTCAGCTCCCTGACCCGCCAGTTCGGTTCGACCGAGCTGGCGCTGGCGGCCTACAACGCCGGGCCCGGGACGGTGAGCCGCTACGGCGGCATCCCGCCCTACCCGGAGACCCAGAACTACGTCCGGTCCGTGATGAGCAAGGCGGAGGCCTACAGATGACCGCTCCCGTGACGGCCGCCGCTCCGGCTGCGCGTACCGCGCCCGCCACCTCGACCGCGGGCGGGTCCGGCGAGACCGCGGCGCCGTTCGCCTCCGCCCTGGACGGCGCGCTGGCCGGTGGTGTGCGCGACGCCGGCGCCGAAGGCCGGGAGCACCCCTCGGGGCAGGCGCCGGATGACCAGACCGCCGCTGCGGAGGAGCAGGCCACGGCGCCGGTCGTGGCCACCGGCGCGGCGGCCGTGGCCGCCGGGTTGTGGGCCCTGCTGCGCGGCGCGACGGCCACACCTCCGGCCGAGGACGCCGCCGGACCCGCCGTCGCCGCGAGCGCGGCCGCCACCTCGACAGCGCCCGCGGTCACCGCACCGGCCCTGACGCCGACCGGGACCGTGGACCCGGCCGGCGCCGCACCCGCCCCCGGTGCACCCGCCGCCCCGACCGCCGGACCGGTACCCGGCACCCCCGCCGCGGGCCGGCCCGGGCCCGAGCTGCCGGCCACCGCCTCGACCCGTGCCGCGGCCGCCACCACCGTCATCGGCGACGGCGCGGAGCACGGCCGGGCGGCCGGGCGCGCGGAGACACCGGGGATCGCCGTCGTCGCGGACACCCCTGCGGCGTCGCGGAAGGCCGGGGCACAGCTCCCGGCAGCCGCCGGCACGTCGGTGGCGACCCCGGCGACCGGCACCCCGGGGCTGCCGGTCGCCGGAGCCCCCGCCGCGGCGGTCGGTGGGCAGCAGGCATCCGGTGATCCCGGCACCGGCCGGGAGGGCGCCGCCGGCGTCGCACCCGTCCCCGCCGTGGAGGCCGAGGTCCCGCCTGCGGTCACCGGCGCCCCGGCACCGGCCCCGGCACCGCTGCCCGCGACCGGTGCGGCGACCGGCACCGGCGCAGCGACCCCGGTGTCGGCGCAGGTCTCCCGCCAGGTGGCCCTCCTCAGCGACGCCGGCACCGGGTCGCACACGATGACCCTGGTGCTCACGCCCGAGAACCTGGGCCCGGTGCAGCTGCAGGTCACCGTTGCCGAGGGCGTGCTCGACCTGACCCTGCGGGGCGCCCACGAGCTCGGCCGCGCGGCCCTGCTGGAGGCGCTCCCCGAGCTCCGCCGCGATCTGGAGGCCGCCGGCCTCAGCCCGTCACGGGTCGAGGTGGACGCCGACGCCGGCGGCTCGTGGCTGTCCCGGCACGCCGCCGAGCAGCAGGCCCGGCAGGACACCGGGAGCCGCGGCGGGTCGCACGAGCCGGCCGGCGGGTGGTCACGACCGGGCGGTCGCCCTGCCGATAGCGGAGAGGGGCGCGCTGCCCCCCAGAACCGATCCACGTCGTCCGGCGTGGACGTGCGCGTCTGAGAGCGAGGAGCCCACATGCCGGACGCAGTGAGCGGTGCCACGGGCGCGACCGCGACGTACTCCGCGACGAGCTCCGTCGACCGCGGTGACCAGATGGGGAAGGACACCTTCCTCAAGCTGCTCGTCGCCCAGATGAAGTACCAGGACCCCGGCAACCCGGCCGACACCAACCAGCTGATGGCGCAGACGGCGACCTTCAGCCAGGTGGAGAAGCTCGAGGAGATCGCCAAGCAGAACGCCTCGATGCTGGCCCTGCAGCGCTCCAGCAGCGCCGGGGCGATGGTCGGCCAGACCGTCACCTACACCGACTCGACCGGCGCCTCGAAGACCGGCGTCGTCACCTCCGTCCGCCTGGCCACCGACAAGGCCGAGGCCGAGGCCACGATCGGCGGCGTCGCCGTGCCCGTGGGCCGGATCACCGACGTCGGCACCCGCTGACGCCTCCCCATACCCCGCGCCGACCCGCGCTCCCCCAGCCCGAGCCCCCACCCGGAGGAGATCCCCGATGCTCCGCTCCATGTTCTCCGCCATCTCCGGTCTGCGTGCCCACCAGACCAAGATGGACGTCACCGGCAACAACATCGCCAACGTCAACACCGTCGGCTTCAAGAGCAGCGCCACCGTCTTCCAGGACACGCTCTCCCAGGTCGTGCGCGCGGGCGGTCAGCCGGCGGCCGACCGGGGTGGCACGAACCCCGCGCAGATCGGTCTCGGCGTGAAGCTCGCCGGCATCACCACCAACTGGACCAACGGTGCGGCGCAGTCCACCGGGCGGTCCACCGACTTCATGATCGAGGGCGACGGCTTCTTCGTCGTCAACGGTGCGGGCGGGCAGCAGCTGTTCACCCGGGCCGGCTCCTTCGACTTCGACGCCACCGGCAAGCTGGTCACCCCGGACGGCTCCGTCCTGCAGGGCTGGGTGGCCGACGCGAACGGCGTCGTGAACGCCAACGGTCCCATCCGCGACCTGGTGGTGCCCTACGGGCAGATCGTGAACCCGAAGCCGACGACGGCGGGCAGCATCGTCGGCAATCTGCCCTCCGACGGCGCCACCACCTTCCAGGTGGGGGCCGACATGTACGACAGCCAGGGCGTGCTGCAGAAGGTCGCGTACAACCTCGAGAAGACCGGCCCCAACACCTGGGACGTCAGCGTCGTCCACGCCGACGGCACCCCGCTCATGGCGCCCACGGGCATCGTCTTCGACGCCGCGGGCAACCTGACGACGCCGGCCGGCCCGGACTTCGAGCTGGCGCCCTTCACGCCGGCCGGCTACCCGAGCTGGACCAACCCGGTCACCATGAGCCTGGCCGGGCTCACGCAGTTCGGCGGCGCGAACACCCTTGCCGCCCCCGAGCCCGACGGCTACGCCCTGGGATCGCTCCAGTCGTTCACCCTCGGCAACGACGGGACGATCACCGGGATCTACTCCAACGGGCTGCGCCAGCCGCTGGGTCAGCTCGCCATGGCCTCGTTCAACAACCCCAGCGGCTTGGAGAAGGCCGGCAACTCCGCCTTCCGCGTCGGCGACAACTCCGGCGTCGCGATGATCGGCCTGGCCGGGCAGGGCGGCCGCGGGGTGCTGAGCTCCGGCGCGCTGGAGATGTCGAACGTGGACCTCAGCGAGGAGTTCACCGGGCTGATCGTCGCCCAGCGCGGCTTCCAGGCCAACAGCCGGGTGATCACCGCCTCCGACGAGATCCTCCAGGACCTCGTGAACCTCAAGCGCTGATCAAGGGCCTCACCGGCGGCGGCCCGGTCACCCGAGGGGTGACCGGGCCGTCCGTCACACGCCCCCCGCCGGCACCTTCGGCTCAAGGAGGTCCCGGCCGGGGCCGATGACAGAACTGCCGTTCCCGCCCGTTGCACGGGCACCCCGAGCAAGAGGACCGACCCGTGATCCGAGTGACGCGCCTGAACGGCGACGAGTTCGCGCTCAACCCCGACCTGATCGAGAAGGTCGAGGGTCACCCCGACACGGTCGCCTTCCTGGTGGACGGCACGAAGTACCTGCTCAAGGAGAGCGTGGCCGAGGTGCTGCAGGAGATCCGCGAGTACCGCGCCGGCATCCTCGCCCTCTCCTACGAGATGGACCGCGGCACCTACCGGCCGCACGTGCCCGAGCAGCCGGCCGGTGACTCGTCCGTCGTCCCCTTCCCGACCCGAGAGGAGCGCTGATCCGTGGATCCGGCCACCCTGATCGGGTTCGCCATCTCCCTCGTCGCCCTGGTCGTCTTCATGATCCTCGAAGGCGCCGACCCGACCTCGCTGATCTTCCTGCCGGCGATCGTCCTGGTCGTCATCGCGACTTTCGGCGCGGCAGCGGCCAGCCAGACGATGGACGACCTGAAGAACGTCGGCAGCTGGTTCAAGATGGCCGTGATGCCGGCGAAGGTGCCGCCGCCGACCGACCAGATCCAGACCCTGGTCAGCCTCGCCGAGAAGGCCCGCAAGGAGGGGCTGCTCGCGCTCGAGGCGCAGGTCAAGCAGATCGAGGACCCGTTCCTCAAGCGCGGGCTGCAGATGGGCATCGACGGCACCGACCCCGAGGAGCTGCGCGCCGTCCTGGAGAGCGAGATCGCGGCCAAGAAGGCCGAGGACAAGGTCGCCGCCAAGTTCATGAACAACATGGGCGGCTACGCGCCGACCATCGGCATCCTGGGCTGCATCGTCGGCCTGATGAACGTCATGGGGAACCTGAACGACCCGGAGTCGCTCGGCCCGATGGTCGCCGCGGCGTTCATCGCCACGCTGTGGGGCGTCATGGCCGCCAACTTCTGGTTCCTGCCGATGGGCGCCAAGATCCTCCGGGTCAGCGAGCTGCAGGCCGCGCAGATGGAGCTGCTGGTCGAGGGCATCGCCGAGATCCAGGCCGGCACCAGCCCCCGTGCCGTCCGGCTCAAGCTGACCTCGCTCGTGCCACCGGGCTCGGTGGCCAAGGAAGCGGCGTGACCGGGTGAGCAGCGCTCACGGCCGCCGCCGCGGCAAGAAGCACGAGGAGCACGAGGAGCACGAGAACCACGAGCGGTGGCTGGTGTCGGGCTTCGACATGATGACGCTGCTGTTCGTGCTCTTCGTGGTCCTCTTCGCGATGAGCAAGGTGGACGAGCAGAAGTTCGCCGCCCTGGCCAAGGGCATGGCCGAGAGCTTCGGCGGGCCGATCACCGTGCAGCCCGGCCCGACGCCGGAGGGCTCCGTCCTCGACGGGCTGCCCGTCGTGGTGGACATCGCCTCGGCGATACCGCAGGACCCGACCGTCCAGCAGGCCGAGATCGACAAGGCGGCCGCGCAGGCCGCGGCCGAACGGGCCGAGCGCGTCGCCGCCGAGGCGGCGGCCGCGTACGACGAGCTGGCCGCCGCGCGCGACAAGATCGAGGCGGCGCTCACCGCGGCGGGCCACGCCGGCGCCGCCCGCTACGAGATCGACGAGCGGGGGCTGGTGGTGCACATCGTGGCCGACCAGGTGCTCTTCGACGCCGAGGAGGCCGTCCTCCGCCCGGAGGGGCGTGCCATCCTCAGCGCGGTGGCCCCCACCCTCGGCGAGCTGCCCAACCAGCTCGGGGTCGAGGGCCACGCCAACCACCTCCCGGTCACCCCCGGCGGCCCGTGGCCGTCCAACTGGGAGCTGTCCGCGACCCGCGCGACCACGGTCGTCCGGTACCTGGCCGCCGACGGGGTCCCGCAGCCGCGCCTGTCGGCCACCGGCTACTCGTCCACCCGGCCGCTGGTGCCCGAGTCCGACCCCACCGCCCTCACCGTCAACCGACGGGTCGACGTCGTCGTCCTGTCCACCGCGTCGGCGGAGGCCAACGCCCTCCTGCCCGGCCTCGACGCCGCCCACCGAGGAGTGACCGAATGAGCAAGAAGGACAAGAACGCCCCCGCCGAGGGCGAGGAGACCGAGGCCAAGGGCGGGAAGAAGAAGCTCTTCCTGGCGCTCGCGGTCGTGCTGCTCGCCGGGGCCGGTGCCGCCTACTTCTTCCTCTTCGCCGGATCGGGCGAGGCGGAGGCCGCGGCACCCGAGCACGGCGGCTACACCGCGCTGGAGCCGATCGCGGTGAACCTCGCCGGCGGCGGCTACCTGAAGATCGGCATCACCCTCGAGTACACGCTCGAGGCCGCCGGTGGTGGCCACGGCAGCGGCGGTGTCGACGGCGCCAAGGCCTACGACGCGATCATCTCCACGTTCTCCCAGGCCAACCCCGCGGACGTGACCAACGCCCGGGACGCGCTGAAGGAGTCCCTGGAGCAGAAGATCATCGAGGCCTACACCGAGCACGAGGTCCCGATGGTCATGGGCATCTACTACACGGAATACGTCACCCAGTAGCGCCTGTCCTCCCGACCACGCAGGGGTGTCCTCCGATCACGGAGGGCACCCCTGCTGCGCTCCACCCGCACCACCCGCCACAGGCCTCCCGGCCGGCACGGGAGACGCTCCGCGCCCGGTCAGGGTGCTGCCGGTCTCCGCCGATGAGGGGTTGCGTGACCACTCCCGAGACCGGACCGGCCCCGGCCGCCGCGCCGGCCCCGGCCCCCGCCGCCCCGGGTCCCGCGGCCCCGGTCACGAGCAGCCGCAGCCGCCGCGGGGCGCCGCGCACCTACGACTTCCGCCGGCCGACGAAGCTCTCCCGCGAGCACGTGCGGGTCATGCAGATCGCGCAGGAAAACTTCGCGCGGCAGGCGACGACGCTCCTCACGACCCTCCTCCGCGCCGGCGCCCGCATGGAGCTCGGCGGCATCGAGCAGTTCTCCTACGACGACTACGTCGGGACGCTGCCCAACCCCAGCTTCATCTCGACCTTCTCCCTGGAGCCGCTGGCCGGCAAGGGGCTGCTGGCTTTCCCCCTCGACATGGCCATGGCCATGGTCGACCACATGCTCGGCGGCTCCGGGACCGCCGAGCAGCCGAACCGGCCGATGACGGCGATGGAGACCACCATCACCAACCACCTGCTCGACCGGCTGCTCGACGAGTTCGCCGTGTCGCTGGCGCCGGTGACGGAGATCCAGCCGGTGCTCGTCGGGCGGGAGTACAACCCGCAGCTCGCCCAGGCCGCGGCCGGCTCGGACACCGTGATGGTCGCGACCTTCACCATGCAGGTCGGCAACCGCGAGGGCGAGGCCACGGTCGTGCTGCCGTTCTCGTCCTTCGCCCAGTCGCTGAACAACGCCGCCTCCCCGCAGCTCTCGGAGTCCGCGCTGCGCAAGCGCCAGCGCGCCCGCGAGGCACTGATCGACCGGCTGAACCTGGTGCCGGTGGACGTGAGCGTCCGCTTCTCCCCGCTCACGGTCTCCTCCTCCGACCTGCTCTCCCTCGCCGTCGACGACGTGCTGCTGCTCCGCCACCCGCGGGACAGCCCGCTGGAGGTCACGACGAACGACGTGACGTTCGCCTACGCCATCGCCAGCAACCACCGGCGCCGCCTGGCCGCCTCGATCGTCCCCACCCCGCACGCCCCGCACGCCGCGAAGGACTCCGCATGACCGCGCCCCGCACCGACTCGCAGGACTCCCAGACCGTCACGGCGGTCGTCGCCGCGGCCGCCCGGGCGGCCGCCGCCCTGGTCCCCTCGACCTCGGCGCTGACTGCCGGTGCGCCGGTCAGCGACCCGGACACCGTCCCGCTGCCGCCGGCGGCAGCGCTCGCGGTCACCGCCGGGCTGTCCGGTGAGGTCTCCGGCGACGTCGTGCTGGTCGTCTCGGGCGACGTCGTCGACGCGCTGCAGAACTCCCCCGTCGGGCAGATGGACGTCTCGGCCGCGCTGCGTCCCGCGCTGGAGGCGGCCGCGGCCGCGCTCGGCCGGGTCCGGGTCGCCTCGGAGCGCACCGAGGAGCCGGTCGCCGCCCTCGACGGGCTGCGCGACAAGGGGATGTTCGTCGCCGTCCCGCTCCTGGGCGACGGCGAGCACCAGGCCACCCTCGCGCTCCAGGTGACCCTGCCCGCGGCCCGCGAGCAGCGGGGCAGCCTCGAGCTCCTGCGCCACGTGGCCATGGAGGTCACCGTGGAGATCGGTCGCACCCGGATGACGGTGCAGGAGCTGCTGTCGCTGCACCCGGGCGAGGTCGTCGAGCTCGACCGCGCCGCCAGCGCCCCCGCCGACCTGCTGGTCAACGGCACGCTGATCGCGCGCGGTGAGGTCGTCGTCGTGGACGAGGACTTCGGGCTGCGGATCAGCGAGATCGTCACCGACGCCGCCGAGCTGGGAGCCGCGGCCTCATGACGTGGATGATCATCCGGCTCTTCCTGTCCCTGGCCCTCATCGGCGGCGTCCTGTGGTTCGCCGCCCGCCTGGCGAAGAAGAAGGGCCTGGGTCAGGGCAACGGCCTCATCCAGGTGGTCGCCCGGCAGCGGCTGGGCCGCGCCAGCACGGTGAACGTCGTCCGCATCGCCGACGTCGTCCTCGTCATCGGCGCCACAGAGGAGCAGGTCACCCTGCTGGCGGAGGTCGACGGCGAGGCGGTCGACGCAGCCCTCGCCGAGCGCTCCCCCGCGCGGCTGCGGCCCACCGGCGAGCCGTCCGACGACGCCTCCGCGGTCCCGGCCGCCCGTCCCGCGTCGGAGGGCGCGCTCGCCGGCTCGGTCCTGGACCGGAACGGCTGGGGCACGCTGGTGGACGAACTGCGCGAACGCACGGTCCGCCGGTCATGACCCCCACCACCGCGTGCCCGCCCCGCGCGGGCAGCCGGCGGGCTGCGAGCCGCGCGCTCGTCGTCCTGCTCACCCTGCTGGTCGCCTCCCTGGCGGCGGTGGTCCTCGCCGGCCCGGCCGCAGCCGCCCCCACGGCGCCCACCGCGCCGACGGCGCCGACCGCCCCCGAGGTCGGCGGAGCCGTCGACATCTCCATCGGGAACGGCTCGCCCAGCAGCTCCATCACGCTGATCCTGGCGATCACGGTGCTGTCGGTCGCGCCGTCGGTGCTCCTGCTCGCGACCTCGTTCACCAAGATCATCGTGGTGCTCGGCCTGACCCGGAACGCGCTCGGCATGGCGACGTCGCCGCCGAACCAGGTGCTCACCGGCATCGCGCTGTTCCTCACGCTCTTCGTGATGGGCCCGGTGTTCTCCGACATCAACGAGGTCGCCGTCCAGCCGTACATGGACGGCGCGATGTCGGTGTCGCAGGCCTACGACGCCGGCGCCGTGCCGCTGCGCGAGTTCCTCCTCGACAACACCCGCGAGGACGAGCTGAAGCTGATGATCGGGCTCTCCGGCGAGGAGGCCCCGGCCGATGCGACGCAGGTCAGCATGACCACGCTGATCCCGGCGTTCGTGCTCTCCGAGCTCAAGAGCGCCTTCATCATCGGCCTGGTCATCTTCATCCCGTTCCTGGTGCTGGACATGCTCGTCAGCGCCGCCCTCATGGCGCTCGGCATGATGATGGTCCCGCCGACCATCGTGTCGCTGCCCTTCAAGCTGCTGCTCTTCGTCGTCGTCGACGGCTGGGCGCTGATCACCACCGCCCTGGTGGGTTCCTACGGGGGGGCGGGTTAGCGATGAGCCACGCGAGGACGACGCCCGAGCGGGCATCGCAGCGAGGAACGAGCGAGGAGCGGAACGAGGACGGAGTCGAGCCATGAGCGACGCCGACGTCACCGAGATCGCCGCGCAGACCATGATGGTCGCCGCCAAAGTCGCCGCGCCCATCCTGCTGACCGCGCTGCTGGTCGGTTTCCTGATCTCGCTGTTCCAGGCGGCCACCCAGATCCAGGAGGCCACGCTCTCCTTCGTCCCGAAGATGATCGCCGTCGCGATCGCCCTCCTGGTGACCGGGAACTGGGTGCTCTCCGAGCTGGTCAGCTTCACCCACGCCCTGTTCGACCAGCTCCCGGCACTGCTCGACCGGACGTAGCCGCGTGGACCTCTCGGTCCCGGCGGTCACGCTCGCGGCCCTGCTCCTCGGCACGGCGCGGGCCGCCGGCTTCGTCCTGCTCGCCCCGCCGTTCAACTCGCGGGTGATCCCCGGCCCGGTGAAGGGCGCCCTCGCCCTGGCCCTCGCGGTGCTGCTGTCCACCCAGATCGCGCCCACCCTGCCCGAGCCGACGGCGGCATTCCTGCTGGTCACCGCCGTCACCGAGGTCGTCATCGGCGCGGCGCTCGGGTTCGTCGTCCAGGTGCTGTTCACGGCGGTGCAGATGGCCGGTGACGTCCTCGACCTCGCCGGCGGCTTCTCCCTGCAGCCCGGCTACGACCCGATGGCGATGACCCAGAACGGCTCCCTGGGCAAGCTGCACTACCTGCTGGCGACGACGTTGCTGTTCACCAGCGGCGGGCACCTGCTCATGGTCAAGGGCTTCGCCACCTCGTACGAAGGTCTGCCCGTGGGCGGCGACGTGCCCACCGACCAGATCGCCTCGGTGCTCATCACCGCGTTCTCGATGATGTTCCTGGCCGCGATGCAGATCGCCGGGCCGATGGTGGCGGTGCTGCTGCTCGCCGACGTCGCGCTGGCCCTGCTCAGCCGAGCCGCTCCCGCGCTCAACGTCTTCGCCCTCGGGTTCCCGGTGAAGATCATGCTGACCCTGGCGATGCTCGGGCTGACCTTCCCGCTGCTGCCCCCGGCCCTGGACTCGCTGCTCGAGCACGGCGCCCGCGCCATGACCTCGCTGCGCGGCGGCTGAGGAGGTGACGCATGGCCAAGGACGGACCGGGTGGTGAGAAGACCGAGGCGCCCACTCCCCAGCGCCTCAAGAAGGCGCGCAAGGACGGGCAGATCCCGCGGACCCAGGAGCTGGGGACGTGGCTGGGCGTGGCGGCGGCCAGCTTCCTGCTGCCGGTGCTCGTGGGCGCCGCCTTCGACGCGGTGCGGCAGCTGTTCGTGCACGTCGGGACCGTCGTGCACGACCCGCAGGTCACCACCGTCACCGCGCTGCTCGGGCAGGCGCTGATCGCCTTCCTGACCACGCTGCTGCCGACCGCGCTCGCGCTGATGCTGGTGGGCATCGTGTCCTCCGCGTCCCAGGGCGGGGTGCACCCGACCACCAAGCCGTTGCAGCCCAAGCTGAAGAAGTTCAACCCGCTGCCCGGCCTCAAGCGCATGTTCGGCACCCAGGGCCTCTGGGAGATGTCGAAGGCGCTGATCAAGACGGCGGCCCTCGGCACGGTCGTCATCGTCACCAGCGAACGGGCCCAGGCGCTGGTCTCCTCCGCGGGCGCGCTGCCGCTCTCCGCCGTCGCGGCCACCTTCACCGACTCCGCCGTGCTCATGTTCCGCGTCGTCGCGGTCACCGGCCTCGTCATCGCCGTCGCCGACTACGTCGTCGTCCGGAAGAAGATGATGAAGGAGCTGAAGATGAGCAAGTACGAGATCCAGCAGGAGCACAAGCAGGCCGAGGGCGACCCGCACATGAAGGCCCACCGCCGCGGCGTGCAGATGGCGATGTCGCGGAACCGGATGATGGCCGAGGTCGCCGACGCCGACGTCCTGCTGGTCAACCCCACCCACGTCGCCGTCGCGCTGAAGTACGACGCCGCCCAGGGCGCGCCACGGGTGGTCGCCAAGGGCGCCGGGGAGGTCGCGACGAAGCTGCGCCAGCGGGCCACCGAGGCGCGCGTCCCGCTGGTGCAGGACATCCCGCTGGCCCGCGCCCTGCACGCCTCGTGCGAGCTGGGCCAGGAGGTGCCGCCGCAGCTGTTCACCGCCGTCGCCCGCGTGCTGGCGTTCGTCATGCACCTGGGTGCGCGCGGCGTGCGGGGTGGCTTCCACCGCCCCGGGTTCGAGGCCCCTGACGTCACCGACCTGCCCAAGGCCGGCCGCCGCCGTCCCGTCGCCGCCTGAGGACCGACCCGCGGCCACGATCAGAACCTTGGTCATGACGCGTCCTACCTCACGGTGAGCGGTGAGGGAGGACGGCGTCGGTGGCGCGGTACCGGGCGCCCGCCGACCTGCCGATGAGGGAGGGGTGAGCCAGCGTCCCTCGTGCGAGCCCGGAGCGGGCGAGTGAAAGGCCTGGGCAAGGCCGCCGTCCCGATCGGCGTCGTCGCCATCGTCCTCATGCTGGTGGTGCCGCTGCCCGCCGGCGCGATGGACATGCTCATCGGGCTCAACCTGACGATCTCGCTGCTGGTGCTGCTGGTCGCCATGCAGATCAAGAAGCCGCTCGACTTCGCGGTCTTCCCGTCGCTGCTGCTCATCGCGACGCTGTTCCGCCTCGCCCTCAACGTCTCCTCGACCCGGCTGGTGCTCACCGACGGCTACGCCGGCAAGGTGATCGAGGCCTTCGGCCACATCGTCATCGGCGGCTCGCTGATCGTCGGCCTCGTGATCTTCCTGATCCTCACCATCGTGCAGTTCGTGGTGATCACCAACGGTGCCGGACGGGTCGCCGAGGTCGGCGCCCGCTTCACCCTCGACGCCATGCCCGGCAAGCAGATGGCGATCGACGCCGACCTCAACGCCGGCCTGATCAACGAGGCGCAGGCCCGCAAGCGGCGGCACGAGGTCACCGCCGAGGCCGACTTCTACGGCTCGATGGACGGCGCCTCCAAGTTCGTCAAGGGCGACGCCATCGCCGGCATCGTCGTCACCCTGGTCAACCTCATCGGCGGCTTCGCCATCGGCATGATGCAGCGCGGGATGGCGCCGGCGGAAGCGGTGAGCACCTACTCGCTGCTCACGGTCGGCGACGGGCTCGTCTCGATGATCCCGGCGCTGCTGATGTCGACCGCGACCGGCATCATCGTGACGCGCTCGGCCAGCGAGGGCGACATGGGCACCGACCTGATCGCCCAGCTGGGGCGGTTCAAGCAGCCGGTGCGCATCGCCGGCGGCGCCGCCCTGGCGCTCTGCCTCATCCCCGGCCTGCCCAAGCTGCCCTTCCTCCTCGTCGGCGTGGCCTTCCTCGTCATGGCCAGCCGGATGACCGAGCCCGAGGAGGTCGACGAGGACGCCGAGGGCGCCGCAGCCGCCGCCGAGCTGGAGCCCGCCCCCGACTCGCCCGAGGCGATCGCGGAGAAGATGCGCGTCGACCCGCTCGAGCTGGAGGTGGCGTTCGACCTGGTCGACCTGGTCGACACCGCCCGCGGCGGCGACCTGCTGGACCGCGTCAAGGCGCTGCGGCGGAAGGTCGCCATGGAGACCGGCCTCGTCATCCCGCTGGTGCGCACCCGCGACAACCTCGACCTGCCCTCCTCGCAGTACGTCATCTGGCTCAACGGCGTGCCGGTCGCCAAGGGCAGCTCTCCGGTCGGCACCGTCCTTGCCATCGGCGACGCGCTGGACGGGCTGCCCGGCAAGCCCACGCGCGAGCCGGTGTTCGGGCTGGCCGCCAAGTGGGTGCCCGCCGAGCTGCAGCGCGCCGCCGAGATGGCCGGCGCCACCGTGGTCGACCGCTCGTCGGTCATCACGACGCACCTGGCCGAGGTCGTCCGGCAGAACGCCGCGGACCTGCTCGGCCGGGAGGACGTCCGCCTCCTCGTCGAGATGGTGCGCCGCTCCCACCCGGTCGTCGTCGAGGAGCTCACGCCCGCCCTGCTCACCCTGGGAGAGGTGCAACGCGTGTTGCACGCGTTGCTCGCCGAGGGTGTGTCGATCCGCGACCTCGTCCGCATCTTCGAGGCACTCTCTGTACGTGCCAAGCACTCCTCCGACCTCGACGGACTCGTCGAGGCGGCCCGGACGGCGCTGGGGTCGGCGATCAGCCAGCCCTACGTCACGCCGGACGAGCGCCTGCACGTGTTCACGCTGGAGCCGGGGTTCGAGCAGCGCCTGCTCGAGTCGGTCCGCCAGACCGAGTCGGGTGCCGTCCTGGCCCTCGACGCCGGCGCGGTGGACGCTCTCGTCCACGGCTGCAGCGGCATGCTCGAGGACGCCGAGCGGCAGGGCCTGTCCCCCGTCCTCGTCTGCTCGCCTCAGGTCCGTGCGGCGCTCGCGCGGCTGATGCGCCAGATCCTGCCCCGGCTGCCGGTCATCTCCTACGCGGAGGTGTCCCGGACGGCCCAGATCGAGTCGCTGGGAGTGGTGAGCGGTGCCGTTGCGATCCGTTGAGGCCGCCACGCGCGACGACGCGATCGCGGCGGCCCGCGAGCAGTTCGGTCCGCACGCCCGGGTCGTCGGCGTGCGCCGGGTCCGGTCGGGCGGCGTCCTGGGCTTCTTCGCGACCGAGCGCTACATCGCCGAGGTCGCGCCCGACCAGTTCGCGCGCCCCGGCGTGCCGTCGCCCTCGGCGGGTCCCGCCCAGGCCACCCCCGTCGCCGCGTACGACTCCCCGCTCGCGGCCGCAGCCCCCGCGCGGGCGCGCGCCACCGCGCCCGCCCGCAACGGCGCCGCCGCCTGGGCCGCGGAGGCCGCCCGCCCGGCCGCGGCCGAGCCGGTCGCCCGGCGGGTCACCCCGCGGTCGGGGTCCACGGACTCCGGCGTCACGCCATCTTGGTCGGCCGCGCCGTCGGCACGCCCGGCCCGGGACGACGAGCGGATCGACGAGCTGGCCGGTCTGCTCGGTGGCGGCCCGTCGGCCGCGGCAGCCCCCGCCCACGCCCACGCCCACGCCCACGGTCGCTCGTCGCCGGCCCGCGCCACCTTCCCCAAGGCGACGCGCGAGCCCGCGGCCGCCCCGCGCGCGCACGCCACCGTCCTGGTGGCACCGGCGGAGCAGCCGGACGCCGGCGTCGCGCCCTCGCCCTTCACCGCGGCCCTGGCCCGCATGGTCTCCGGGGACCGGGACGTGCGGCAGGCCGTCGACCACGCGCTGGCCCAGCCGGAGGAGCCCTTCCCGGCCGCGCCGGCTCACGACCCCTTCCCGGCCGCGTCCGCGCCGGCACCCCGGCCGTCGCTGGCCGCGGCCATCCGTTCAGCAGATCCGTCGAAGCGGTCCCAGGCCGTGCAGCAGGAGGAGACCCCGGTGAGAGATCAGGCCACCGCGCCGCCCTCCACGCCCACGACCGGTGCCCGCGAGCTGCCCAGGTGGGCGGCTGCACCGCAGGAGCCCGCCGCCCCGGCACCGTCCGCCCGGCAGGAGGAGATCGCCGAGGCGCTGCGTGACGCCCTGGCCCGTGGGCACTCGGACGAGGCGCTGGCCGGGATCCTGCGCAAGATGCTGGCCGGGGACTCCCCCCGGGACGCGCTGGCCGAGCCGGTGCTGCCGGTCGCGGCCCTCGACGAGCCCGCGCCCCCGGCCGCGGTCCCCGACGAGCCGGCCGCGCCGGCCCCGCTGATCGACGAGCCGGTCGCCCCGGCCCTGGAGATCGAGGAGCCGGCGGCCTCGGCCCTGGAGATCGACGAGCCGGCCGCGCCGGCCCCGGTGATCGACGAGACCGCCGACCCGCTCTTCCCCCCCGTCGGCGCGCTGCCGGTGTCGCCGGCGCCGCGGGTCGTCCGGCCCGTCGTCGAACCGGTCGTCGGCGCGTCGTTCCCGCTCTTCGGCACCCCGGCCGCGCCCGCGCCGGCGCCCGTCGACCTCGGGTGGGGCAGCTCCGCCGGCAGCACCACGCTGTGGGGTGAGCCGACGCCTCCCACCGCGGCCACCGATGGCGCACCCATCTGGACGGACGTGCTCGTCACCGCTGCGGGGCCGACCGCTGGTGTCGCAGCGCCGGTCCAGGAGCTCCCCGTCCACGAGCCGGTGGCCGAGGCCCCGGTCCCCGCGGAGCTGCTCCACGAGGGGCCCGTCGCCGAGGAGCCCGTCGACGAGGAGGCCGTCGACGAGGAGGCCGTCGACGAGGAGGCCGTGGCGGACCAGCCGGTCGTCGAGGCCTTCGTGGCGGCGGAAGCCGAGACGGAGGGCGCCCCGGTCGCGGAGGTCGCGGCCGAGGAGACCGTCGTCGAGGACGCGCGGGCCCACCTCGCCACGGACCTGGTCGAGGCCGCCCCGTTGCTGGCGCGAACCGCCAGCGACCCCGCTCCCCTGAGCATGTCCCTGGACGCCACCACCGTCATGCCGCCGGTCTCCCTCCTGCCGCCCCTGGCCGGTGCCCGTGGTCGCGGCCTGCCGCCGGTGCCTCCGTCGTCGGGGCGTCCGGCGGTCCCGCCGTCGCGTCCGGCACCGTCCCGCCCGCGCGACGAGGTCGCCCCCGCGCCGGCGGAGGCGAGCGGGACGGCCCCGTCGCCCGCGCCGACCCGCACCCTGGCGACCGTCACCCGACTGCCCGTCGCCCCCCTGCCCGGCGGCGACGACCACCCGGACGTGCCCGGGCTCGGGAACTCCGCCGCCGACGTCCCGGCCGCACCGCGGACCGGGGCGGCTCCCGCGTACCCGCACGAGGTCGTCGCCCGGCTGCGCGAGCTCGGCGTGCCCCGTGAGCTGCTCGGGGAGGACGTCGTCGACCGCATCGGGGCCGACGGCACCTATGCGGCGCTCACCCGCGCGCTGGCCGAGCGGCTGCCCGAGGCGCCGCGGCTGCCAACCGGCGCCGGCGAGGTGCTGTTCGTGGTCGGTCCGGGCGTCGAGACCCTCAGGGCCGCACGGGCCCTGGCCGCGTCGCTGCGGCTGGACCCCGACCGCGTGCAGTGGGCCACCCGTGGCGACCTCGCCGGCCTCGCCCCCAAGGGCAGCCGGATGACCACGATCGACGCCGCCATCGACCGCCGGCAGGAGGCGGCCGACTCGGGCACGCTGACCATCGTCGCGGTCGACGCGCCGCTGCGCAGCGATGTCTACTGGGTGTCCCAGATGCTGGCCATCTGGTCGCCGGCCGCGGTCTGGGCCGTCGTGGAAGCGACCCGCAAGCCCGAGGACCTCGAGGTCTGGCTCGACGGGCTGACCCGCGTCGACGCCCTCGTCGTCCAGGACACCGACCTCAGCGCCGACCCCGCCGCGGTGCTGCAGCGGCTGACGGTGCCCGTGGCCCTCCTCGACGGCGTCCGCGCGACGCCGCACCGCTGGGCCTCGCTGCTCTGCGAGCGCCTGGACAGCCCGCAGGCATGAGCCCGTTCCGCTGGGACGTCCTCCTCGTCGGGTTCGTGCTGGCCGTGCCCGTGCTCGCGCTCGGGCTGCGCGGGGACCTCACGACGGAGGAGATGGTGGGCCGGCTGCCCTGGTGCCTGCTCGCCGGCTGGGTCGTGGTGGCGCTGGTACGGGCCGTCGCGGCCCCGCCGAAGCCGGCTCCCAAGGCCCGGCGCCGTCCCGCGGCCCGGCCACCGGAGGAACCCGAGCCGGCCGACGCCGGCTAGGCCCGAACCGCCCTGTGCCGGGGCCCTCCTCGTTTGTGCGGGTGCTGCAGTACCCGCACACCACGAGGTCGCCCCGGGGGCTGTGGCCGTCCACACCCGGCGGCCCCGTCCACGGATCCACCCCGCCCCTCCCGCGGCGACGCGCGGTACCGGGCCGTCCGCCCATGCCCGAGCCCCGGGAACCCTGGAACCCGCGCCTCCTGCGCCGTGACGCCGTCACCAGCGGGGGGTCCGACGACGTGCTGGCCCGGGCGCTCCGCAGGGGCGAGCTGAGGGAGCTGCGCCGGGGCACGCCGGCGGTGCGCCAGCCCCGCAGCCCCTTCCAGCCGACGCCGCACCCCTCCCGGGGTGTTCCTCGCGGCCCCGCCGTCCTGCTGGACCGGCAGGGCAGGAGGAGCACCCGGGAGCGGCGCGGTCAGAGCGGCAGGTCCTCGAGCATCTCGGTCACGAGCGCGGCGATCGGCGAACGCTCGGACCGGGTCAGCGTCACGTGCGCGAACAGCACGTGCCCCTTGAGCTTCTCGATGACCGCGGTGACGCCGTCGTGCCGGCCCACGCGCAGGTTGTCGCGCTGGGCGACGTCGTGGGTGAGCACCACGCGCGAGTTGCTGCCCAGCCGGGACAGCACGGTGAGCAGCACGCCCCGCTCGAGCGATTGCGCCTCGTCCACGATCACGAACGAGTCGTGCAGCGAGCGGCCGCGGATGTGGGTCAGCGGGAGCACCTCGATCAGGTCGCGGGCGGCGATCTCCTCGAGCACCTCCTTGGACACCAGCGCGCCGAGGGTGTCGTAGACCGCCTGCGCCCAGGGCGACATCTTCTCGCCCTCGCTGCCCGGCAGGTAACCGAGCTCCTGCCCGCCGACGGCGTACAGCGGCCGGAAGATGACCACCTTCTTGTGCGCCCGCCGCTCCATGACCGACTCCAGCCCCGCGCAGAGCGCCAGCGCCGACTTGCCGGTGCCCGCGCGGCCACCGAGCGAGACGATGCCGATCTCCGGGTCCAGCAGCAGGTCCAGCGCCACCCGCTGCTCGGCCGAGCGCCCGTGCAGCCCGAAGGCCTCGCGGTCGCCGCGTACCAGCCGCACCTGCTTGTCCGGCAGGACTCGGCCCAGGGCGGAACCGCGGGAGGAGAGCAGGACCAGACCGGTGTGGGTCGGCAGCTCCGCCGCGGCCGGCACGAACGCCTGCCCGGTCTCGTACAACTCGTCGAGCTCGGAGTCGTCCAGGGATAGCTCGGTCATCCCGGTCCAGCCGGCGTCCACGGCGTCGAGCACGCGGTACTCGTCGGTCTCCAGCCCGACGGCCGCCGCCTTGACCCGCAGCGGGACGTCCTTGGTGACCAGGCAGACGTCCCGTCCCTCGGCCCGCAGGTTGAGCGCGACCACCATGATCCGGCTGTCGTTGCTGTCGTTGCGGAACCCGGCCGGCAGCACCGAGGGGTCGCTGTGGTTCAGCTCGACGTGCAGCGTGCCACCGCTCTCCCCGACCGGGACCGGCGCGTCCAGCCGGCCGTGGGTGACCCGCAGGTCGTCGAGGATGCGCAGCGCCTGACGGGCGAACCAGCCCAGCTCGGGGTGGTTCCGCTTGTCCTCCAGTTCCCCGATGACGACGAGCGGCAGCACCACGTCGGCGTCGCCGAAGCGCAGCAGCGCCCCGGGGTCGGAGAGCAGGACGGAGGTGTCGAGGACGAAGGTGCGGCGAGTCATCACGAGTCGGCTCCCGTGGGGCGGCGCCACGCGGACGTGGCGGACCCCTGCTCGAAGGTGGCCGGGCCCCGGCGCAGGGGCCGGGTACCGGCCCCCCTGGACGACGTGCGCAGTCGCACCAACCGGGCCTCCCGTGGACGACGAGGACAGCTCGGCGTCCACAGCGGACGCTAGGCCCAGGGGGTGACATCCGCGTGACGTGCACCCCACGAGGAGGGGGCGATGTCACCCGGACGGCTCAACCGCACCAGCCGTACCACCGGTGCGGCTCCCCGAGCAGGGTCCGGCGCGCACCGGCGGGTGCCGCGGGCACCGGGACCTCGCTCAGCTGGACTCCCGGCGGAACCGGCGCACCCCGAACAGCCAGCCGAGCACCGCCAGCAGCACGGTGAGGACGACGCCCCACCAGGCGGTCGCGGTTCCGTAGCCGCCGATGAAGAACTCGCGCGCCGCCTCGACGACGTGCTTGAACGGGTTCACGTCGCTGAGGGTCTGCAGCCAGCCGGGCGCCAGCGTCATCGGCAGCAGGATGCCCGAGAGCAGCACGACGGGGAACACCACCGCGTTGAGCAGCGGGGCGAAGGCGTCCTCGCTCTTGAGCGTCAGCGCGAGGGCATAGGAGACCGCGGCCAGCGCGGCTCCCAGCAGCGCCACGACGAGCAGGGTCAGGGCCACGCCGGCCACCGGGGCCCGCAACCCGAGCGGGATCGCGACCAGCACCAGCAGGACGCCCTGCGTGAGCAGTACGACGACGTCGCGCAGCACCCTCCCGAGCAGCAGCGCCGTGCGGCTGGCCGGGGTGACCCGCTGGCTCTCGATGACCCCGGCCCGCCACTCGGCGATGAGCCCGAAGCCGACGAAGAGCGCGCCGAACATGCCCAGCTGCACCAGGATGCCCGGCACGAAGATCTGGTAGGCGTCGCCCGGACCCAGCTGCTCCGCCAGCGGCTCGAGCAACGGCCCGAACAGCACGATGTAGAGGATCGGCTGCATGAGGCTGATCAGCAGCCAGGCGGGGTTGCGCAGGGACATGCGCATCGCCCGGGCGAAGACGGTGCCGGTGTCGCGCAGCATGGTCCTCATCGCGCCGCCACCGCCTCGGCCTCCACCGGTGCGGCCCCGGACTCGCGCAGCGACCGGCCGGTCAGGCCGAGGAAGACGTCGTCCAGGCTGGGCCGGCGGCTCTCGATCCCGGTCACGGCGACGTCGGCGGCGTCCAGCGCGCGCACCAGCTCCACCAGCGCGCGGCCGCCGTGCGGCACCCGCCCCACGACCCGGTCGGCGAGCAGCTGCGGCGGCTCGGCGCCCGGCAACGCGCCCACCAGGCGTGCCACCTCGGCCAGCTGGTCGGGCCGCTCCGCCCTCACGGTCAGCACGTCGCCACCCACCTGGGACTTGAGCTCGTCGGGGGTGCCCTCGGCGACGATGGCGCCGTGGTCGATGACCATGATCCGGTCGCAGAGGGCGTCGGCCTCGTCGAGGTAGTGGGTGGTGAGGAAGACCGTGGTGCCGCGGTCCTCGCGCAGCCCGCGGATGTGCTCCCACAGGTTCGCCCGGGCCTGCGGGTCCAGCCCGGTGGTCGGCTCGTCGAGGAAGACCAGCTCCGGCACGTGGACGAGGCCGACCGCGATGTCCAGCCGGCGGCGTTGGCCCCCCGACATGGCCTTGGGCTGGCGCTCCCAGAGCCCGTCGAGGTCGAGCTCGGCGAAGACCTGCCTGCCGCGCTCGGTGGCCTCGGCGGTGGTCATGCCGTAGAGCCGGGCGTGGTCGACCACCTCCTCGCCCGCCCGCGCCTCCGGGGCCGTGGAGCCGCTCTGCGAGACGTAGCCGATGCGGCGGCGCACCCCGACCGGGTCGGTCCGCAGGTCGCAACCGGCCACCGTGGCCGTCCCCGCGGTGGGCTCCAGCAGCGTGGTGAGCATGCGCAGGGTCGTCGTCTTCCCGGCACCGTTCGGGCCCAGGAAGCCGACGATCTCACCGGGCGCGACGTCGAGGTCGACGCCGACGACCGCGTGGACCTCCTGCTTCCGCTTGCGGAAGGTGCGGGCGAGACCGCGGGCGTGGATCACGCGCGACAGCATCCACCGGTCCACCGACAGCTTCCACCGGTTTCGCCGAGGGCCTCAACGCCCGCCGGTCACCATCGGCCGTCGGTCCCGTCGGAGCGCCGGCGCACCGCGGGGCGCTCGACGGTGTCGGTCCGGTCCCCGGGCGGGGGCCACCGGTGCGGCTCCCGGTCGGCGCGGTAGTCGCCGGCGGGCCAGCCGTCGTCCCACCGGCCCTCGGCCCACCGGTCTTCCGCCCAGCCGTCGTCCACCCGCTCGTCGTCCGGCCACGCGTCGTCCGCCACCCGGCGCCGCTCCGCCCGGCCGGTCCGCGCCGCCCGGCGGGGGCGCAGGGCGACCAGCGCCCACAGGGCCGGGACCAGCAGGACGGGCCACTGCACCGCGGGGTCGCCGAACCGGACCACCCCGAGGACGAGGAACAGGGCGAGCCAGCCCGCGGTCCAGAGTCCGAGGGACCGCGCCTGCGCCGGGGTGCGGGCGGCCACGGGTCAGGCGGCCGCGATCTCGGCGGCGATCCGCTGCGGGGTCAGCGGCTCGTCGAGCAGGCGGACGAAGCGGTCGGCGACCGGCTGCTCCACCGGCCGGGCGTCGAGCCAGCGCGTGAGCAGGTCGAACCCCTCGACGTAGGTGGAGATGTAGGCCCGCCACAGCGGGTCGGTGAGGAAGCGGATCTGCTGCCGGGCGCGCTCCGGGCTGACCAGCGCCCAGCGCTGCAGGTACGCCGCCACCTCGTCGGCGTCGGCCCCCCGGTCGTGCAGCAGCACCGCGGCGTCCTGCCGGACCCGGTTGAGCGGGCCGGCCGCGACGGCGATCCGCTCGGCCAGCGCACCGTCGAAGCGCAGGCCGAGGTCGCCGAGGATCTCCTCCGACCAGGCCCCCCAGCCCTCGCCGATCGCCGCCGGGACGCCGAGGTCGGCCAGCCCCTCGGCCATCAGGCACTCGGGGGTGTTCACCAGGAAGACGGTGTGCTCGAGCCGGCCCGACCGCTCGACCAGCCCCTGCTCCTTGCGGCAGTGCTCGGTGTGGTGGCCCGGGTACGACTCGTGCGCCACCAGGTGCGCGAGCTGGGAGAGCCGGTGCGGGAGGTCGGCGTTGATCGCGACCCGGGACCGGTAACCGCCCTCGTAGTAGTTGAAGCCCGACCACGGCTTGTCGGTGACCACCTCGTACCGGACGGTCTCGACCTCGGGGAGCCCGTACCGGCCGCGCACCCGGTCGCGCAACGCGCTCGACAGGGCCTGCACGGCGGGCTCCAGCCGGTCCGGCGGGCACTCCTCGCGCCGCCGGTGGGCGGCGTACCGGTCGGCCAGGGAGCCGTCGCCGGGCAGCAGTCGGTCCAGCTCCGCGTGCGCCGCGGCGTACGCGGCCTCGTCGCCCAGCTCGACGTCGACCTGGAAGTAGGCCCGCACCTCCTCGACGAAGCCGATCGGCTCGCCGCTCATCTTCCGCGCGCTGCACTCCAGGCCGGTCAGCTGACCGCGCAGGAAGGCGGTGCGGTCGGCCGGCAGGTCGGCGGCGTCGAGCTCCCGCAGCAGCTCCCGGGCGCGGTCGCGCAACTGCCGCGGGGTGGGGGCGGGCTCGTCCAGGACCTGCGCCCGCACCCGCGGGTCGCCGGTGTAGGCGTCGACGAAGCCGGCCTCCACACGGTCGAAGCGCAGCCCGAGGCGCACGTACTCCAGGGCGACGTCGAGGGCTCCCGCGGTCATGGCGGCCAGTCTCGCAGCCGCCGTCACCCGCCGAAGCGGCGGTGCCGGGCCGAGTAGTCCCGCAGCGCGCGCAGGAAGTCGACGCGGCGGAAGTCCGGCCAGTAGACGTCGGTGAAGTGGAACTCGGCGTTCGCCGTCTGCCACAGCAGGAACCCCGACATGCGCTGCTCACCGCTGGTGCGGATGACCAGGTCCGGGTCGGGCTGCCCACGCGTGTAGAGGTGCTCGGCGATGTGCTCGACGTCGAGCACCTCCACCAACTCCTCCAACGAGGTGCCCCGGGCGGCGTGCTCGCTCAGCAGCGAGCGCACGGCGTCGGCGATCTCCCGCCGCCCGCCGTAGCCGACCGCCAGGTTGACCGTCGCCCCCGGACGGTCGGAGGTGTCGCGCTCGGCGTGCTCCAGGACGGCGACGGTGCGCTCCGGCAGCACCTCCCGGGCCCCCATGCTCCGGATGCGCCAGCGCCGGCCCGGCCGCGACAGGTCCACGGCGACGTCCTCGATGATCGCGAGCAGCGCGTCGAGCTCCGACGCGGGACGGCGCAGGTTGTCGGTGGAGAGCATGAAGAGGGTGACCACCTGCACCCCGGCGTCGTCGCACCAGCCGAGCAGGTCGGCGATCTTCGCCGCCCCCCGGCGGTGCCCGTGCGCGACGTCCTCCAGCCCGATGGCGCGCGCCCACCGCCGGTTGCCGTCCATGATCACGCCCACGTGCCGCGGCACGTCCGCGCCCTCCAGCGCCCGCGCCAGGCGGCGCTCGTAGACCCGGGTGAGCGCGTCACGGACCCGCCGGCGCACCCCCACGACGGTCACCCTAGTGACAAGGGCCCCCTCCTACCCGCCACTCGCGGGCTCGCGGCGAGCCTCGGACGGGCCGCGCAGGTCACAGCCGGTCCGGATGACGCCGCACCGGGTCCTCCGTAACCTCGGAGCATGAGCGTCCCTCCCCACGATCGCGCAGCAGTACGGGTGGAGGCGGACGGCGCAGAGCTCGAGGCTCCCGCCGAGCAGGCGCTGTCGACGGTCGTCGCCGAGGGCGAACGGGTCGAGCAGACCTGGGACGCCAGCCACTTCGGCGACGCCGACTGGGAGCACCCCGACACCCGTCCGCGGGCGCGTGGCTGGATCCACCTCTTCTCGTTCTTCGGCGCCATCGTGGCCGGCGCGGTGCTCATCCCGCTGGCCTCGGTCCAGGGCGCCCGCGCCGGGTGGTCGGTGGCCGTCTACTGCCTCACCATCTGCGGCCTCTTCGGCATCAGCGCGCTCTACCACCGACGGCGCTGGTCACCCCGCGGCTGGAAGATCATGAAGCGGCTCGACCACTCGATGATCTTCCTCTTCATCGCCGGCACCTACACACCGTTCGCGCTGCTCGCCGTCGACCAGCCCCTCGGCTTCTGGGTGCTCGCCGGCGTGTGGGCCGGCGCGCTGGCCGGCGTCACGCTGAAGATGACCTGGCCGACGGCGCCGCGCTGGGTGGGTGTCCCGCTCTACATCGGGCTGGGCTGGGTGGCGGTCTTCGTGCTCACGGACATCCTGCACATCGCCGGGGTCGCCTCGATGGTGCTGCTGGCCGTCGGCGGCGTGCTCTACACCCTGGGCGGGGTGGCCTACGGCATCAGGAAGCCCGACCCGTGGCCGGGCACCTTCGGCTACCACGAGGTCTTCCACGCGATGACCGTCATCGCGGCGATCTGCCACTACATCGCCGTGTACTTCGCGGTGTACAGCTCTCCTTTCGTCTGACCTCCGGTCAGACACCGCCACCAGGTGCCGCCCCGGCCCGCGTCGAGCCGCTGATCCGCGCCTGCGCGGGACCCTCCGGGAGCCCGCTCAGCTGAAGGGCTTGCGGTCGTCCAGGCGGACGGACAACCGTCCTGCCGCGCGCCAGGCGCGGGCGACGAGGTCGCGGTCCTCGTCTGAGACGAGGTTGCCCATGACGCGGAGCGCCACGGTCATCAGCGGGCGGGAGCGCATGCCGACCGGGCCGGCCAGGGGCAGGAACCGCGGCACCGTGAGGAGCCCGGCCAGCCGCCGCGCGATGGAGAACGCCTCGCCGTAGTGCCGCCGCAGGGTCGCCGGCCACGCCGCCGTCCAGTCGTCCTCGGCGAGCAACCCGGCGAGCGTCCGGCCGGTCTCCAGGCCGTAGTCGATCCCCTCGCCGTTGAGCGGGTTCACGCAGCCGGCCGCGTCACCGACCAGCGCCCAGTTGCGGCCGGCCACGCCGGACACCGCCCCGCCCATCGGCAGCAGCGCGGAGGTCACGTCCCGCACCGGGCCGTCCAGGTGCCACTCCGCGCGCCGGGTCCCGGCGTAGAACTCCAGCAGCGCCTTCAACTGGACCCCGGCCGGCCGGCGGGCGGTCGCCAGGGTGCCCACGCCGAGGTTGACCTCGCCCGCCTCACGCCCCAGCGGGAACACCCAGCCGTAGCCCGAGAGCAGCTCCCCCTCGGTGCCGCGCAGCTCCAGGTGCGAGCTGATCCACTCGTCGTCGCTGCGGCCCGAGCGCACGTAGCTGCGCGCCGCCACCCCGTAGGCGGTGTCGCGGTGCCACTCCCGGCCGAGGAGCCGGCCCAGCGGCGAGCGGACGCCGTCGGCCACGACCAGCCGCCGGCAGGCGATCTCCCGCGTCGCGCCGTCGGCGTCCTCGAACACCACCGCGCGCACGCGGTCGCCGTCGCGCTCGACGTCCACCGCCCGGGCGCCGTCGACCGGGGCCGCCCCGGCGTCGACCGCGACCTGCCGGATCCGGGCGTCCAGCTCCGTGCGGGGCACGGCGCTGCCGTGGTCGGGGAACGCCCCACCGGGCCACGGCAGCTGCCACTCCCGGCCGAAACCGGCGGCCCGGAGGCCGCGGTTGCGCGTCCTGGACCGGGCCCACTCCCCCAGGCCGAGCTGGTCGAGCTCGGCGATGGCCCGTGGCGTCAGCCCGTCACCGCAGGTCTTGTCCCGCGGGAAGACCGCGGCGTCGGCCAGCACGACGTCGGCCCCGGCCCGGGCCGCCCAGGCCGCGGCCGCGGCCCCGGCCGGGCCGGCCCCCACCACGAGGACGTCGGTGGTCGAGGAGCGGGTGGCATCGGGCACGCCGCCCAGTGTCCCTGCCCGCCGGCGACCTCCCGCGGACCACCTCCTACCGCGGTCCCCGACCCCGGACCTCCTCGACCGAGGCCATGGCGTCGCGGAGCTCGGTCAGCCAGTCGTCGGCGTGGCGGCCCACCAGGCGCACGGCCCAGGCGAGCGCCTCCGACCGCGACCGGGCCACCCCGGCGTCGACCAGCGTGTCGAGCACCAGCCGCTCGGGCTGCCGGAGGCGGGTCATCACCGGCACGGACGCGTGGGTGAACAGCTGGCGGGTGTCCCCGCAGGCCGCGCCCCACGCCACCGAGCGGCCGTAGCGCTCCTGCGCGGCGTCCGCGATGGCCATCCGGCGGCCCCGGGTCTCCTCGCGGAACCGCTCGATCCGGCCGGTGCGTGCGGCGGCGGCGTCGCCCTCACCCGCCGCCGGCTCCGGCAGGGTGCCGACGACGGTGATCTCGTCGCGGTCGATGGTGAGCTCGACGGGGCCGGTGAACCAGTCGTCGGGCAGCCGCCCGGCGAACCAGCCGGCGACCTCGGCCCGGTCGACGGGGGCCGGGACGTCCTGACCCCGGCCCCGCGGCCCGCGGCCGCGGCCGAAACCGGCACCCAGGGGTGCGTCGGCGAAACGATGCCCGTGCATGGCGACCTCCCGGTGCGCGTTGATTACACGGTTGCAGCGTAATCAGCGCAACGCTCGCCGGCCAGCCCCACGGCTGCGCCCAGAGCGGACAACAGCGCCCGCCGGCGCGCGGCGCCGGAAGAAAGACTGGATCCGATCAAGAGAAGCCGTCAGGATGACCCCGTGCCCGACCCCGTGGAACTCGGCCGCGAACTGCGCGCCGTGGGCCTGCGCGTCACCCGCCCGCGGCTGGCGGTGCTGGACGCCGTCCACGCCCACCCACACCTGGACACCGACGCGCTGATCGCCGCCGCCCGGGAGCGGCTCGGTGCGGTCTCCCACCAGGCGGTCTACGACGTCCTGCGGGCCCTCACCGACAGCGGGATCGTGCGCCGGATCCAGCCGCAGGGATCGGTCGCGCGCTACGAGGCCCGCGTGGGCGACAACCACCACCACCTCGTCTGCCGCGACTGCGGCGCCATCGTCGACGTCGACTGCTCGGTCGGCGCCGCCCCGTGCCTCGCCCCGTCCGACGACGCCGGCTTCGTGATCGACGAGGCCGAGGTCGTCTTCTGGGGCCGCTGCCCCACCTGCGCCACCGCCCGACCCGCTGACCGATCCCCCCACCCCGAGGAAGGCACACCGTGAAGGACGAGACCGACAAGGTCGTCACCGACAGCACCAGCGAGAGCGAGAACCCGGCGATCCCGTCGCCGACGCAGGTCACCAACCGCCGTCCGCAGAGCAACCGCGACTGGTGGCCCAACCAGGTCGACCTGTCGGTGCTGAACAAGCCCTCGAAGGACTCCGACCCCCTGGGCGACCTCGACTACAGGGCCGCCGTCTCGGCGCTGGACGTCGAGGCGGTGAAGCGCGACCTCGTCGAGGTCATGCGCACCTCGCAGGAGTGGTGGCCGGCCGACTGGGGCCACTACGGCCCGCTGTTCATCCGCATGTCGTGGCACGCCGCCGGCACCTACCGCATCGCCGACGGCCGGGGCGGCGGCGGCCAGGGGGCCCAGCGCTTCGCGCCGCTGAACAGCTGGCCGGACAACGCCAACCTGGACAAGGCCCGCCGCCTGCTGCTGCCGGTCAAGCAGAAGTACGGCCGCGCCCTGTCCTGGGCCGACCTGCTGGTGCTCGCGGGCAACGTCGCCCACGACGACATGGGCCTGAAGACCTTCGGGTTCGCCTTCGGCCGCGAGGACACCTGGCAGCCCGAGGAGGTCTTCTGGGGCCCGGAGGACACCTGGCTCGGCGACGAGCGCTACGCCGACAACGCGCCGCTCGACCTCGACGAGGGCCACCTCGCCGCCGTGACCATGGGCCTGATCTACGTCAACCCCGAGGGCCCGAAGGGCCAGCCCGACCCGGTCGCCTCCGCGCACGACATCCGCGTCACCTTCAGCCGCATGGGGATGACCGACGAGGAGACCGTCGCCCTCATCGCCGGCGGCCACACCTTCGGCAAGACGCACGGGGCCGGCAACCCGGAGCTCGTCGGCCCCGAGCCCGAGGGCTGCCCGGTGCACGGCAACGGCCTCGGCTGGATCAGCCAGCACGGCACCGGCAAGGGCGCCGACACCATCACCAGCGGCCTCGAGGGCGCCTGGACGCCGACCCCCACCACCTGGGACAACACCTACTTCGAGATGCTGTTCAGCTACGAGTGGGAGCTCACCGAGAGCCCCGCCGGCGCCAAGCAGTGGAAGCCCAAGAACCCCGAGGCGCAGGAGCTCGTCCCCGACGCGCACATCGAGGGCAAGAAGAACCCGCCGATGATGGCGACCACCGACCTCGCGCTGATCATGGACCCCGGTTTCCGCGCGATCTCGGAGCGGTTCCACAACGACCCCGAGTACTTCGCCGACCAGTACGCCCGCGCCTGGTTCAAGCTGCTGCACCGCGACATGGGCCCGAAGAGCCGCTACGTCGGGCCCGACGTCCCGGCCGAGGACCTCATCTGGCAGGACCCGGTTCCCCCGGTCGACCACGAGCTCGTGGGCGAGGCGGAGATCGCCGACCTCAAGCAGCGGTTGCTCTCCTCCGGCCTGACCGTGCCGCAACTGGTGCACACCGCCTGGTCCGCGGCGGCGTCCTACCGCGGCACCGACAAGCGCGGAGGTGCCAACGGCGCCCGGTTGCGGCTGGAGCCGCAGATCGGCTGGGCGGTCAACGAGGGCGTCCGGGACGTGCTCCCGGTGCTCGAGCAGGTCAAGGAGTCCTTCGAGTCCGAGACCGGCGCGAAGATCTCGCTCGCCGACCTCATCGTCCTCGGCGGCTCGGCCGCGGTGGAGAAGGCCGCGGCGGACGCCGGGGTGCAGGTCACCGTCCCGTTCCACCCGGGCCGCACCGACGCCTCGCAGGAGCAGACCGACGTCGACAACTTCCGTTGGCTCGAGCCGCGGGCCGACGGCTTCCGCAACTGGGTCGCCCCGGGCAGCAAGCTGGAGCCGGAGACGCTGCTGGTCGACCGCGCCTACATGCTCGAGCTCACGGCCAAGGAGATGACGCTGCTGGTCGGCGGCCTGCGCGTGCTCGGCGCCACCACCGGCGGCGTGCAGCACGGCGTCTTCACCGACCGCCCGGGCGTCCTGTCCCAGGACTTCTTCCGCAACCTGCTCGACCTGGGCATCCAGTGGCGCACCTCGGTCGACACCGAGGGCGTCTACGAGGGGCTGGACGCCGACGGCGACGTCGTCCGCACGGCCACCGCGGCCGACCTGGTGTTCGGCTCCAACTCGATCCTGCGCGGGATCGTGGAGGTGTACTCGGCCGACGACGCGAAGGAGAAGTTCGTGCAGGACTTCGTCGCCGCGTGGGTCAAGGTCATGGAGCTCGACCGCTTCGACCTGCACGCCTGATCCGCCCCACCGGACGCCCCGGCCCGCCGCGCGCGGGCCGGGGCGTCCGCGCGTGGCGAGGTCACGGAGCCTCGTAGACCTCGATCTCGGCCGCACCCGTCTCGCCGCCGCTGGTGCTCACCGCGTCGATCCGCGGGAGACCCGGCCTCGTGGACCACACCGGCCTCCAAGGGGCCTGAGCTCCGCCCGTGGTCGACGGTGACGGCGATCGTCTCCACGACCGACGTGCCGTCGCTCATCGACCGGCTGCGCAGGGCCAGCCCCACCACGTCGACGGCCCGCCCCAGGTCGAGGGGGATCGACGCGTCGTCACCGTCCCGTCGCTGGACCACTCCCGTGCCCAGATCACCGTCGACGGCGTTCCCCGCGGTGAAGGCCCGGAGAACTCGGAGCTGACGTCGACGACCTCGGCGCCGAGCGCCACGTCCTCCCCCGGCACCTCGGCGGCCTCCGCCTCCGGCGTCCGGAAGGTCATCAGCTCGCTGCGGTAGAGGCGGCCGCGGCCGTCGGTACCGGACCCCCGGACGCGGTAGAAGTGCTCGGTGCCGGGCTCGACCCCGCGCATCACCGCCCGGTGCTCGGTGTGGGCGCCGCCACCCATGTCGGCGTCCGTGGCGATGCCGTCACCGAGGGACTCCTCCCGCCCGAACACCACCGCGCAGGCCATGTCGATCGCGGTGGCGACCTGCGGCGTCGCCGACGCCCCCGACGGATCCGGCACCACGACCGGGGCCTCGGTGAACACCCGCTCGGCCGCGAGCACCACCGGCCCGGCGGGCGTCGGCCCGCCGCCGCACCCGGCGAGGGCGACGACGGCGAGGGGCACCGGCGTGAGCCGGCGCACGACGGGGGTCACACCCCGGTCGACGGGACGGAATCGGCACGCGTTCCGCCGCAGCGGGCCTGCGAGGTCAGCCCCGGTCGCCCTCCTCGCGCCGGGGGGCCTCGATGGCCAGCGGCGCGCGGCGCAGGGTGTCGAGGATCTGCTGACCGGGCTCGCGGGGCTCCTCCAGGCCGGCCGGCGAGTCCGGGACGACCACCCGGGGCTCGCGGTCGTCCGCGTCGAAGCTGCGCGGCAGCCGCTTCAGGTGGCCGCTCATCGACTTCACCAGCAGGGCGCTGGCGACGAGCAGCAGGACGAGCAGCAGCAGGCCGAACGGGCCGGACTTGCCGACGTCCTGGGGGGCCTGCTGCTGGGCCACGACGAGCAGGCTCAGGGCGGTGGTCATCGGGTGGTCACCTCGCTGCGGATGCCGGCGAACAGATCGTCCTCCGGGGTGGGCGTGTCGACCAGCGAGCGGGCCAACTCGTAGTCCTCGGTGGGCCACACCTGCTGCTGGGTCTCCACCGGGCAGGCGAACCAGCGGCCCAGCGGGTCGATCTGGGTGGCGTGCGCGATCAGCGCCGCGTCGCGCACCGGGAAGTACTCGGCGCACGGGACGCGGGTGGTGACCCGGTGGGAGATGTCGTGCGCCGGGTCCCAGTTGGCCAGCCACTCGGCGTAGGGCGAGTCCGAGCCGGTCGCCAGGATCGCCTCGTGCAGCGCCTTGGTGCGCGGCAGCGTGAAGCTCATGTGGTAGTAGAGCTTGCTCACCTGCCACGGCTCGCCGAGCTCGGGGTACCGGTCGGGGTCGCCGGCCGCCTCGAAGGCGTGCACCGAGATCTGGTGGGTCTTGATGTGGTCGGGGTGCGGGTAGCCCCCGCGCTCGTCGTAGGTGGTCATCACCTGCGGCTTGAACCGGCGGATGAGCGCGACCAGCGGCGCCGCGGCCTCCTCGACCGGCACCAGGGCGAAGCAGCCCTCGGGCAGCGGGGGCAGCGGGTCGCCCTCGGGCAGGCCCGAGTCGACGAAGCCCAGGAACTCCTGTTCGACCCCGAGGATCTCGCGGGCCCGCGCCATCTCCTCGACCCGGATCTGCGGGAGCCGCTCCCACACCTCGGGCCGGTCCATCGCCGGGTTGAGCACCGAGCCGCGCTCGCCCCCGGTGGCGGTGGCCACCAGGACGCGAACACCCTCGGCCACGTACTTCGCCATCGTGGCGGCGCCCTTGCTCGACTCGTCGTCCGGATGGGCGTGCACGGCGAGCAGGCGCAACTGGTCGGGATCGGTCACGCGCACAGTGTCCCTCGCCGGGCGGCGGTGGTGGCGGACGCCCACCCGGGTGTGGCCGAGGACGCGCAGGTCAGCCACCCGTCCGGGCGGAACGTGTCGTCGATCACGCACCGGTGGGCTACGGTGCCGCAACCAGCCAGGACCGCAACAGCGGTGCAGCCGCCCGCGCCGCGGTGTTAGCTTGGCCGTTCGACCAGCGGCCGCTCCCACACGGGGGCGGCCTCCCGAGTTTTCAGGAGTACCCCACGTGTCCACCCCCACTGACGAGCAGGACCAGGGCATCTGGCTCACCCAGGAGGCCCACGACCGGCTGAAGGCCGAGCTCGACCAGCTGGTGGCGAACCGCCCGGCGATGGCCGCCGAGATCAACGCCCGCCGCGAGGAGGGCGACCTCAAGGAGAACGGCGGCTACCACGCCGCCAAGGAGGAGCAGGGCAAGCAGGAGGGTCGGATCCGCCAGCTCACCGACCTGCTGCGCAAGGCGCGCGTGGGTGATGCG
This sequence comes from Blastococcus sp. SYSU DS0533, assembly GCF_054050775.1. Classification (NCBI taxonomy): domain Bacteria; kingdom Bacillati; phylum Actinomycetota; class Actinomycetes; order Geodermatophilales; family Geodermatophilaceae; genus Blastococcus; species Blastococcus sp. SYSU DS0533. Next base: position 153,046 of record NZ_JBJGZZ010000005.1, on the reverse strand, counting down.
CCGAAGACGGCCACGAACGCCGCCCTGGGCACGGTCATCACCATCCGGTTCGCCGGGGACGACGACACCGAGAAGTTCCTGCTCGGGTCCCGGGAGATCGCCGGCACCACGGAGCTCACCGTCTACTCCCCCGAGTCGGCGCTCGGCTCGGCGATCATGGGCGCGGCACCGGGCACCTCGGTCACCTACCAGGCCCCGAACGGCCGGGACATCACCGTCGAGGTCGTCGCGGTCGAGCCGTTCGTCCCCTGAGCGGCCGGTGAGCGCGCCGCGCGCCCGCTCCCGGCGGGCGGAGAACACCGGCTTCGCGTGCGTGCACTGCGCGGCGCCGGTGCCGGCCAACACCGACGGGCACTACCGCAACCACTGCCCGTACTGCCTGTGGTCCCTGCACGTCGACGACCTGCCCGGTGACCGGGCCAGCGAGTGCCGGCAGCCCATGGAGCCGGTCGGGCTGGTGGAGAAGTCGGGCAAGGGCTGGCAGGTGGTCCACCGCTGCACGGCGTGCGGCCACCGCCAGCCCAACCGGCTGGTCCGCGACGGTGAAGCCCCCGACGACCTGGACCTGGTGCTCTCGCTGCCCTGGCTCTGACCTCGCGATCGTCCGAAACGCACCGCGGCCACGTGCCGTGCCCCAGCGGCGCCGAGCCGCTGCGTCGTGCCTGCGCGGACCCCTGCGGCGCCCACTCGTCACGACCCGGGGAGCGCCGCCTCAGGCGGCCAGACCGCGGCGGCGCAGCAAGGGCATCGGGTCGGCGTCGCGGCCCCGGACGGCGCGGAAGGCCTCCAGCGGGTCGACCGAGCCGCCGACCGCGAGCAGCCGCTGCCGGAACACCTCCCCGTTCTCCCGGCGCAGCCCGCCGTTCTCCTTGAACCACTCCACGGTGTCGGCGTCGAGCACCTCCGACCAGATGTAGGAGTAGTAGCCGGCCGAGTAGCCCCCGGCGAAGACGTGCTGGAAGTAGGTCGTGCGGTAGCGCGGCGGCACCAGCTCCGACGCGACGCCGGCCTCGGCGAGGGCAGCCCGCTCGAACTCCACCGGGTCGCCCACCTCGGTCCCCGGGGTGAGCCGGTGCCAGGCCTGGTCGAGCAGGGTGGCAGCCAGGTACTCGAGGGTCGCGAAGCCCTCACCCCACAGCCGGGCGGCGTCGATCGCCTCCACCACCGAGGCCGGCAACGGCTCCCCGGTGTCGACGTGGCGGGCGTAGTGCGCGAGCACCTCGGGCCAGAGCGCCCACATCTCGTTGACCTGGCTGGGGAACTCGACGAAGTCGCGGGGCACGGCGGTGCCCGCGAAGCGCGGGTAGGTGACCGCGGAGCTCAGCCCGTGCAGCGCGTGGCCGAACTCGTGGAAGAGCGTGTTGACCTCGTCGAGGGTGAGCAGCGTGGGCCGGCCGGCGGGCGCACGGGTGACGTTGAGGTTGTTGACGACGACCGGGCGGGTGCCCAGCAGCCGGGACTGGCGGACGAAGGAGCTCATCCAGGCCCCGCCGCGCTTGCCCTCCCGGGCGAAGAAGTCACCCAGGTACAGGCCGACCGCGGCACCGTCGGCGTCGGTAACCTCCCAGACCCGGACGTCGGGGTGGTAGCCGGCGAGGTCGGCCCGCGGGGTGAAGCGGAACCCGTACAGGAGCTCGGCGGCGCGGAAGACGCCGTCGACCAGCACCCGGTCCAGCTCGAACCACGACCGCAGCTCGGTGGTGTCGACGGCGTACCGCTCGGCGCGCACCCGCTCGCTGTAGAACGCCCAGTCCCACGCCGCGAGCTCGACACCGTCGCGGCCGGCCACCTCCCGCAGCACCGCGGCCTCGGCCTCGGCGTTGGCGACGGAGGCCGGAACCATCGCGCCCAGCATCTCGTCGACCGCGGCGTTGCTGCGCGCGGTCGAGTCGGCCAGCACGAGCTCGGCGTGGGTGCCGAAGCCCAGCAGCCGGGCCCGTTCGGCCCGCAGCCGGGCGATGCGCTCGGCGACCGGCCGGTTGTCGTGCTCACCCGCGGACGCCCGGCCCACGGAGGCCTCGAACACCCGGCGGCGCAGGTCCCGGTCGCGCAGCTTGGTCAGCGCCGGCTGCCCGGTGGGCAGCACGAGGGTGAGCAGGTACCCCTCGACCCCGCGGTCGGTGGCCGCGCGCGCCGCTGCGGCGACCTCCTCGTCGCTCAACCCGTCCAGTTCCGCGGCGTCGGCCACCCGCACCGCAGCGGCCTCGGTGGCCAGTTGCAGGTTCTGCCCGAACGTCGTCGACAGCTCGGACAGCTGCTGGTTGAGCTCACCCAGGCGGGCCCGGCCGGCGTCGTCGAGGCGCGCGCCCGCCAGCACGAAGTCGAGGTGGTACCGCTCCACCAGCCGCACCGACTCCGCGTCGAGGCCGGCGGCCTCCCGGGCGGCGTGCACGGCATCGATGCGGGCGAACAGCGCAGGGTCGAGCCGGAGGGCGTCGTCGTGGGCCGCGGCCAGCGGCGCGATCTCCCGCTCGATCTCCCGCAACCGGGGCGTGGCGATGGACGACGACAGGTTGCCGAACACCGACCACGCGCGGTCGAGGAGCGCGCCCGACCGCTCCAGCGCCACGATGGTGTTCTCGAAGGTCGGCTCCTCGGCCGCGGCCAGCAGCGCGGCCACCTCCCGGCGTTGCTCGGCCATCCCCGCCAGCAGGGCCTCCCGGCAGTGCTCGAGGGTGATGTCGGCGAACGGGGGCAGCCGGAACGGCAGCCCGGACGGGGAGGCCAGGGGGTTGTCGGCGGAGAGTGCCACTGCGGTGCTCATCGCCGCCCATTAGATCGCGATGCCCCTCACCGCACCGGCCTCGCACCGCGATGACACCGCGATCCTCCGGATCGCGCCGCGGCCAGGAGCTGTCCCGACCTGCGCCGAGCCGAACAGTCGGCACGTCGGGGACCCTGCGGGCCCCGCTCCGCGCCGACCTCTGGCCGGAGCGGAGCGGGGAACCGGGTGCCGTACCTCAGCGGCCGGCGGCGTGGCGGTAGGCGCGGACCGACAGCGGCACGAAGACCGCCAGGATCAGGACCACCCAGATCAGCGTGTACAGCACCGGGTTCTGCAGCGACCAGGCGTCCGGCGCCGGCGCCAGCGGCGAGGTGTTGCCGAACAGGTTCCGCGCGGACTGGACGACCGCAGAGACCGGGTTCCACTCCGCGAAGGCGCGCAGCACCGAGGGGAAGGACTCCAGCGGGACGAAGGTGTTGGCCACGAACGTCAGCGGGAAGATCACGATGAAGCTGGCGTTGTTGACCACCTCCGGGGTGCGCACGAGGAGGCCGACCATCGCCATGAGCCACGAGATGGCGTAGGCGAAGAGCAGCAGCACGGCGAAGCCGAGGACCGCCTCCCCCACCGACGAGTTGATCCGCCAGCCGACCACCAGGCCGGTCAGCGCCATCACCGTGATCGAGATGACGTTCAGCCCGGCGTCGGCGACCGTGCGCCCGATCAGCACCGCCGAGCGGGACATCGGCAGCGACCGGAACCGGTCGATGAGCCCCTTCTGCAGGTCCTCGGCCAGGCTCGCCCCGGTGGTCGTGCTCCCGAGCACGATCGTCTGGGCGAAGATGCCCGGCAGCAGGAACTCCCCGTAGCTCGTGCCCGGCGGTAGCTGGATGGCGCCGCCGAAGACGTAGCGGAACAGCAGCACGAACATGATCGGCGACAGCGTCGCGAAGACGATCAGGTCGGGCACCCGCTTGACCTTGATCAGGTTGCGCTTGGTGATGACGGCGCTGTCGGAGAGCGTCGCGGCCAGGCTGCTCATCGGGCACCTCCGGTGGTGACCGGCTGGGCCGTCGGGGCGTCGTCGGTGGCGACCTCCTCGGCCACGCGGCCGGTGAGCGCGAGGAAGACGTCGTCCAGGTCGGGCCGGCGCAGGCCGACGTCGAAGATCTCCGCCGTCGCACCGTCCAGCCGCCGCAACGCCTCGGCGAGGACCTCCGCACCGCCGCTCACCGGCAGCGACAGCCGCCGGGCCGCCGCGTCGACGACCGGGTCCTCCACCGCCAGGGGGCGCAGCCGCTCCAGCATGCCGGGCAGCACGGCGGCGTCGGTGACGGTGAACTCCAGCCGCTGACCACCGACCTGCGCCTTGAGCTCGTCGGCGGTGCCGCGGGCGATGACCCGGCCGCGGTCGATGACCACCATCCGGTCGGCGAGCCGGTCGGCCTCCTCCAGGTACTGGGTGGTGAGCAGGATCGTCGTCCCGCCGTCGGCGAGGTCGGCGATGAACTCCCACATCGACAGCCGGCTGCGCGGGTCCAGGCCGGTCGTGGGCTCGTCGAGGAAGAGCACCCGCGGCCGGGCGATGAGCGAGGCGGCGATGTCCAGCCGGCGGCGCATGCCGCCGGAGTAGGTCTTCGCCGGACGGTTCGCCGCAGCGGAGAGGTCGAACCGCTCGAGCAGCTCACCGGCCCGGCGGCGTGCCTCGGTGCGGCCCAGCCGGTACAGCCGGCCGACCATCTCCAGGTTCTCGAACCCGGTGAGGTACTCGTCGACGGCGGCGTACTGGCCCGTGAGCCCGATCGCGGCCCGCACCCGGTCGGCCTCCCGCGCCACGTCCAGGCCGACGACCTCGACCCGGCCCGCGTCGGCCTCCAGCAGCGTGGTCAGGATGCGCACCACCGTCGTCTTGCCCGCGCCGTTCGGGCCCAGCAGCCCGAGCACCGACCCCTCGGCCACCGTCAGGTCCACACCGTCGAGCGCGGTGGTCGCGCCGAAGCGCTTGACCAGCCCCTCGACCACGATCGCGTCCGTCATGGCCCTGACGCTAGGCCCGCCCACCGACAGTCCGCCGCCGCTCTTCTCCGTCGCGTACACCCGCACGCCCTCCGTCCCGGTCCCGCCAGGTGCGGGACGCTAGCTAGGACCGCCGGGCACAGCCGGTCTCATCGGTCGGACCGGCAGCTACTCCGGGGTGACCGCGTAGCCGGCGTCGCGCATCGCGTCGATCACCTCACCGGCGTGCGCCGGCCCCCGCGTCTCCAGGACGACGAAGACCTCCACCTCGCCGATGCCCAGCCGGGTCGCCGTCCGCTCGTGCTCGACCTCCAGCACGTTGGCCCCGACCGTGGCCAGCTCGGCCAGCAGGGCGGCCAGCGATCCCGGGCGGTCGGGGATGCGCAGCCGCAGCGAGAGGTAGCGGCCGGCTGCCGCCATGCCGTGCTGCACCACCTTCAGCAGCAGGACCGGGTCGATGTTCCCGCCGGAGACGACGGTCACCAGGGGCGGCTCGAACGCGCGCGGATCGGCCAGGACGGCGGCGACCGCGGCCACCCCCGCCGGCCGGCGCTGGCGGCGACGACGCCGCGGGCCCGCTCCTCGCCGGTCAGCCGCGCGATCCGCGTGTAGGCGCCGCGGATCTTGAACGAGCCGGTGCGCTGGAGGTTCTCGCACTTGAGCCAGACCGGCCCGCCCACCCGGTCGGCCAGCCCCCGCGAGTGCTCCAGCGGGGTGCGCCGGACGACGCCGGCGAGGAGCTCCGCCGCCGCCGCGACGTCGGCACCGGTGACCAGGGGGACCGACATGCGTTGATCATGGCAGGCCCCCGCGCCCGCGACGGCAGGTCGCGCCGAGTGGGCCCCGGAGGGGTCCGCGCAGGCGCGACAGAACGGCTCCGCGCAGCAGGGGGACGGAAATCGATCGCGGTGTCGTCCGGAGAACGACAGGGTGCGCAGTCGTCGTACCGTGGCTGAGGTGACGGACACGCCCGTACCGGCTACCCCCTCCCCCGCACCCACCACCCTCGGCGAGCTCCGCGCGACCGGCGCCACCGCCCGCCCGGTCAAGGCCGAGATCCGGGCCAACCTGCTCGCCCGCCTGGCCGAAGGCTCGCCCACGCTGCCCGGCATGGTCGGCTTCGAGGACACCGTCCTGCCCGAGGTCGAGCGCGCCCTCATCGCCGGCCACGACCTCGTCCTGCTCGGCGAGCGCGGTCAGGGCAAGACCCGGCTGATCCGCACGCTGGTCGGCCTGCTCGACGAGTGGACCCCGGTGCTCGTCGGCAGCGAGCTGAACGAGCACCCGCTGCAGCCCATCAGCGTCTGGGCCCACCGGCAGATCGCCGAGCACGGCGACGCCACCCCGGTCGGCTGGTTGCACCGCAGCGACCGGTTCGGCGAGAAGCTCGCGACGCCGGACACCAGCGTCGGCGACCTGATCGGCGACGTCGACCCGATCAAGGTGGCCGAGGGGCGCACGCTGGGCGACCCGGAGACCGTGCACTACGGCCTGGTGCCCCGCACCAACCGCGGCATCTTCAGCGTCAACGAGCTGCCCGACCTCGCCGAGCGCATCCAGGTGGCGCTGCTCAACGTGCTCGAGGAGCGCGACATCCAGATCCGCGGCTACCGCGTCCGGCTGCCGCTGGACCTGCTGCTGGTCGCCAGCGCGAACCCCGAGGACTACACCAACCGCGGCCGGATCATCACCCCGCTCAAGGACCGCTTCGGCGCGGAGGTGCGCACCCACTACCCGATCGAGCTCGCCGACGAGATCCGGCTCCTCGAGCAGGAGGCACGCACCAGCGGGCTGGGCGCACCGGGCGGGCAGGACGCCCTCGACGCCCCCGTCGTCCCGCAGCACCTGGTGGAGATCGTCGCCCGGTTCACCCGGCTGGTCCGCGAGTCCAGCCACGTCGACCAGCGCTCCGGCGTCAGCGCGCGGTTCGCCATCGCCGGGCTGGAGACCGTCGCCGCCTCCGCCGTCCGCCGCGCCGCCGTGGCCGGGGAGACCCGGCCGGTCGCACGGGTGGTGGACCTGCCGAGCATCGTCCCGGCCAGCCGCGGCAAGGTCGAGTTCGCCGACGCGGGCTCCGACCCCGACGACGACCGGGAGCTGGAGATCCTGGAGCACCTGCTGCGCCAGGCCACCGCCCAGACGTTCCGCGCGCGGTGCGCAGGCCTGGACCTCACCGGGTTGCAGGAGCACTTCACCGGCGGGGAGACCGTCGAGTCCGGCGACCTCGTCCCCGCCCCGGCCCTGCTGGGGCAGCTGGGCACCGTCCCGCGGCTCGCCGAGCTGCTGGGCCGGCTCGGCGTCCCCGAGGGCGACCAGTCCGCCGAGCAGGCCGCGGCCGCGGTCGAGTTCGCCCTGGAAGGCCTGCACCTGACCCGCCGGCTGGCCAAGGACACCGACGGCGGCCGCACCGTGTACGGGGCCTGAGGTGGGCACGCGCCGCCCACGCGGCTACCGGTACGGCGCCTGGCGGGGCGGCCCCGACCCGCTGGCCCCGCCCTACGACCTCGGGAACGCCGTCGACGAGATCGGCGACTCGGTGCTCGACGGCAGCGGGGTCCGGGAGGCCCTGCGCGAGCTGCTGCGCCGCGGCACCCAGGGTCGCCGCGGCCTGGACGAGCTGCGCCGGCAGGTGCGCGATCGGCTGCGCCAGGCCCGCACGGCCGGCCGGATGGACGGCACGCTGCAGGAGGTGCGCGAGCTGCTCGACCGCGCCGTGCAGGCCGAGCGGCGGGAACTGTTCCCCGATCCGGACGACATGGCCCGGCTGAAGGAGGCCGAGCTCGACGCGCTCCCCGAGGACGCCGCCGGGGCCGTCCGGGCGCTCAGGGACTACGAGTGGCGCTCGGACGACGCGCGGCAGGCCTACGAGCAGATCCAGGACCTGCTGCGCCGCGAGGTGCTCGACAGCTCCTTCGCGTCCATGAAGCAGGCGCTGGAGAACGCCTCCGAGCAGGACATGCAGGCGGTCAAGGACATGGTCGCGGACCTGTCGCGCCTGGTGGACGCCCACAACCGCGGCGAGGACACCGACGAGCAGTTCGCCGACTTCATGGAGAAGCACGGCCAGTTCTTCCCCGACCAGCCCGGGACGGTCGAGGAGCTCATCGACTCGCTGGCCCGCCGGGCGGCCGCGCAGCAGCGGATGATGGCCGGCCTCTCCCCTGAGCAGCGCGCCGAGCTGGCCGACCTCATGGCCCAGACGATGGAGGACATGGGGCTGGCCAGCGAGATGGCCCACCTCTCCGACGCGCTGCGCCAGGCCCGTCCCGACCTGCCGTGGGGCCAGCGCGGCCAGGTGCCCGACGGCGAGCAGGGCCTCGGCATGGGTGACGCCACCACCGCGGTCGCCGAGCTGGCCGACCTGGAGGCGCTCTCCAACCAGCTGTCGCAGGGGTACGCCGGGGCGTCGCTGGCCGACGTCGACGAGGAGCTGCTGGAGCGGGCGCTGGGCCGCTCGGCCGCCGACGATCTGGCCGCCCTCCGGCAGCTGGAGCGCGAGCTGGAGCGGCAGGGCTACCTCAACCGTTCCGGCGGCACCCTGGAGCTCTCGCCCAAGGCGGTCCGCCGGCTGGGCGCCACCGCGCTGCGCCGGGTGTTCGCCAAGCTCGACGCCACCGGGCGCGGCGAGCACGACGTCGCGGACGCCGGTGCGGCCGGGGAGCTGACCGGGAGCTCGCGGGAGTGGCGGTTCGGTGACGAGCAGCCGCTGGACGTCGTCCGCACGGTGCGCAACGCCGTCCTGCGGACGGCCGGGGAGCCGCGCACCGGCAGCCGGGTGCGGATCGCCGTGGAGGACTTCGCGGTCGTGGAGACCGAGCGGCGCACCGGTGCGGCGGTCGCCCTGCTGGTCGACCTCTCCTACTCGATGGCGCTGCGCGGCACGTGGGGTGCGGCGAAGTCGACGGCGATGGCGCTGCACTCGCTGGTGACCACCCGCTTCCCGCAGGACGCGATCGAGATCATCGGTTTCTCCTCCACCGCGCAGGTCCTGCGTCCGGAGACCCTCGCCGAGCTCTCCGTGGACACGCTGCAGGGCACCAACCTCCAGCACGGGCTGATGCTGGCCCGGCGGTTCCTGGCCCGTCACCGGGACGCCGAGCCCGTCGTCCTGGTGGTCACCGACGGTGAGCCGACCGCCCACCTGGAGGACGACGGGACGCCGTTCTTCTGCTGGCCACCGATGCCGGAGACCATCGCCCGCACCGTCGCCGAGGTGGAGCGCGTGGCCCGATCCGGTGCGACGGTCAACGTCTTCGCCCTCGACCCCGACCCGGGGCTGGTGCACTTCGTGCACGACCTCACCCAGCGGGCCGGCGGCCGCGTGTTCGAACCCGACGCCGACCGCCTGGGCGCGTACGTCGTCGCCGACTACCTGCGCTCCCGCCGCGGCCGGCGCGCCCGCTGACTGCGCCACCGGGGCCGGCGAGATCGGCGATCTCGCCCACTTCAGCGACGTGGAGCGGACAGGATCGCCGATCTCGCCATCGAGGGGTCCTTCAGCCGCTGGAGCTGATGCCGGGGATGCGCCCTGCGCGGAAGGCGTTGACGAACAGCCGGTGGTCCTCCTGCGTGCGGTGCGCGTAGTCGTGCGCGAACGCGACCAGGTCGGCGACGAACTCCTCGTCGTGGCCGTCCAGCATCGCGGTGATGGCCTCCTCGGTCTGGAACGGGACGAGGGTGTGGTCGCTGTCGGCGTCGCCCACGCAGTGCAGCTTCGCCGTCGCCCGCCCGAGCTGCTCCAGCACCGGGCGGATGTCGGCGGGCTCCGTGAGGTCCTCCCACTCCAGGTCGAGCTCGTAGGGCGAGAGCTCGGCGACGACGAAACCGGCGCCGCGGATGTCGGTGTAGCCGAGGAACTGGGAGGCGTGCGACTGCAGCGCGCGCCGGCTCACCGCCGTCCGGTGGCCCTCGTGCTCGAAGTAGCCCCGGATCCTCGAATCGGTGACGACGCGGCCGGGAGCCGGCACGTTGCCCTGCTTCACCGACAGGACGACGTCGTTCTCGAGCGCCTGGTCGTAGCCCTCGAGCAGCACGTTGTAGGCTGGCAGACCCGCGCTGCCGATGCCGAAGCCGCCCGTGCCGATGAGGTCCTTGACGTCGTAGGCCACCTCCCGCCGCCACGGCCGCGGCGGCAGCGTGGCCTTGTACCGCTCCAGCGCCTCGAGCACCTCCGCCCGCTCGGCGTCGTCCAGCCGGCGGTTGCGCGGGGACTCGGCGAAGCGGCGTTCGTCGTCCTCCACCACCGTCATGCGCTGCAGCAGGCCCAGCCGGGTGCGGGTGGCCGTCCGGCGGATCAGGTCGTGCACCGCGCCGTGGGTGTTCCCGGCCAGCAGGGCGTACTCGCGGTCGGCGTCCGAGCGGGCGAAGGCCGCCACCTGGTCGAGCCAGGCGTGCAGGTAGACGGCGAGCAGCTCGCTGATCACCTCGTCGGAGAGAGCCTTGCGCCAGGCCATGAGGGCGAAGCTGGCGACGAAGCGGCGCAGGTCCCAGCTGACGTGCCCGAGGTAGGCCTCGTCGAAGTCGTTGACGTCGAAGACGATGCGGCCGTTGGCGTCCATGTAGGTGCCGAAGTTCTCGGCGTGCAGGTCACCGTGGATCCACACCCGGGACGTCTGCTCGTCACACCAGCGGTCCTCGGTCGTCGCCATGTCCGCGTAGAACAGGGGGGCACTCCCCCGGTAGAAGGCGAACGGGTCGGCGGCCATCTTGCGGAACTTGGTGCGGAAGGCCAGGGCGTCGGCGTCCATGAGGTCACCGAAGGCCTCGACGAGGACGTCGACGATCTGCCGCGTCCGCGCGTCGGGGTCCGGGGACGAGGTCACACCAGGGAGGGATGGGGGCACGAGGTGCACCGTAGGGGGCCGATAACGTCGGTGGTGCCCCGACGACGCAGGCATCGACCAGGGACGGAGGGACCATGATCCGCACGGACACGGCCCGACGGCTGGCGACCGGTGCCGCCTACGGCGGCGGCGGGGTCGGTCTCGCCGGGGCCGCTCTCGTCGCCCTCCTGCGCGAGGAGGCGCGGTCGGCCCGCCGCAAGGTCGAGGCCCGCAACCTGAAGCAGGACCCCCCGTCGGGCGACGGCGTCTACGGCCGAGGTGGCGGCACGCCCATCGTGCTCACCGTCCTGGGCGACTCCAGCGCCGTCGGGCTGGGCGTGCACCGCGCCGCCGAGACCCCGGGCGTGCTCGTCGCCGCCGGGCTGGCCGAGCTCGCCGAGCGCCCCGTCCGGCTGGTGCGGCTGGCCCGGTCCGGGGCCCGCGCCGCGAACCTGGAGGAGCAGGTCGACCGCGCGCTGGCCGAGCGGCCGACCGTCGCGGTGATCATGATCGGCGCCAACGACGTCACCGCCCGCACGCCGACGTCGGTCTCGGTGGGCCACCTCACCGACGCCGTCCGCCGGCTCACCGCGGCCGGCTGCGAGGTCGTCGTCGGCACCTGCCCCGACCTGGGCACCATCCGCCCGATCGCCCAGCCGCTGCGCACGCTGGCCCGGCGCTGGAGCCGGCAGATGGCCGCGGCGCAGACGATCGCCGTCGTGGAGGCCGGCGGGCGCACGGTCTCGCTCGGCTCGCTGCTCGGCCCCGCCTTCGCCTCCGACTCGAGCATGTTCAGCGCCGACGAGTTCCACCCGAGCGCCGCCGGCTACGCCGCCGCGGCGGCGGTGCTGCTCCCCTCGGTCGCCGACGCCCTGGGCGTCTGGCCGGCCGCGGCCGACCGCGGGCTGCGGACGCTGCGCCGCGACACCGCCCGGCCGGTGGCCCGCGCCGCCGCCCGCGCCGTCAACCGGCCCGGTACCGAGGTGCAGCCGGCCGAGGTGGCCGGGTCGGAGACCGGCCCGTGGGGCCCCTGGGCGCTGCTGCGCCGGCGCCGGCCGACGGAGATGCCCACCCCCGAGGAGGCCGAGCACGCCGGCGACGCGGCGGGCAGCCCGCTCGCCGACCGCCCGGGGTGACCTGTACCACACGGGCGTCCTCCTGACCTGCGGCCGGTCACCCGGCCGCCGCGCGGGGGTAGTTTCCGAGGTGACCGACGTCCGGCGACCTGCGCCCGGACCCCCTCACCGTGGAGGAACCCATGCCAGAAGCCGTCATCGTCTCGACCGCACGCTCGCCGATCGGGCGCGCGTTCAAGGGGTCGCTGAAGGACATGCGGCCCGACGACCTCGCCGCCGCGGTCATCCGGGCCGCGCTCGACAAGGTGCCCGCCCTCGACCCGCGCGACATCGACGACCTCATGCTCGGCTGCGGGCTCCCCGGCGGCGAGCAGGGCCACAACATGGGCCGCGTCGTCAGCGTGCTGCTGGGCATGGACCACCTGCCCGGCGCCACCATCACCCGCTACTGCTCCTCCTCGCTGCAGACCACCCGCATGGCCATGCACGCCATCAAGGCCGGCGAGGGTGACGTCTTCATCTCCGCCGGGGTGGAGACCGTCTCCCGGTTCGTGAAGGGCAACAGCGACTCGCTTCCCGACTCGCACAACCCGGTCTTCGCCGACGCCGAGGCCCGCGTCGCCAAGACCGCTGAGAGCGGCGCCGACTCGTGGACCGACCCGCGCGAGAACGGCGACATCCCCGACGTCTACATCGCCATGGGGCAGACGGCGGAGAACCTGGCGCTGCTCAAGGGCGTCACCCGCCAGGAGATGGACGAGTTCGCCGTCCGCAGCCAGAACCTGGCCGAGGAGTCGATCAACAACGGCTTCTGGGAGCGGGAGATCACCCCGATCACCCTCCCCGACGGCACCGTGGTCTCCAAGGACGACGGCCCGCGGCCCGGCACCACGCTCGAGGGCATCTCCGGCCTCAAGCCCGTGTTCCGCCCCGACGGCCGGGTCACCGCGGGCAACGCCTGCCCGCTGAACGACGGCGCCTCGGCCGTGGTGGTCATGAGCGACACCAAGGCCCGCGAGCTCGGCCTCACCCCGCTGGCCCGCGTGGTCTCCACCGCCGTGACCGGCCTCTCGCCGGAGATCATGGGCTACGGCCCCGTCGACGCCTCCCGCCTGGCGCTGAAGCGGGCCGGTATGACGATCGACGACATCGACCTCGTCGAGATCAACGAGGCCTTCGCCGCACAGGTCATCCCGAGCTACCGCGACCTGGACATCCCGATCGAGAAGCTCAACGTGCACGGTGGTGCCATCGCCGTCGGGCACCCCTTCGGCAGCACCGGCGCCCGCATCACCGGAACGCTGATCAACGGCCTGCAGACGAAGGACAAGACCTTCGGCCTGGAGACCATGTGCGTCGGTGGCGGCATGGGCATGGCGATGGTCCTGGAGCGCCTCTCCTGAGGAAGGACCCCGCTGGCTCGCACGCTCGGCGCGGGTCCCTGCGGCGGGGTCAGACGTGACAGCGGCCCGGTCCCCTCACGGGGCCGGGCCGTCGTCCGTTCCCAGCGCGGCACGTCGGCCGACGGCAGCGGCCCGGCTCCCCTGACGGGGAACCGGGCCGCTGTCGTCGTCACCCCGACCCGGTGGGCCGGGGTGCTGCGACTAGTCCTCCTGGAAGTAGGAGAGCAGGCGCAGGATCTCCAGGTACAGCCAGATGACCGTCACCAGGAGGCCGAAGGCGATGTACCAGGCGAACTTCGCCGGGGCGCCGCGGCGGATGGCCTCGTCGGCCATGTCGAAGTCGAGCAGCAGCGAGAACGCCGCCACACCGATCACGACCAGGCTGAAGACGATGGCCAGCGGGCCACCGTCGCGCAGGCCAAGCCCGCCCTCGACGAAGAACCCGGCGACCAGGTTGACCACCACGAGGACCAGGACACCGATGAGGGCGCCCACGATCCAGCGGGTCAGCTTCGGGGTGACCCGGATGGCACCGGTCTTGTAGATGACCAGCATGCCGGCGAAGACGCCGAAGGTGCCGATCACCGCCTGCATGACGATGCCGTCGTACACCGAGTTGAACGCCTCGCTGATCGCACCCAGCGCGACGCCGTAGAGCGCGCCGTAGGCGAGGGTGGCGACCGGGTTGGCGATCTGCTTGAAGGCGATCACCAGGCCGAGCACCAGCGCGACGAGCACGGCCGGGATCGCGAGACCCCAGGCGGCGTCGCCGGGCAGCGCCCAGGTCAGCGCGGCGGAGACGACGGTGACCAGGAAGGCCAGTCCGGTCTTCTGGACGACGTCGTCCATCGTCATGTAGCGCGTGGCCTCGCTCGTCCCGTACGGGGACGGCGCGGCGTACGGGTCCTGCTGGGGTGCGGGGGCGCCGTACTGCGGGGCCCCGTACTGCGGGGCGCCGTACTGGGGCTGGTTGCCCCAACCGGCGTACTGCTGGCCGGGGCCCGCGTTGCCGAACCCACGGCTGAACGCCGGGTTCCTACTGGCCATCGTCATCTCCTCGAGGTGACTCGTCGGTCGTGGAGCCTGATCACGCACTCCACTCGGTCAGGTCAACGCCCGACACGCCCACAGCGTTCCACAGCTGCCGGCAATCCGGATCACCCCCGCGGGGGCGAGCCGGATCCGGCGCGGGCGGGAGCCTTCCGGCGGGCTCCGGCCCCGGCCCGGTCGGGTGCTCGCCGAGCGGACTACGCGGCGGCTGCCCGATGCTGTCCTGGCCCGGCCCCCGTCGAGCGGCCGGCCGACCGCGCCCGATCGGAGCCGCCCATGACCGCCGACGCACCACGCACCGCCGCTGACGGGTCGCCGCCGAACCCGTTCCTGCAGGTGACCCTGGACGAGCTGCGCCGCCGGACCAGCGTCAAGTGGCGCACCTACCCGGCCGACGTGCTCCCGCTGTGGGTGGCGGAGATGGACGTGCTCCTCGCACCGCCCGTCCGGGAAGCGCTGCACCGGGCGGTCGAGACCGGCGACACCGGCTACCCCGCCGGCCAGGAGTACCCCGAGGCGGTGGCCGCCTTCGCCGCCGAGCGGTGGGGCTGGTCCGGCGTCGACCCGGCCCGCACGGCGCTCGTCCCCGACGTGATGACCGGCATCGTGGAGGTGCTGCGGCTCCTCACCGGCCCCGGCGACGTCGTGGTGGTGACCCCGCCGGTGTACGCGCCCTTCTACGCCTTCGTCGAGCACGCGGGCCGCGCGGTGGCGGAGGCGCCGCTGGACGCGGACGGCCGGCTGGACCTGCCGACGCTGGAGGCGGCCTTCGCCGGGGCCCGCGCCCGCTGCGCCCACCCGGTGTTCCTGCTGTGCAACCCGCACAACCCCACCGGCGCCGTGCACACCCGCGCGGAGCTCGAGGCCGTCGCCGCGCTCGCCCGGCGGCACGGGGTGCGGATCGTCTCCGACGAGATCCACGCGCCGCTCATCCTCCCCGGCGCCCGGTTCGTGCCCTGGCTGAGCGTCGCCGACGACGGCTTCGCCCTGCTCTCGGCGTCCAAGGCGTGGAACCTCGCCGGGCTCAAGGCGGCCGTGGTGGTCGCCGGGCCGGACTCGGCCGATGACCTGGCCCGCCTGCCCGAGGAGGTCGGCCACGGGCCCAGCCACCTCGGCGTCCTCGCCCACACCGCGGCGTTCCGCGAGGGCGGCGGGTGGCTCGACGCGCTGCTCGCCGCCCTGGACGACAACCGCCGGCTGCTGCAGCAGCTGGTGGCCGAGCACCTGCCGGCGACGACCCTGCGCGCCCCGGAGGGCACCTACCTGGCCTGGCTGGACTGCCGCCCGCTCGGGCTCCCACCGGAGGCACCCGGAGGCGGCCTCGCCGTCGTCAGCGACCTCGACGGCCCGGCCCGCTTCTTCCTCGACCACGCACGGGTGGCGCTGAGCTCGGGCCACGTCTTCGGCACCGGCGGCGCCGGGCACGTGCGCATCAACCTCGCCACCTCACCCGCCGTGCTGACCGAGGCGCTGACGCGGATGGGCCGGGCGGTGGCGGCCGGGGCCGGCTAGGCCTTCGGTCGTGCCCCCGGTCGGGTTCGAACCGACACTGGGACCCTTTTAAGGGGCCTGCCTCTGCCAGTTGGGCTACGGGGGCGCGGGAGGCACGGTAGCGGGGCCGGGCACCCGGGCACCCGCCGGTCAGCCGGCGGCGAGCTCCGTCGCCCGGGTCAGGACGGCGTCCAGCATCGGCTCGGTGAGCTTGCCGGTGAAGGTGTTCTGCTGGCTGACGTGGTAGCTGCCCAGGAGGGTCAGCGGACCACGGGGGCCGGTCAGCGCCACCTCGACGCCGTGCCCGAACGCCGGCCGCGGGCGGGGCAGCGCGTACCCGGCGGCGGCCAGCACCGGCCACAGCGCCGTCCAGCCGAAGCCACCCAGCACCACGACCACCCGCAGCCGGGGGAGCAGCTCCAGCTCGCGGGCCAGCCACGGCGAGCAGGTGTCCCGCTCCTCGGGGGTGGGCGCGTTGGCCGGCGGGGCGCAGCGCACCGCGGCGGCCACCCGCACGTCGGTGAGCTCGAGCCCGTCGCCGATGTGCGTCGACGTCGGCTGGTTGGCCAGCCCGGCTCGCCACAGCGCGGCGAAGATCCAGTCCCCGCTGCGGTCGCCGGTGAAGACCCGGCCGGTGCGGTTGCCGCCGTGCGCGGCCGGGGCGAGCCCGACGACGGCTATGCGCGCGTCGGCCGGGCCGAGGCCCGGCACCGGACGCCCCCAGTACTCCTCGTCGCGGAACGAGGCGCGCTTGACA
The DNA here is from genome assembly GCF_054050775.1 of Blastococcus sp. SYSU DS0533. Lineage (NCBI taxonomy): Bacteria > Bacillati > Actinomycetota > Actinomycetes > Geodermatophilales > Geodermatophilaceae > Blastococcus > Blastococcus sp. SYSU DS0533. The sequence goes on along the minus strand of NZ_JBJGZZ010000005.1, from coordinate 136,706 downwards.
CGGGCCACCTCCTCGCGCCACGCCACGAGCCGCGGGCAGGCGTAGCAGCCGGAGATGCGCTCGTCGAGGACGGGCAGCTCGCGGGCCCCCCGGGCGCTGCGCATCACGCCGGGCGGGGTGCGGGTGACGGGGAACCCGCCGGCGTCCCGGGACGTCATGGAACGGCCCCGGTGCAGGGTCCCGCGGCGAGCCTGCGAGTCGTGGGGGGGCACCGGGGTCCTCGTCCTATGCCCCTACGAGCGGGCGAGGCGCAGGGCGATGCCGTCGAGGATGTCGTGCTCGCTGACGCTGACCTCGGCCAGCCCGAACTCGTCCATGAGCACGCGCAGGATGAGCGCGCCCGCACCGATCACGTCGACCCGGCCCGGGTGCATCACCGGCTCGGCGGCGCGGCGCGCCCGCGTCGCGGCGAGCAGGTGCCCCGAGACGCGGCGGACGTCGGCCACCGGGATGCGCGAGCCGTGGATCGCCACCGAGTCGTAGGCGGGCAGCCCCAGCGCGAGCGCCGCCACGGTGGTCACCGACCCGGCCAGCCCGACCAGGCTCGCCGCCTTCCCGACCGGCACCTCCTCGGTGACCCGGGCCAGTGCGGCGCGGATGTCGCGCTCGGTGCGGGCGATCTGCTCGGCGGTGGGCGGGTCGTCGTGCAGGTGCCGCTCGGTGAGCCGCACGCAGCCGATGTCGACCGAGCGGGCCGCGATCACGCCCTCGTCGTCCCCGAGCACGAACTCCGTGGAGCCGCCGCCGATGTCGACGACCAGCCAGGGAGCGGGCGCCGGTCGCAGGCCGTGGGCGGCGGCCGCGGCCGCGACCGACCCGGTCGCGCCGAGGAAGGAGAGCTCCGCCTCCTCCCGGCCGGTCACGACGTCGGCCCCGCGGCCCAGGGTGGTGCGCACCATGTCCTCGAAGTCCGCGCGGTTGGCCGCGTCCCGGGTGGCGCTGGTGGCGACCATCCGGACCTCGGTGGCCCCCAGCTCCCGGGCCTGCGACGCGTACTCGGCGAGCACCACGCGGGTGCGCTCGATCGCCTCCGGCGCCAGCCGGCCGGTGGCGTCGACGCCCTGGCCGAGCCGCACCACCTCCATGCGCCGCAGCAGGTCGGTGTGCCCGCCGTGCGGCGGGACGTCGGCGACGAGCAGCCGGATGGAGTTGGTGCCGCAGTCGATGGCGGCCACCCGCCTCACGCGTCGTCCTCGGGGCGGGCGCAGGGGCCCTTGGCCCACCACTCCCCCATCTCGGCGACCGCGCGGTCGCCGACCGGGTTCACGCCGGGGCCGGCGGCGAGCGCGTGGCCGGCCAGCGCGTGCAGGCACTTGACCCGGTCGGGCATGCCGCCGGCGGTGTTGCGGGTGGGCAGCACGTCCTTGGCGTCGCGGGCGGCGAGGTAGGCCTCGTGCGCGGCCCGGTAACCGGCCGCGAGCTCGGGGTCGGTGGCGAGCTCCTCCTGCCACTCGCGCATCCGGCCGGTCGACTCCAGCCGGCTCGCGGCGGCCGAGGCCCGCGGGCAGGTGAGGTAGTACAGCGTCGGGAACGGGGTGCCGTCCTCGAGCCGCGGCGAGGTCTCGACGACGTCCGGCTGGCCACAGGGGCACCGGTGCGCGACGCCGACCAGCGCGCGGGGCGGGCGGCCGAGCTGCCGGGCGACGACCTCCCGGTCCTCCTCGCTGACGGGGCTGGAACGACCCCGGGGCGGGGGCCCGGGTCGAGCTCGCGAGGTCCGGGGGGCGGCAGGGTCCTCCATCACTCCGCCGCCCCTTCGTCGTCCTGGCCGCCGTCGGCCTCGGCCAGCGACCGCATCAGGCCCTCGTACCAGGGCAGCGGCTCCGGGTCGACGGCGGCCGCCGCCAGCGTGCCGGCGTCGCCCTCGACCGCCTCGCCGTCGACGACGAGCACCAGCCGGTCACCGGGCAGCACGTAGGACAGCCGCTCCCGCGCCTGCCGCTGGGCGTAGACCGGGTCGGACTGCAGCTCCAGCTGCCCCTGCAGCGCGGCGACCCGCTCGTCGAGCTGCCGGCCCTCCGCGGCCAGCCGCGCCAGCTCGGCCTGGCCGGCCAGGTACTGCCGGATCGGCCCGGCCAGGGTCAGCGCGAGCAGCAGCACCAGCCCGACGAGCACCACGGCGCGGCCGGTGAACAGCGGGCGCCGCCGCGGCGCGGCGGCCGCGGACAGGCGGCGCTCCGGGCGGCGGTTGGGCCGCCGCTGCGCGGGGCGGCTCGACGCCCCCGAGCGCAACCCGGTGCGGACCGGTCGCGAGTGGTGCACGCGCGGCACCCGGCCGGTCGCGCGCCGCCCCTCGCTGCCGCCCCGCCGGCCGCGGACGCTGCTCATCGCCCTCCGCTCAGCCGTTCAGCCGCGGGAAGGCGGCGGCGCCGGCGTAGCGGGCGGCGTCGTCGAGCTCCTCCTCGATGCGCAGCAGCTGGTTGTACTTGGCCACCCGCTCGCTGCGCGCCGGGGCACCGGTCTTGATCTGCCCGCAGTCGGTGGCGACGGCGAGGTCGGCGATCGTGGTGTCCTCGGTCTCGCCGGAGCGGTGGCTCATCATGCAGCGGTAGCCGTTGCGGTGCGCCAGGTTGACCGCATCGAGGGTCTCGGTCAGCGTGCCGATCTGGTTCACCTTGACCAGCAGGGCGTTGGCGGCCCCGCGCGCGATGCCGTCGGCCAAGCGGACCGGGTTGGTGACGAACAGGTCGTCGCCGACCAGCTGCACCCGGTCGCCGAGGGCGGCGGTCAGGGCGATCCAGCCGTCCCAGTCCTCCTCGTCGAGCGGGTCCTCGATGGAGACGATCGGGTAGGCGTCGGCCAGGCCGCGGTAGTAGTCGACGAGGTACTCGGCCGAGCGGCTCTGGCCCTCGAAGTCGTAGCCGCCCTCGGTGTGGAACTCGGTGGCGGCGACGTCGAGCGCGAAGGCGATGTCGGTGCCGACGGAGTATCCGGCCTTGTCGACGGCCTCGGCGATGAGGTCGAGCGCGTCGCGGTTGCTCGGCAGGTCCGGGGCGAAGCCGCCCTCGTCGCCCAGCCCGGTCGAGAGGCCGCGGCCCTTGAGCACCGCCTTGAGCGCGTGGTAGGTCTCGGTGCCCATGGCCAGCGCCTCGGCGAAGGTCGCCGCGCCGATGGGGGCGATCATGAACTCCTGCACGTCGACGTTGCTGTCGGCGTGGGCGCCACCGTTGAGGATGTTCATCATGGGCACCGGCAGCAGGTGCGCCGAGGGGCCGCCGACGTAGCGGAACAGCGGGAGGCCGGTGGAGTCCGCGGCGGCGCGCGCGACGGCGAGGCTCACGCCGAGGATCGCGTTGGCGCCCAGGCGGGACTTGTCGGGCGTGCCGTCGAGGTCGAGCAGGCGCTGGTCGACCAGCCGCTGCTCGGTCGCCTCGTAGCCGACCAGCTCGGGGCCGATGACGTCGAGGACGCCGTCGACGGCCTTGGTCACGCCCTTGCCGCCGTACCGGTCACCGCCGTCGCGCAGCTCGACCGCCTCGAAGGCGCCGGTGGAGGCGCCGCTGGGCACGGCGGCCCGGGCGATCGTCCCGTCGTCGAGGGCGACCTCGACCTCCACGGTGGGGTTTCCGCGCGAGTCGAGGATCTCCCGCGCGCCTACGGCATCGATGCTCGGCACGGGGGCAGCCTAACCAGCCCGGACGGCCGGCGCGGTGCTCACCCGGCCACGTCCCGCACGCATCAGGGCGCCGGCTGCTGCTCCGCGGTCCCCCCGTCGGCGGCCGAACGGTCGTGGCGGGCACGCTCGGCCTGGTCCTCCTCGCTCGGTCCGGTGAACGCCTGGGAGCGCCGCCGCGCCTCCAGGCTGCCGGTGAACAACCCCTCGCTGGTGGCCGGCGCCCGGTCGGCCGGGCGGGCCGGGCGCGGTGCGGTGCGGGGGTCGGGAGCGGGGCGCGGCCCCCGCCGGCCGGCGGTCTCGTAGCCGGGTGCCCCCTCGTTGCGGACCCGGGGCAGCGCGTGCGGGGCCTCGCGCTGCAACCAGCCGACCAGCCCCTCCCGGACGGTGCAGCGCAGGTCCCAGAGCGTGCCCGCGTCCTGGGCGCTGACCAGCACCCGCACCCGCACCAGCGCGCCGACGGCGTCGGTGACCTGGAGGACCTTGACCCGCTGGTCCCAGTTCTCGTCACCGGCGAGGAGGCGGTCGAGCTCCTCGCGCATCCGGTCGAACGGCGTCGTCCAGTCCACGTCGAGCTCGACCGCGCCGAGGACGGCGGACTCCTTGCGCGTCCAGTTCTGGAACGGGGTGGTGGTGAAGTAGGTCGACGGCAGCACCAGGCGCCGGTCGTCCCAGAGGTGCACGACGACGTAGGTGAGGGTGATCTCCTCGATCCGCCCCCACTCCTCCTCCACGACGACGACGTCGTCGACCCGGATGGCGTCGGTGAAGGCCAGCTGCAGGCCGGCGAAGACGTTGGCCAGCGAGGTCTGCGCGGCCAGGCCCGCGACGATGGAGATGACCCCGGCGCTCGCCAGGATGCTGGCGCCGGCGGCGCGGGCGCCCGGGAAGGTCAGCAGCATCGCGGCGAGGGTGAGCACGGCGACGAGGACGACGACGAGCCGGCGGAGCAGGGAGATCTGGGTGCGCACCCGCCGGGCGTGCCGGTTGTCCGCGACGTCGACGTCGTAGCGGGCCAGCCAGACGTCGGCCGCGACGAAGACGCCCACGGCGACCAGCCAGCCGATCGTCGCGATCACCGCCAGGGCCAGCACGTGGACGACGACCTCCGTCCAGTCCCCCAGGTCGTCGGCCGCCTCGAGCACGACGGTCAGCGCCACGAGCACGAGGAGCGCGCGCATCGGGGTGCGGCCCCGGCGGGAGAGGTCTGCGGTCACCGGCGAGGCGCGGCCGACCCGGCGGACGACGACGCCGATGAGGACGCCGAGCAGCCAGGCCGCCAGGGCCGCGCCGAGCAGGACCAGGGCGACCTGCCAGGGCTCCGACGGGATCAGGCCGGAGACACCTTCGACGGCCTCGTCGGGACCGACCGGGTCGGTGGCGGGGGCGGACAGCGTGGCGGGCAGCGGACCGGCTCCTCTCCGGGATCAGCGCATGTGGGCCGGTGGCCCACGCTAGTGAGCCGGGACCCGCCCGTCAGGCCGAGGTCCCCCCGTCGGGTCGGTGCCCGGCGGCGGCGTCGAGCTCCCCGGCGTAGCGGCGCACCGCCTCCCGGAGGGCGTCCTCCACGTCCCACCCGCGCGCCTCGGCGGCGGCCACGACGGCCAGCAGCCGCTCACCGAGCGCCTCGGGGCTCGCGTCGGCCAGCTCGGCGGGCTCGGGGGTCGGCAGCCCGGCCCGGCCGGCCCGGCGCACCAGGGCCGCCCCCCACGAGGCGGCGGGCTGCGAGCGGGAGACGCCCTCGGTCGGCGATCGGCGCTGCTTCTCCGCCTTCTTGATCTCCTCCCACCCCGCCTCGACCTGCGCGACGTCCCGCGGTCCCGCGTTTCCGAAGACGTGCGGGTGGCGGCGGACCAGCTTCTCCACCAGGTCGCCGGCGACGTCGTCGACGTCGAAGCGCCGACCGTCCGCCGCCTCGGCGGCGACGCGGGCGTGGAACACCACCTGGAGCAGGACGTCGCCGAGCTCCTCGCGCATCGCCACCGGGTCGTCGTCGACGATCGCGTCGTAGGCCTCGTGCGCCTCCTCGAGCAGGTAGCCGCGCAGCGAGGCGTGGGTCTGCTCGGCGTCCCAGGGGCACCCGCCGGGCGAGCGGAGCCGGTCCATGACCCGGACGACGTCGAGCAGCCGCGCGCCGGGTGGCTCCGGCGCCCCGGCCACCGCCGGCACGCCGGGGAAGGCGGTCGCCTCGTCCGGGGACGCCAGGCAGACGACGTCGTCCTCGCGGGCTGCCGCAGCCGCCGCCCCGGGCAGCTCCCCGACCTCGACGCCGGCCGCTCGCAGCATCGCCGCCCCGGCCCCGGCGCCCGGCAGAGCGACGACCGCGCGGCCTCCGGTCACCGCCCTCCAGCCCTCTGCGCCCAGCAGGGCGGGGAGCCGGGGGTTGACGGTGACGACCAGGGCGACGGGCACCCGCCCAGTCTCCGGGAGGTGGCGCCGGCGGCTACTCGGCGGGGGTGGTCTCGTCGCCGAGGATGTCGACGACGCCGACCCCGGCCGGCAGCAGCCGCCCGTCCTCGTACACGCCGTAGCGCGGGTTGACCGTGACGTCGAGGTCGGCCCGCACCTCCTCGAGCAGCGGCTGGGCCGCAGCCTCCACCTGCTCCCCGGCCTCCTCCACCAGCTGCGGCCGGAGCTCCTCGAACGACGGGTACGCCGTCCCGGCGCGGAAAGCGACGACGATCCCGCCGGCCTCGGGCACCGGCACGGCGACCGCCGTCCCCGGGGCCGCGGCGGCGAGCGGGCCGGCCAGCGCGCCCGGCAGCTCTCCGGGTGCACGCCGGTCGAGCTCCGGCAGCGTGAACTGGCCGGGGAACCGCGCGGCCACCTCGGGGTAGCTCGCAGGGGCGGCGGCGAGCTCGGCGACCACCGCGTCGGCCGTGGCCTGGTCGGGCACCGTGACGTAGCCGTACTCGACCTGGCCCAGCCCCTCGCGGACCTCCTCGTAGCGGGCGCGCAGAGCCGCCTCGTCCAGCGGCTCCGCCCCGCCCTCGTCGGTCGCGATCTCCTGGCGCACGAGCTGCTGGCGCACGCTCTCGCGGACGTCGACCGGGGCGATCCCCTGCTCGGCGAGCCGGCCGTACACCGCCTCGGGGTCGTCCGCGCCCAGCAGCTCCTCGATCCGGCGGGTCACCTCGGCGTCGGTGACCTGCACGTCGTAGCGCTGCGCCGCGGCGTCGTGCACCTCGGCCTCGACGAGCAGGCCGAGCACCTGGGCGGTGAGGTCCTCCTCGCGCCCCTCGACGGCGGCGGCGATCCCGGGGTCGGTCAGCCGGGCGTCGACCTGCGCCCGGAGCTCGTCCACGGTGATCCGCTCGTCACCGACGTAGGCGGCGACGTCGGGCGCGGACCGGCACCCGCTCAGTGCGACGACGGCCAGCGCGACGGCGGCACCGGCCCGGGCAGCGCGGGAAGTCAGCACGGCCGGAGCGTGCCACATCGGGTGTGCAGAAGGACTCCGCTGCCTCCCACGCCTCGCCCGCTCGGCGCGGGCCCCTGCAGCAGGGCCGCCGGCAGCCGCCCCGGTCGGGCTAGGCGGCGACAGGCTGCTCCAGCACGGCGCGCAGCGTCGCGTGCAGGTTCTCCAGGAGGGCGACGTCCCGCAGCGGGGTGCGGCGGTCGGGGCCGACCGGCACCTTGAGCGACACCATCCGGACCGCCGCCTTGTAGGAGGCGCCGTCGGCCAGCCGGGCCAGCCGCATCTGCTTGGACTCCGGCAGGTCCACCGGGCCGACCCGGATGGTGCGCCCCTGCAGCGAGACCTCGGTGATGCCCAGCGCCCGCATCGCGACCCGGAACCGGGCGACGGCCAGCAGGTTGAGCACCGGCGCCGGCGGGGCGCCGTACCGGTCGGTGAGCTCGTCGAGCACGGCCTGCGCCTGCTCGTCGTCCTGGATGGAGGCGACCTTGCGGTAGGCCTCCATCCGCAGCCGCTCGCCGGGCACGTAGTCGTGCGGCAGGTGCGCGTCCACCGGCAGGTCCACCCGGACCTCCACCGGCTCGGCGGGCGCCTCCTCGCCGGTCACCTGCGCCCGGTAGTCGGCCACCGCCTCGCCGACCAGCCGCACGTAGAGGTCGAAGCCCACACCGGCGATGTGCCCGGACTGCTCACCGCCGAGCAGGTTGCCCGAGCCGCGGATCTCCAGGTCCTTCATCGCCACCGCCATGCCGGCGCCGAGGTCGGTGTTGTTGGCGATGGTGGTCAGCCGGTCCACCGAGGTCTCGGTGAGCGTGCGCGTGGGGTCGTAGGTGAAGTAGGCGTAGGCCCGCTCCCGGCCGCGGCCGACGCGGCCGCGGATCTGGTGCAGCTGGGAGAGGCCGAAGGTGTCTGCGCGGTCGACGATCAGGGTGTTGGCGTTCGGGATGTCCAGGCCGGACTCGACGATCGTCGTCGCCACCAGGACGTCGTACTCCTTCTCCCAGAAGCCGACCATGATCCGCTCGAGCTCGTGCTCCTTCATCTGGCCGTGCCCGACAGCGATGCGGGCCTCGGGAACGAGGTGGCGGATCTTCGCCGCGGCCTTGTCGATCGACTGCACCCGGTTGTGGATGACGAACACCTGGCCGTCGCGCAGCAGCTCACGGCGGATCGCCGCCGCCATCTGCTTGTCGTTCCACGCACCCACGTAGGTGAGCACCGGGTGCCGCTCCTCGGGCGGGGTGAGGATCGTCGACATCTCGCGGATGCCGGTGAGGCTCATCTCCAGGGTGCGCGGGATCGGGGTGGCCGACATCGAGAGGACGTCGACCGCCGTCCGCATCGTCTTCAGGTACTCCTTGTGCTCGACGCCGAAGCGCTGCTCCTCGTCGACGATGACCAGGCCGAGGTCCTTCCACCGCGTCGTCGGCTGCAGCAGCCGGTGCGTACCGACCAGCACGTCGATCGACCCGTCGGCGAGCTCGGCGAGGATCTGCCGGCTCTCGGCGTCGGACTGGAACCGGGAGAGCACCTTCACCGTGACCGGGAACTGGGCGAACCGCTCGGAGAAGGTCTTGAAGTGCTGGTTGGCCAGCAGCGTCGTCGGCACCAGGACGGCGACCTGCTTGCCGTCCTGCACGGCCTTGAACGCCGCACGCACCGCGATCTCGGTCTTCCCGTAGCCGACGTCGCCGCAGATGATCCGGTCCATCGGCACCGACTGCTGCATGTCGGCCTTGACCTCGTCGATCGCGGCCAGCTGGTCGGGGGTCTCCTGGAAGGGGAAGGCGTCCTCCAGTTCGCGCTGCCAGACCGTGTCCGGGCCGAACGCGTGGCCCTTGGTGGCCATCCGGGCCGAGTACAGCCGGATCAGCTCCCCGGCGATCTGCTTGACCGCCCTGCGGGCCTGGCTCTTGGTCTTCTGCCAGTCGGCGCCCCCCAGCTTCGACAGCGCCGGCGACTCACCGCCGACGTACCGGGTGAGCTGGTCGAGGGCGTCGGTGGGCACGAACAGCCGGTCCGGCGGCTGGTTCCGCCGCGACGGCGCGTACTCGACGATCAGGTAGTCGCGCTGCCCGCCGTTGACGGTGCGGCTGATCATCTCGATGTAGCGGCCCACGCCGTGCTGCTCGTGCACCACCAGGTCACCCGGCTGCAGCTGCACCAGGTCGACGGCGTTGCGCCGGCGGGCGGGCATCTTCACCGCGTCGCGCATCGTCGTGCCGCGCTGGCCGGTCAGGTCGTGCTCGGTGACGAGCGCCAGACCGACGCCGGGGAAGGCGAACCCCGCCTCCAGGTTGCCCTGGGTGACGTGGGTGAGCCCGGGGTCGGGGGCGGTGGCGACGTCGGGCACCAGCCGGACGCCGAGCTCGGCCTCGGTGAGCTGGTCGGCGGCCCGCTGGGCGGGACCGGGGCCGGCGAAGGTGACGACGACCCGCCACCCGTCGCGGTGCCACTCCCGCATGCGCTCGACGGCGGCGCCCTGGTCGCCGTGGAACCGCTCGACCGCCGTCGCGTCGAGGGTCACCTGGCCCTCGTCGTCCTCCGCCTGGAGGGTGAAGGCGCCGGTGGTCCACCAGGGCAGCCCGCGGCCGCGGGTCGCGGCCTCGACGTCGGCGAGCTCGCGGAACGACGACGCCCCGAGGTCCAGCGGCGCCTCCCCCGCCTCGGCGGCGGTCGCCCACGACGCGGCGAGGAACTCCTCAGCGGTGCGGACCAGGTCCGCCGCGCGGCTGCGCACCCGCTCCGGGTCGCAGACCAGCACGTGCGTGCCGGCCGGCAGCAGCTCGGTGAGCAGCTGCAGCCGGCCGGGCACGAGCACCGGGGTCAGCGACTCCATGCCCTCGACGGCGATGCCCTCCGCCAGCTTGCCCAGGACCTCCAGCAGGCCGGGGTGCTCCACGGCCAGCGCCGCCGCGCGGGCCCGCACCTCCTCGGTGAGCAGCAGCTCGCGGCAGGGTGGTGCCCACAGCCGCTCGGGGCGCTCGTCCAGCGAGCGCTGGTCGGCGGCCGAGAAGTAGCGCAGCTCGTCGACCTCGTCACCCCAGAACTCGACCCGGACCGGGTGCGGCTCGGTGGGCGGGAAGACGTCGAGCAGCCCGCCGCGGACGGCGAACTCGCCGCGCTTCTCGACCAGCTCCACGCGGGTGTAGGCGGCGTCGGACAGCGCCTGGGCGACGCCGTCCAGGTCGGCGGAGTTCCCGGGCTGCAGCTCGACCGGCACCAGGTCACCGAGCCCGGGGGCCAGCGGCTGGAGCACGCTCCGCACCGGGGCGACCAGCACGTCGATCGCGCCGTTCTGCCCCGGGTGGGTGAGGTCGCGCAGGACCGCGAGCCGGCGCCCGACGGTGTCCGCCCGCGGGCTGAGCCGCTCGTGCGGCAGCGTCTCCCAGGCGGGGAAGGTCTCCACCCGGCGGTCGGGCAGGAAGCAGCGGAGCAGGTCCGCCGCGGCGTCGGCGTCGCGCTCCCCCGCCGTCACCAGCAGGACGGGCACCCCGGCGCCGCCCCGCGCGGCCAGCGCGGCGGCGACCAGCGGCTGCACGGGCGGCGGCGCGGTGACCGCCAGCTCGGCGTTCCCGGCGGCAGCGACCACGCGGGACATGCCGGGATCGGTGAGGACGACGTCGAGCACGCCGCGCAGGGTCACGCTTCTTCTTCTCCCGGGGATCGGATCGGGCCGCCGAGTGCGGCGACGCCCCGCACCAGGCTAGACGGCGGCCCGGCTCGCCGCCGCCGGCGCCGGGGCAGCACGGCGACGGGCCCCCGACCGGTCCGGTCGGGGGCCCGCTGCGGTGCGCCGTCGCGTCAGGCCTGGGCGAGGACCAGCGTGATCATGGTGGCTCGGTTGCTGGGCGTGGGCACGGTGGCCGTCAGCCCACCGACCTGGCCGGCCGCGACCGGACCACCGCTGTCGGCCAGCAGCGTGGCGATGTCGCCGCTGCCCACGCCGGCGATGTTGCTGCGCTCGGTCACCCCGGTCGCCGGGGCCGTCCACTGCCGCTCGTCGCCCTGCTTGTCCGACCAGACCGACAGCACCCAGTTGCCCTCCGCCGCCGCCGCGACCGGGGTGGTGTGCGCGGTGCCCGCACCCGCGGTGGCCGCCGTGAACGACCCCACCGGCCCGGCCGTGGAGGTACCGGAGTAGGCCATGAGCTGCAGGGTCACCTTCGCCTGCCCGCTGAGCACCACGGCGACCGCCGTCCCCGCGTCACCGGCGCCGGCCACGCGGGAGAACACCTGGGTGGTCGGGTTCTGGTCGTTCGCGGACACCCGCCCGACCTCGACCCAGCCCGCGGGGGCCGCGCCGGTCACCGTCGAGTTCGTCGAGAGCACCAGCACCAGCCCGTCCCCGGCCTGCACCGACGCCGGCACCTCGAGCGCCGCGCTCGTGACGACCCGGTCGGAGGAGCCCGCCGATCCGCGCAGCCCGATGCCGGCGGTCGGGGGCGGCGGCGGCGCGGCCACCGTCACCGTCGAGGTCGCCACCGCGGTGGCGCCGCCGTCGTCGGTGACGGTGAGCGTGACCTCGTACTCGCCGGCGTCCCCGCGCGCCCGTGCCGCCCCGGACCCGAACCACCCTCGGGGTTGACGGCGGGACGCGGTCCGGGGACACCGGTGGGCGCCCCGGCCTACCGTGGCACGGCCACCCGTCGCCACGGGTGGTCACCACGGTGGACAGGGGGACGGGGCGTGGACGTGGACGTCGCGCTCGTCGTGGCCGGGTTGCTGATCGGCGTCGTCGTCGGCATGACCGGCATGGGTGGCGGCGCGCTCATGACACCGGTGCTCGTGCTGTTCTTCGGTGTCCCGCCGCTGGCCGCCGTCTCCAGCGACCTGGTGGTCTCCGCGGTGATGAAGCCCGTCGGCGGGGTCGTCCACCTGCGCCGGGGCACGGTCGACATGCGCCTGGTCGGGTGGCTGACCCTCGGCTCGGTGCCCGCCGCCTTCTGCGGGGTGCTGCTCACCCGTGCCCTGGGATCGGGTGACGAGGTGCAGGAGTGGACCAAGTTCGCGCTCGGCATCGCGCTGCTCCTGGCGGCTGCGGGCCTGATCGGCAAGGCGTACCTGGCGATGGTCGACCGCGGCCGGCGGGCGGCCGAACGGGCCCGGGTCCGTCGCGGCGGCCTGCCCGCCCCGGTGCGCGAGGAGCCGGCGGACACCCCGCTGCGCACCCGGCCGCTGGCCACCGTGCTCGTGGGCGTCGTCGGCGGCGTGATCGTGGGGATGACCTCGGTCGGCTCCGGCTCGTTGATCATCATCGCCCTGCTCGCGCTCTACCCACGGCTCAGCGCGGCCTCGCTCGTCGGGACCGACCTGGTCCAGGCCGTGCCGCTGGTCGCCTCCGCCGCGTTGGGCCACCTCCTCTTCGGCGACTTCCGGCTCGACCTGACCACCTCCCTGCTGATCGGCTGCCTGCCCGGCGTCTACCTCGGCGCGCGGCTGTCCTCGCGGGCGCCCGGCGGCCTGGTCCGCCGCGCGCTGGCCCTGGTGCTGCTCGCCTCCGGGCTCAAGCTGCTCGGCCTGGGCAACCTAGCCATGGTCGTCGTGCTGGGGGGCGCCGTCGTCGTCGGCCCGCTGCTGTGGTGGGCGGCGCGCTCCCGGCACGGGCTCCCGGCCCGTCCCCGCTACCTCCGGGACGCGTGGGCCACCCGGCGGCGTCCGGACCGCGCCGCCCCACCGGCTCGCCGGCGGGCAGCGGACCACCACGCGGCCACCCCGACCGACCGCTGAACCGGGCGCCCGGCGGTGCCCCGCGGCCGGCCTCCCCAATAGGGGTGGCGGTCCGCCCGCGAACCCCCCGCGGGGCGTCGGCGCGTCCGCTGACGGCCACCGGCAGATTCACGCGTACGCCGGGGCCGACCGAGGCGTGGGCCGCCGCCGGACGTGGCGGCCCGGAAGCAACGAACTTGGAGGGACGACCACGGTGCCGACCGACGACGGGCTGTCCACCGCGTTCCGTTTCACCCCAACGGGGGCGCCGGTCGACGGTCCCGGCCGGCGGGGGTTCAGGTGCGCGGGTGGACCTGGTTCTGCGCTGCCTCGAGCCCGGAGGCCAGGAGCGCCTCGGTGGCGTCCGCGGCCTCGACCAGCAGCAGGTCCAGCTCCTTGCGCTCGGTGCCGGAGAAGTCCTTGAGGACGAAGTCGGCCGGGTCCTGGCGACCGGGCGGGCGGCCGATGCCGACGCGCACCCGGAGGTAGTCCTTGGTGCCGGTCGAGCGGGTGATCGAGCGCAGGCCGTTGTGGCCGCCCTCCCCGCCGCCGCGCTTGAGCCGCACGGAGGCGAAAGGGATGTCGAGCTCGTCGTGGACGACGACGAGCTGCTCGGCGGGCAGCTTGTGGTAGTCCAGCAGGCCGCGGACCGGGCCGCCGGACTCGTTCATGTAGGTCGACGGCACCGCGAGCACGACCCGCCGGCCAGCGAGCCGCCCCTCACCGGAGACCGCCCGGGCCCGCGCGCCCTTGCCGGCGGCCAGCCGGACCCCCGCCCGGCGGGCCAGCTCCTCGAGGACCATCGCCCCCACGTTGTGGCGGTTGCCGGCATAGGTGGGCCCGGGGTTGCCGAGGCCGACGACCAGGTAGGGCCCCTCGGGCGGCGGGGACGCCGCAGGGGCGCCGGCGGTGCCGGCGCCCCTGCGGTCCGTGCTCTCGGTCAGCGGATGCCTCAGTCGTTCTTGCTGTTCTCGGCGGCGTCCATCGACTCGCCGCTGCCCTGGTCGAGCGGCTCGGGGACGACGTCGCCCTCGCCGGCGCCCTCGGCGGCCTCGTCGGACTCCTCGCGTTCGATGCCGGCCTCCGCCTCGGCCTCGGCGAGCTCGGCCTCGAGGGCCTCGGCGGAGGGCGCCCCCAGGAAGCCGATGACCAGCGCCTCCGGGTCGGTGACCAGGGTGGACCCGGCCGGCAGGACCAGGTCGCCGGCGGTGATGCCCTGCCCGGCGTCGCGGCCGGTGACGTCGACCTCGATGCTGTCGGGGAGCCGGGTCGCGTCAGCCTCGATGGAGACGGTGTTCAGCTGGTGGTTCGGGATGGCGTCCGGCGCCGGCTCACCGACGACGACGATCGGCACGTCGACGGTGGTCTTCTCGCCGCGACGGACGAGCAGCAGGTCGACGTGCTCGTGGACGCGGGTCAGCGGGTCGCGCTGGACGGCCTTGGTCAGCGCCAGCTGCTCCGTGCCGTCCAGGACGATGGTCAGCAGGGCGTTGCTGCCGCCGTTGCGCAGCGCCGCGGCGAACTCCCGGGCCGGCAGGGACAGGTGGACGACGTCCTGGCCGTGCCCGTAGAGGACGGCGGGGACGCGGCCGGCACGCCGGGTGCGGCGGGCGCTGCCCTTGCCGAACTCGGTACGGGTCTCGGCCTCGAGACGGAAGTCAGCCACGGTGGTGTGCTCCTCGGAAGTGGATCGGTCTGCGGGCCGGCGACCGGGCGCAGCACACCCCACGGGGCACACGCACGTCGATCACGGAGTACGGCTGGACCGTCTCCCTCGCCGGGCAACGGACAACAGGCTACCCCAGCCCGATCAGCCGCCGAGCACCGCGTCGAGCACCTGCCGGGCGCAGTCGTCCACCGTGCGGCCCGCGGTCGCCACGGTGACCTCGGCGTCCACCGGCGCCTCGTAGGGATCGCTGACCCCGGTGAACGCGGGTATCTCGCCCCTCCGCGCCTTCGCGTACAGGCCCTTGCGGTCCCGGGCCTCGCACTCGGCGAGCGGTGTGGCGACGTGGACCAGCACGAAGCTGCCCCGCCCTGCCTGCGCCTCCACCTCCCGCCGGACGTCGGCGCGCACCGCCGCGTACGGGGCGATCGGCGCGCAGACGGCGGTCCCGCCGTGCTTGGCGATCTGCGCGGCCACCCAGCCGATCCGCCGCACGTTGGTGTCGCGGTCCTGCTGCGAGAAGCCGAGCCCCGCCGACAGGTGGTGGCGCACCTCGTCGCCGTCCAGCAGCGTGACCGCCGAGCCCGCCTCGAGCAGCAGCTCGACCACCCGTCCGGCGATCGTCGACTTGCCCGCCCCCGACAGACCCGTGAAGAACAGCACCGTGCCACCCGTCCGGGCGGGTGCGGGATCGACCCGCTCCCCGAGCAGGGTCGCGCCGTACCGGGCGGCCAGCTCGCTCCAGGGCAGCTCCGGGTGGGCGGCCGTGACCGGCACCAGAACGAGCTCGACCTCGCGGCCGGTCGCGCGCACGCCCGCCCAGGCGGCGGCGCCGGTGGAGACCGAGGCGGAGTCCGCCGGCGCGCCGGCCACGGGCAGCAGCGCCAGGACGCGGCCGGGCAGCTCCGCGGGGTCGGCGGGGGGCCGGCCGACCCAGGCGGTGGGCTCGGTCCAGCCGAGGTCGGCGAGCCGCCGGGCCACCGCCGCGGGCGAGCGCCAGCGCGGGATCTCGGCCACCGCCAGCCCGTCGCCCTCGCGGACGGCCACCGGCACGCCCTGGGCGTCCTCGAAGGCCTCCGCGGGCGGCAGGTCCGGCACCGCGGCCACCAGTCCGAAGTGGTAGCGGGCCACGGCGGCCACCTGGGCGTCGGTCAGTCGGGCGCGAGCGGGCACGCCGGCCATCCTCCCAGGGGACCGGCCGCGGACCGCGGGGCCGCTCACCCCGCCGGGTGAGCTCAGCTGGCGCCGTCGAACAGGCTGGTGACCGACCCGTCCTCGAATACCTCCTTGATCGCCCGTGCGAGCAGCGGGGCGATCGAGAGGACGGTGAGCTTGTCGAACTGGCGGGCCGGCTCGATGGGCAGCGTGTTGGTCACGATGACCTCGCTGATCTTGCTGTTGGACAGCCGCTCGACGGCGGGCCCGGACAGCACGCCGTGCGTGGCGGTGACGATGACGTCGGCGGCGCCGGCGTCGAACAGCGTCTCGGCGGCCTTCACGATCGTCCCGCCGGTGTCGATCATGTCGTCGACCAGGATGCAGACCCGGCCCTCCACCTCGCCGACGACGCGGTTGGCGACGACCTCGTTGGCCACGAGCGGGTCGCGGGTCTTGTGGATGAAGGCCAGCGGGACGCCACCGAGCTTGTCGCTCCACCGCTCGGACACCCGGACTCGGCCGGAGTCGGGCGACACGACGGTGATGTCGCGGTCGCCCCAGCGCTCGCAGACGTGGTTGACCAGCAGGTCGAGGGCGAAGAGGTGGTCGACCGGGCCGTCGAAGAAGCCCTGGATCTGGGCGGTGTGCAGGTCGACGGTCATCAGCCGGTCGGCGCCCGCGGTCTTGAACATGTCCGCGACCAGGCGGGCCGAGATGGGCTCGCGGCCGCGGTGCTTCTTGTCCTGGCGGGCGTAGGGGAAGAACGGCGCCACCACGGTGATCCGCTTGGCCGAGGCGCGCTTGAGCGCGTCGACCATGATCAGCTGCTCCATGAGCCAGGTGTTGATCGGTGCGGTGTGGCTCTGCACCACGAAGGCGTCGCAGCCGCGCACCGACTCCTCGAAGCGCACGAACAGCTCGCCGTTGGCGAACTCGTAGGCGGCGGTGGGGGTCGGCGTCACGCCCAGGTGACCGGCGATCTCCTCGGCCAGCGCCGGGTAGGCCCGGCCGGAGAAGAGCATCATGCTCTTGTTCGTCGTCTGCCGGATCGCACTCATCGGCTCGGTGTCCCTAGCTGTCGTGGGCCGCACGGGAGGACTCGGACGGGCCCGCCCCGGGTGCCTCGGTCCGGCCCTCGGCCGCTGCCGCGGCCTCCGCAGCGGGCGTTCCGGACCGTCGGCGACGCACCCAGCCTGCCACATTCCGCTGGGGTGCCCGCGCGACGGCCATGGCCCCGGGGGGCACGTCCGAGGTGATCACCGACCCCGCCGCGGTGTAGGCGCCGTCCCCCACCGTGACCGGCGCCACGAACATGTTGTCGGCACCCGTGCGCGCGTGCTCCCCGATCGTGGTGCGGTGCTTGGCCACGCCGTCGTAGTTCACGAACACCGTGGCCGCCCCGATGTTGGTCCCGCGCCCGATCGTCGCGTCGCCCACGTAGGACAGGTGCGGGATCTTCGCGCCCTCCCCGACCTGCGCGTTCTTGGTCTCCACGAAGGTGCCGACCTTGGCCCCGGCGGCGAGGTCGGTGCCCGGTCGGAGGTAGGCGTACGGGCCGACCGAGACCCGCGCACCGATCCGCGCCCCCACCGCGTGCGCCCGCACCACGGAGGCCCCCTCCCCCACCACGGTGTCCTCCAGCGTGGTGTCGGGGCCCACGTGGGCAGCATCACCCACCGAGGTCACCCCGCGGAGGTGGGTGCCGGGTTCCAGGACGGCGTCCCGGCCCACCGTCGCGGTGACGTCGACCCACGTGGTGAGCGGGTCGACGACGGTGACGCCGCTGCGCATCAGCGCCTCGAGCACGCGGTCGTTGAGGGTGCGGCGGCGGGCGGCCAGCTCGACGCGGTCGTTGCAGCCGAGCACGTCGTCGGGGTCCTCGGCGCGGACGGCGGCCGTCGGCGCCCCCTCCTCGACCAGCGGCGCGAGCGCGTCGGTCAGGTACTGCTCGCCCTGCGCGTTCGACGTCCCGAGACCGGCCAGGACCCGGCGCAGGGTGGCGGCGTCCGCGACGTAGACGCCGGCGTTGACCTCGCGGACGGTGCGCTGCTCGTCCGTGGCGTCCCGCTCCTCCACGATCGCCCGGGGGGCGCCGCGCTCGTCGCGGACGATCCGGCCCAGGCCGGTCGGGTCCTCGACCTCGGCCGTGAGCACGGTGAAGACGCTGCCGGCGGCGTCGTGCGCGGCCACGAGCCGCGTGAGCGTCCCGCTGGTCAGCAGCGGCGCGTCCCCGTTGAGGACGAGCACCGGGCCCTCGAGGTCGGGCACGGCGGCCAGGGCGACGCCGGCCGCGTGGCCCGAGCCGAGCTGCTCCTCCTGCACCACCGCCAGGGCCTCGGGTGCGATCTGCGCGAGGTGCGCCGCCACCTGCTCGCGGCCGGACCCGACGACGACGACGGTCCGGCCGGCCGCCAGCGGCCCGGCCGCCGCCAGGACGTGCCCGAGCATGCTCCGCCCGCCCAGCGGGTGCAGCACCTTGGGGGTGGACGAGCGCATGCGGGTGCCCTGCCCGGCGGCCAGGACCACGACGGCGGCCACCGTCGGCGCGTCAGGGGCGGGGACCGGCTGCACGTGGGTCACGGAACTCCTCGGGAGGCGACGGCTGGTTGCGCTGGGGGACTCGGACTCGAACCGAGACTTCCCGGCTCCAAAGGCCGGCGGGCTGCCGATTACCCCATCCCCCATCCCCGGGCCGGTGCCGCCCGGAGGGCGCCGGGTGGACGGCGCCCTCCGCGAGCCTAGGGCCCCGCCGGTGCCGGGAGCACGCGCGCGGGCACCGGTCGCACCGCGGCCCGGTCGCCGGGTCCCCGGCGGTGGCGTACGTTACGGCCACGCAGCCGGGCCCAGCGGGCACCGGCCCACTCCCCCACCGGTCGCCCTCGGAGGCCCCTTGTCCGCTCCTGCCCGCACCCGGCCCATGGCTCCTCCGCGTCCCGCGGACCCGCACGCCGGGCTCCCGGCCAACGCGATCGGCCGGCGCAAGAGCGTGCTGGAGATCGTCACCCTCTACGTCTTCGTGGTGGTGCCGTTCCTCGCCCTGGCCGCGGTCGTCCCGGCGGTGTGGGGCTGGGGGCTCTCCTGGCTGGACGTGGGCCTGGCGGTCGGCTTCTACTCCGTCACGCTGCTCGGCGTCACCGTGGGCTATCACCGCTACTTCACGCACGGCTCGTTCAAGGCGAAGCGGCCGCTGCGGCTCGCGCTCGCCGTGGCCGGCTCCATGGCCATCCAGGGCCCGGTCGTCCAGTGGGTGGCCGACCACCGGCGGCACCACGCCTTCTCCGACCGCGAGGGCGACCCGCACTCGCCGTGGCGCTACGGCACCGGCGCCGGCGCGCTGCTCAAGGGCATGTTCCACGCCCACCTGGGCTGGCTGTTCGAGCGTCGCAAGACCAACGCCGAGCGCTACGCGCCCGACCTGCTCAAGGACCCCGCGCTGGTCATGACCGGCCGGCTCTTCGTGGTGTGGGCGGCGGTCAGCGTGTTCCTGCCCGCCCTCCTGGGCGGCGTGGTCACCGGCAGCTGGGCCGGGGCCTGGTCGGCCTTCTTCTGGGCCGGCCTGGTGCGCATCGCGCTGCTGCACCACGTCACCTGGTCGATCAACTCGGTCTGCCACGTGGTCGGCGACCGCCCGTTCGTCTCCCCCGGCCGCGACCGGGCCACGAACTTCTGGCCGCTGGCGATCCTGAGCGCGGGCGAGTCATGGCACAACCTGCACCACGCCGACCCGACCTGCGCCCGCCACGGTGTGCTGCGCGGGCAGATCGACATCAGCGCCCGGGTGATCTGGGTGTTCGAGAAGCTCGGCTGGGTCTGGAACGTGAAGTGGCCCGACCCCGTGCGGCTGGCGGCGAAGCGCCGCGTGCCCGCGGCCGCCGGCGCCTGACCCCTGTCCCCGGCGGCCCGGCTCCCGTCAGCCGACGAGCCGGGCCCCCGGGACGGGGCCGGTCACGGCCCGCACCGTGCGGAAGACGCCGACACCGGCCAGCTCCGCCGCGAGCCGGACGGCTGACTCCTCGTCGTCCGCCAGCGCGGCCACGGTCGGCCCCGAGCCGCTGAGCAGCGCGGCGCGGGCACCCGCGTCCTCGGCCGCGCGCAGCGCCCGCCGCAGGTCGGGCCGGAGCGCCAGGGCGGCCGGTTGCAGGTCGTTGGCCAGCGCGGCGCCGAACTCCGCGGTCGACCCCGCGCGCAGCGCGGCGAGCAGCGGGTCGGCGGGGCTCGGCCCGCTCACGTCCGGCACCCGCCCGTCGGCCCGCATCCGGTCGAGCTCGCCGTAGACGGCGGGCGTGGAGAGCCCCTCACCCGCGATGCCCAGCACCCAGTGCCACTGCCCGGCGGCCAGGACCGGGGACACCTGCTCCCCCCGGCCGGTGCCCAGGGCGACCCCGCCGACGAGGCCGAACGGCACGTCGCTGCCGAGCTCGGCGGCCAGCCGCAGCAGCTCCTCGCGCCCGGCGCGGGTGCCCCACAGCGCGTCCAGCGCGACCAGCGTCGCCGCTGCGTCGGCGCTGCCCCCGGCCAGCCCGCCGGCCACCGGGATCCGCTTCACCACGTCCAGGTCGGCGTCGGCGGGGACGCCCGCGTGCCGGGCCAGCAGCTCCGCGGCCCGCCACACCAGGTTGGTGCGGTCGGTGGGCACCTGCCCAGCGCCGGCGCCGCCCTCCCCGGCCATGCGCAGGGACAGCCCCTCGCCCGGCCGCGCCGTGACGGTGTCGTGCAGCGAGACGGCCAGGTAGACCGTGTGCAGCGCGTGGTAGCCGTCCTCGCGCAGGGGCCCGACGCCCAGGTGCACGTTGATCTTCGCCGGCGCGCGGACGACCACCGCGTCGTGGTCGCTCACGGCTGCACCGCCTCGGTGGCCGCGAGCCGGGCGAAGTCGGTGACCGAGAGCTGCTCACCGCGGGCGGTGGGGTCGATGCCGGCCGCGCGGAGCCGCTGCTCCGCCGCCGCGGGGCTGCCTGCCCAGCGCGCCAGCGCTGCCCGCAGGCCCTTGCGGCGCATGCCGAAGGCGGCGTCCACGGCGGCGAAGGTCGCCACCCGGTCCCCCGCCGGCGGCGGCCGGCGGACGAGGGCGACCAGGCCGGAGTCCACGTTCGGCTCGGGCCAGAAGACGCGGCGCCCGACGTTGCCGGCCCGGCGCACCTCGCCGTACCAGGCGGCCTTGACCGACGGGACGCCGTAGGCCGGGGTCCCCGGCGCGGCGGCCAACCGCTCGGCCACCTCGGCCTGCACGAGCACCAGCGCCCGGTCCAGCGTGGGCAGGAGCTCGAGCAGGTGCAGCAGCACCGGGACGGCGACGTTGTACGGCAGGTTGGCCACCAGCGCGGTGGGCGGCGGCCCGGGCAGCTCTCGCACCCGCAGCGCGTCCTCGCGGACGACGGTGAGCCGGTCGGCCAGGTCGGGGCGGCGCTCGGCGACCGTCTCGGGCAGCAGCTCGGCCAGCCGCGGGTCGATCTCCACCGCCGTCACGCGTGCGACCGCCGGCATCAGCCCGAGGGTGAGCGACCCCAGCCCGGGGCCCACTTCGAGCACGACGTCGTCCGGCCGCAGCCCGGCGGTGCGGACGATCCGCCGGATGGTGTTCGCGTCGTGCAGGAAGTTCTGCCCCAGGGTCTTGGTCGGGCGCAGGTCCAGGCGCTGGGCCAGCTCGCGGATCGCGGCCGGGCCCAGCAGCCCGTCCGACGGGTCGGGTGCGGTGCTCAGGGGGATCCCGATCAGCCGAACAGGCGCGGGCCGCAGTGCGGCCACTGGCCGGCGCCGGAGCGCTGGTACAGCAGCTGGGCTCGGTAGGTCTGCTCGTCGGGCGTGGCGGCCGACGGAAGACCCGATCCGCCGACCCCCTGCCAGGTCGCGACAGAGAACTGGTACAGCCCGTGGTACTTGCCGGTGGAGCTCACCGCGGTGGGGCGGCCACCGGACTCGCAGGCGGCGAGCGCGGCCCAGTTCAGGCCGTCGGCGGCGGGCCGGTTCGTCGGGCGCGCCTTGGTGCCCACCGTGACCTGCTCGTCGACCGGCTCGCGGGTGACCGAGGTGGACAGGGTCTCGCGGCTGGTCTCGGTCCCGTCGACGACGGTCACGCGGTAGGTCGTCACCTGCTCGCCGTCGGCACCCGGCACGGTCACCGTCTCGTCGCCCTGGAACGCCTCGGCATCCTGCGTCTCGACCCGCCCGTGCGGCACGGCGGTCGTCTCGGTCACGTCGGAGACCTGCACCCGGTACACCTGCAGGCGCATCCGGTTCAGCAGCGCCTGCTCCAGGCGCAGGCTGGTGCGGTCGGTCGCGCTGAGGGCGATGCCCTGCTCGGCGAGCAGGTCGCCGGCCGTGGCGGCGGTCGTGGTGACCACCCGCTCCTGGCCGTCGGTGACGAGCACGACGTCCTTCGGCGTGGTGATGCTCAGCCGCATCCCCTCGAGCGGCAGGCGCTCGCTGCGGCTGGCCGAGACGACCAGCCCGTCGGTGCGGAAGCCGAGCTGCTGCAGCGCCTCCTCCACCGACAGCGCCGTCACCCGCACCTCGCGCGAGACGCCGTCGACGGTGAGCTCCAGCGGCCGGGCCCGGGTGAGGACGACGGCGTCACCGTCGGCCACCGCCTGGTCCGCCGCCGGCAGCACGACGTCGTGCGCGGTGAGGGTGAGCCCCTCCTCCTCCAGCACCTCGGCCACCGTGCCGGCGTAGGTGCCGACCTCCTGCGTCTGACCGTCCACGGTCAGCGCGACGGACTTCTGGGCGAGGAAGAAGGCCAGCGTCCCGCCCACCAGTCCGAGCAGGACGAGGGCGAAGAGGCTGAGCTGCAGGGAGCGGCGCACGACACTTCCAGGGGTCACAGAACCCGGGCAGGAGAGCGGCGGGACCGCCGGAGCGGACCCGGTCGCGTCGGCGGCTCGGGCGGCTGCGGCCAGGTCCCCCCGGCGCGGCGCCACCCGGGTCGTCGCTCCACCCCGGCTGTCGGTCACGACACGATAACGAACGCTCTGCGCTCGGCTTCAGCGCACGACGAGTGAAGCAGAGGGCGTCGACTGCTCCGTGTCGACTCGCCGACACGTGGAGTCACGACCACGCCGACGTCGGCCGCTCGCCAGGACGCCGTGTCCCACGGCCGGGGGTGACCAAGCGCACGGGTGGATCGGCACCCGAGGGGCCAGGACGGCGCACTCAGCCCGCTAGCGCAGGTGTGCTGGCGGGCACCGGCCGCAGCCAGCGCAGGAGGAACGCCGCCACGGCGACCCCCGCGGCCAGCGCGGAGAACCCCCCGGCCACGAAGGCGACCGGCAGCACGTCGAACCCCTCGCCCACCCGTTCGCCGAGGTCGAGCCCCACGCGCAGCAGCAGCGAGCCGAGCGGAAGGAGGGCGCTCACGCTCGCGGCCGCGACGACGAGGTGCACCGTCCACGTCCGCAGCGCCTCGTCGACGGGCACGTCGGCGCCCTCGGCGGGCAGCGGCCGGAGCAGGGCGCGCAGCAGCGCCACCTCGGCCAGCCCCCACGCCAGCAGCGGCACGGCCACCAGGGCCCAGGCGACCGGTCCGTCCAGGTCACCCGAGGACCACGACCACCCGGCGAGCACGAGCTCGGCGGCGACCACCGCGCGCATGGTCCACACCAGCCACCCCGAGATCTGCTCCCCCTGGCGCGGACGGCGCGCCGGCGAGCTCAGCTGCCACCGCGGCCGCGGCCGGGTGACCTCGGCGAGCAGGACACCCGCGAGCGATCCCAGCACGAGCAGGGGCACCCAGAGGAACACCGACGCCTCCGCGAGCACCACCACGCTCGCCACGACCGCGGCGATGCCCAGCAGCAGGCCCAGCCGGCGCCAGCGACGGCCGTGCTGCGCCTGGCGGTGCAGCGTCGCCGACCCCTCGGGGGTCGGGGTGGCGAGCTCCACCGCCGCCCCGGCGACCGCGCGCCGACCAGCCGCCAGCCCCCAGGCACGGGCCAGCAGCACGCCCGGCACCAGGAGAGCCACGAACAGCACGACGGCGATGAGACGACCCACGGTGTTGATTGTCGTCCTACCGGACGACACCGCCACCAATTGCCGTCCCCATTTGCGCGGAGCCCTTCCCGTCCTTCCTCCGGGGAGCCTCCGGCCCCCCTTCCGCGGTGACGGGATGGAACGGCCACCCTGCAGGGACCCCCACCGAGCGGAGCGAGGTGCGGGGGGAAGGGTGGTCCTCCTACCAGGAGCCGAAGACGCGCTCGGCGGTGGTGGTGAGCGCGGCGCAGAGCTGGGTGAGGTCGGTCCGGGTCACCTCGGCGAGTACGCGCACGGTGTGCGGCACCAGCCGTGAGGCGTTCGGCCTGCCCCGGTGCGGGACGGGCGTGAGGAACGGTGAGTCGGTCTCCACGAGCAGCTGGTCGAGCGGCGTCAGCGCCGCGGCCTCCCGCAGGTAGCCGGCGTTGCCGAACGTCACCGTGCCGGCGAACGAGAGCACGAACCCGCGCTCCACGCACGCCCGCGCGAACGCCGCGTCACCGGAGAAGCAGTGCATGACGA
Source organism: Blastococcus sp. SYSU DS0533 (assembly GCF_054050775.1). Lineage (NCBI taxonomy): Bacteria > Bacillati > Actinomycetota > Actinomycetes > Geodermatophilales > Geodermatophilaceae > Blastococcus > Blastococcus sp. SYSU DS0533. The sequence continues at coordinate 112,652 of NZ_JBJGZZ010000005.1, read as the reverse complement.
CGTGCTCGGGCGCGCCCTCGTCGTCGACGACCCGGAGGATCTCGCCGTGCGCGTCCCGGTCGTGGATGACCAGCGCGACGCCGTGCTCCTTGGCGATGCGGATGTGCGCGCGGAAGGAGGCCTCCTGCGCCGCCCAGCCGTCGGGGCCGGTGCGGTACCGGTCCAGCCCGGTCTCCCCCACCGCCCGCACCCGCGGCAGCGCAGCCAGCCGGTCGATCTCGGCGAGTGCGGCCTCGTCGGCCTCCCCGGCGCCGGCCTCGTTCGGGTGCACGGCCACCGCGGCGAGGACGTTCGGGTGCCGGGCGGCGAGCTCCGCGGACCACCGGGACGAGGCGACGTCGACACCGACCTGCACCAGCCGCGGCACGTTCACGGCCACCGCGGCGGCGATCTCCGCGTCCACGTCGTCGTCCGTCGACGTCGGACCGCCGTCGGGGCGGAAGCCGTCGAGCACGATGTCCAGGTGCGTGTGGCTGTCGACCGCCGGCGCCGGCAGCGGCTCGGGGGACGGCGTGGGCTCACCCCGCCGGTTGGCGCGGGAGGCGGCGCTCCGGCTCATTCCCCTTCTTCCAGCCGCCGCAGCTCGTCGGCGACCACCGACTCGTCGAGCTTGGTGAAGATCGGCGTGGGCGGGGCCAGTGGGGTGCCCGGCGCGGCGAGCGGGGTGGACGCCCAGACGGCCTGCCCCTGGTCGTAGGCGCCGGTGATGACCGGGTACGGCGACCCGTCGTCGAGGTCGGTGACCTCCTGGATCTCCGGCGCCACCGACCACACGCCCTCACCGCCGAGCAGCTCGTGCACCTTCTGCGCCGAGTGCGGCAGGAACGGCGTCAGCAGGCCGTTGCAGTCCTTGATCGCCTGCAGCGCCGTGTGCAGCACGGTGTCCCGGCGGGCCGGGTCCTCCTTCAGCTTCCACGGCGCCTGGTCCGAGAGGTACTTGTTGGCCTCGCCGACCACCCGCATCGCCTCGGCGATGGCCGCCTTCTGGCGGTTGCGCGACAGGAGCTCGCCCACCGCGCCGAAGGCACCGGAGGTGGTGGCCAGCAACGCGCGGTCGTCGTCGGTCAGGTCACCCGGCGTCGGCACGGCGCCGACGTTCTTCGCCGCCATCGAGACGCTGCGGTTGACCAGGTTCCCCCAGCCCGCGACGAGCTCGTCGTTGTTGCGACGGCGGAACTCCGACCAGGTGAAGTCGGTGTCCTGGTTCTCCGGGCCGGCGACGGCGATGAAGTACCGCAGCGCGTCGGCGTCGTACCGGGCCAGGAAGTCGCGGACGTAGATCACGACCTGGCGGCTGCTGGAGAACTTGCGGCCCTCCATGGTCAGGAACTCGCTGGAGACCACCTCGGTGGGCAGGTTGAGCCGGCCGAGCGAACCCGGCGTCCCGCCCTTGTCGCCCTCGCCGTTGTAACCGAGCAGCTGCGCCGGCCAGATCTCGGAGTGGAAGACGATGTTGTCCTTGCCCATGAAGTAGTAGGCGTCGGAGTCCGGCGACTGCCACCACTGCCGCCAGGCGTCCGGGTCCCCGGAGCGGCGGGCCCACTCGATGGACGCCGACAGGTAGCCGACGACGGCATCGAACCAGACGTAGATGCGCTTGTCGGGCCGGTCGCGCCAGCCGTCCAGCGGCACCGGCACGCCCCAGTCGATGTCGCGGGTGTAGCTGCGCGGCTTGAGGTCCTCGAGCAGGTTGACGCTGAAGTTGAGGACGTTGGGGCGCCAGCTCTTGCGGGTGGCCAGCCAGTCGCCCAGCGCGCGGGTGAAGGCGGGCAGGTCCAGGAAGTAGTGCTCCTCCTCGACGAACTTCGGGGTCTCGCCGTTGATCTTGCTGACCGGGTTGATCAGGTCGACCGGGTCCAGCTGGTTGCCGCAGTTGTCGCACTGGTCGCCGCGGGCGCCGTCGTAGCCGCAGATCGGGCAGGTGCCCTCGATGTAGCGGTCGGGCAGGGTGCGGCCGGTCGACGGGCTGATCGCGCCGAGCGTCGTCTTCGGGAAGACGTACCCGTTCTTGAGCAGCCCGAGGAAGATCTCCTGGCTGATCTGCGCGTGGTTCGCCGTCGTCGTCCGGGTGAACAGGTCGTAGGAGAGCCCGAGGGACTGCAGGTCGCCCACGATGATCCGGTTGTTCCGGTCGGCGATCTGCCGGGGCGTGATCCCTTCGGCGTCGGCCGCGACCGTGATCGGGGTGCCGTGCTCGTCCGTGCCGCTCACCATGAGCACCCGGTCGCCGGCCATCCGGTGGTAGCGACTGAAGACGTCGGAGGGGACGCCGAAGCCCGAGACGTGGCCGATGTGCCGCGGGCCGTTGGCGTAGGGCCACGCGACGGCGGTCAGGATGTGCCGATCACTCACGTGGAGAGACTAGGCCGAGCGCCCGGACGGGTCGCCCGGCAACCCGCCTAGGGCTGCGAGACCACGCCGGCGACCGGGCCGACCGGATCCCCCTCGACCGGGTGGAGCACGGCGAAGGCGGTCAGGACGAGGGCGATCGCGCCGAGGGTGAGGGCGCACAGCGGGCGGTGCACGGCCACCGGGTCGGGCCGGCGGTTCCGGACCTGCGGCCCCTGCTGCAGCCAGGCGCGGGCCGAGGGCGCGTCCACGAGCAGCAGCTTGCCGACCGCCAGCGCGACCGCGCCCGCGAAGAGCAGGGGCACCGGCAGCCCGCCGGTGAGCGCGGCCGGCAGCGGCAGCAGGACCGCGACGCCGCCGAGCAGCGACACCACGGCCAGCTCGACGACCGAGGTGGCGACCAGGAGGGCGCGGGTGGAGCCGTCGACCAGCGCCGCACCGGCACCCGCGGTGAGCACGATCCAGCCGGCCAGCACGAGCAGCGCGAGGGCGACGACCCAGCCGGCCGGGCGCACCGGGGACGACAGCACGACGTCGGCCCGGGCCAGGCCGAGGGCGAGCAGGCCGACGGCCTCGAGGACCGACAGCGCGCCGGCGGCCAGCGCCGGCACCGGGATGCGACGCAGCCCGGCGGACGGCGTCGTCCCGGAGGCCGGCCGCTCCGGGCGGACGGCGGACGGCGGACGGGTTCCGCGGACGTCGAGGACGGTGCTCGCCACGAAGGATCTCTCCTGACCGGTCGGGGGCTCTCCCGTCCCGACGGCCGGTCCGGGGAGCGGCTGGAGCACCGCTCCCGGCCGCCTCACCCCGTGGGGTGGGACGGCGCCCGGGGCCCCGGGTACACCTAGGCTGCTGGTCCCGGACGACGACCCGCGAGGAAGGCGGCACCCGCGATGACCACCCGGGAGGAGCCCCCGGCCGCGCCCCTCGGCCCGCGCACGCCGCCGACGCTGCGCCCGCAGCCGGCCGGCCCCCAGCAGCGCCGCGCCACCCACCGCCCCGCCGAGGGCGCCGTCGTCGACTGCGCGGTCTACGTCGCCGGGGAGCGGCAGGAGGCGGTGGCCCCCGCCGACGCGCTGCGCATCGCCGAGGAGCGGGACGGCTTCGTGTGGCTGGGGCTCTACTCGCCGAGCGAGGAGGAGCTGGGCGAGATCGCCGCGCGCTACGACCTGCACCCGCTCGCGGTCGAGGACGCCGTCTTCGCCCACCAGCGCCCGAAGCTGGAGCCCTACGACGACGCGCTCTTCATGGTCCTCAAGACGGCGACGTACGTGGAGCACGAGGAGCTGACCGCCACCAGCGAGGTCGTCGACACCGGGGAGGTGATGGTCTTCCTCGGCCGGCGTTACGTGATCACGGTGCGGCACGGCGAGCACGGGGGGCTGACCGGGCTGCGGAAGCGGCTGGAGGAGCAGCGCGACCTGCTGTGCCTCGGCCCGTCGGCGGTGCTGTACGCGGTCGCCGACCTCGTCGTGGACACGTTCGTGGAGGTGGCCGCCGCCGTCGAGGAGGACGTCGAGGAGCTCGAGGCCTCGGTGTTCAGCCCCGAGCGCACCGACGACATCGGACGGCTGTACCAGCTGAAGCGGGAGCTGATGGCGCTGCGGCGGGCGGTCTCCCCGCTGGAGGTCCCGCTGCAGAAGCTCGCCGAGCGGCCGGTCGACGTCGTCCCGGACGCGATGCGCTCCTACTTCCGCGACGTGCTGGACCACGCCATCCGCGTGCGGGACCAGGTCGGCGGGATGGACGAGTTGCTGACCTCGATCCTCCAGGCGTCGCTCGCCCGCACGACGATGGCCGACAACGAGGACATGCGGAAGATCTCCGCCTACGCCGGCATCATCGCCGTCCCCACCGCGATCGCCGGCATCTACGGCATGAACTTCGAGTACATGCCCGACCTGGAGTGGCGGTACGGCTACCCGCTGGTGCTGCTGGTGATCCTCAGCGCCATCGTGCTGCTGTACCGCGGCTTCAAGCGCAACGGCTGGCTGTAGCCCTCGATCACCGCCACCCCGAGGCATAGGAAGCTGTACATGCGTACAGCGGGCCGGAGGCGCCGGTAGAGCTTCCTATGCCCCCGAGGGCTCCCTCGTGAGGCGGCCCGTTGTCCACAGGCCGTCCCGACGGAACCGTGGTCCACGGCACTCTCCACATGTGGACTGGCGACAGGTGATCCGGCAGGCGCTGCAGCTCGGCGGGGGCCTCGCGACGAGGCAGCAACTGCTCGAGCACGTGCCGAGCGTGGTCCTGGACGGGCACATCGGCCGGGGCCACCTCGTCCGCGTCTTCCCCCACGTCTACCGCCTGCGCGACGCAGTAGAGGACGACGCGACACTCCTCCGGGCCGCCTTGCTGCACGTCGGACCGTCGGCAGCGTTGAGCCACACCACCGCCCTGGCCGTCTGGGGCGTCCGCCCGCTCGAGCGACCGCTCCACGCCACCGTCGACCAGGGCATCCGGCGAGCGGGAGCGCCGGACCTGCGGGTGCACCGCCGGCTCCGCTTCGACCCCGGCTCGCCCCAGTGCGTGGACCGCCTCGGCCTGCGGGTGACCGTCCTCGCACGGAGCCTCGTCGACGCCTGGCCACTGCTCCCTCCGACCGAACGTCGCCCGCTCGCACTCGACATCGCCCGCAGGGGGCTGGTCACCGCCGGTCGACTGGACGAGGCCCTGGCCGAGCGTCCGAACGTCGCGGGACGGCGGAGTCTCCGCCAGACCATCGACCTCATCGCGGACGGCTGCCAGAGCGAACTCGAGGCGATGGGCGTCCTGCACGTCTTCCGGCACCGGTCCCTGCCGCCGAGCGTCGGCCAGCACCGCACCGATCTGCCCACGGGCACGATCCGACTCGATCGCGCCTGGCCGGAGGTCAAGCTTGCCGTGGAGCTCGACGGAGCTCGGCACCACACCTCACCTGAGGACCGGCGCAGAGACCTGGCTCGCGACAGCGCACTCGCCGCGCTGGGGTGGGTGGTCCTCCGGTTCACCTACGCCGACGTGCTGCGCGACCCGGACGGGGTGAGGGCATGCGTCCTCGCGGCCTACCGCACCCGGATGGCGCAACTGCGAGTCGGCTGACCCGCGGGGGCATTGGATGCTTCCCATGCGTTCGGGTGGCTCCAGACGCACGTATAGCTTCCTATGCCTGTGCCACCGTCAGGTGTGCTTGGCGGCGACGACGGCGTCGAAAACGGTGCGCTTGGGCAGGCCGGTCCGCTCCACGACCGCCCGGATGGCGTCCTTGCGGGTGGCGCCCGCGGCCTCCTCCTCGGCGACGGCGGCGGCGAGCTCCGGCCCGGTGAGCGCCACCGCCCGCTGCGGCGCACCGGCGACCACGAGCGTGATCTCGCCCTTCACGCCGTCGGCGGCCCAGGCGGCCAGCTCCCCCAGCCCGCCGCGCCGCACCTCCTCGTAGGTCTTGGTCAGCTCCCGGCACACCGCGGCCGGCCGGTCCTCGCCCAGGACCGCGGCGGCGTCGGCCAGCGCGCCGGCCAGCCGGTGCGGCGACTCGAAGAAGACCATCGTCCGCCGCTCGTCGGCCAGCGCGGCGAAGGTCGCGCGCCGCTCCCCCGGCTTGCGCGGCAGGAAGCCCTCGAAGCAGAACCGGTCCACCGGCAGCCCGGACACCGCCAGGGCCGTCGTCACCGCCGAGGGCCCGGGCACCGAGGTGACGTCGATCCCCGCGTCGATCGCCGCCCGCACCAGCGTGTACCCGGGGTCGGAGACCGAGGGCATGCCGGCGTCGGTGAGCAGCAGCACCGTGGCGCCGGAGCGCAGCGCGTCGAGCAGGCCGGGCAGCCGCGCCCGCTCCACCGACTCGTGGAAGGTGACCACCCGCCCGGTCAGCGTGACCTCCAGGTCGGCGGCCAGGCGGTGCAGCCGGCGGGTGTCCTCGCACGCCAGGACGTCGGCGCCGGCCATCGCCGCACGCAGCCGCGGGCCGACGTCCCCGGGTTGCCCGAGGGGCGCCCCGCCCAGCACCAGCCGTCCGCTCACCCGTCGAGCCTGCCACGACCGGGCCGCCCGGCTCCCCGTCAGGTCCCGGCGCGGGCCCGCGGGTGCCGGGGTCGGGCGGGCGCCTTCACTACCCTGGCCGCATGGTGGTGCTGGCACCCGGGCGGGCGGAGCCCGACCCGGAGGTGCCCCCGCGCCGGCCGGCGCCCCGGCTGCGCCGGCCACCGTTCCCCGCGCGGCGCCGCGACGTCCTCCCACCGCTGCCGGACGACCGGCGGACGGCGTGGACGATCGCCGCGGTCCTGGGCGCCCTGGCGCTGACCCTGCGGCTCTGGGGCATCGGCTACCCGCGGGAGCTGGTGTTCGACGAGGCCTACTACCCGCCCGAGGCCCGCGAGCTGCTCACCTGGGGCTTCGAGTACAACCGCGGCTACTCGTTCATCGTGCACCCGCCGCTGGGCAAGTGGTTGATCGCGCTGGGCGAGCAGGTGTTCGGCTACGACTCCTTCGGCTGGCGCTTTCCCTCCGCCGTGGCCGGGTCCATCGCCGTGGTGCTGCTGTTCCGGCTCGCCCGGCGGCTCACCGGCTCCACGCTGGTCGGCCTGTTCGCCGGGGTGCTGCTGCTCGTCGACGGCTTCCAGTTCACGCTGTCGCGGATCGGGCTGCTCGACATCTTCCTGCAGGTCTTCGTGCTGGCCGCGGTCTCCTGCCTGGTCGTCGACCGGGACGTGGTGCGCGCCCGGGTACGGGCGGCCGCCGAGGTCGGCGCGAGCGGCTTCCGGCTCGGGCCGCGCGGCTGGCGGATCGCGGCCGGGGTCCTGTTCGGCTGCGCCTGCGCGGTGAAGTGGAGCGGCGTCTGGTTCCTCGCGTTCTTCGCCGTCCTCTCGCTGTGCTGGGACCGGGCCGCCTGGCGCGCGACCGGGGTCCCCAGGCCGACGTGGACAGCGGCCCGCCGGGGGCTGCCCGGCGCGCTGTGGGCGCTGGCCGCCGTCCCGGTGCTCACCTACCTGGCCAGCTTCACCGGCTGGTTCCTCGGCGAGACCTCGCAGGGGCGGTCGTGGGCGCAGCGCAACCCGGAGACGGCGTTCCCGTGGGTGCCGGACGCGCTGCGCTCGCTGTGGCACGAGCACGCCGAGTGGCTGCGCTTCCACAGCGGCCTGTCCAGCCCGCACCCGTGGGAGTCGGGGCCCTGGTCGTGGCTGGTCACCGGCCGGCCGATCCTGCTCTGGAACCCGCAGGGCCTCACCGACGCCGACGGCGAGCAGGTGATCCGCTACATCCTGATGGTCGGGACGCCGACGCTCTGGTTCCTCTTCGCCCCCGCCATGGTCTGGCTGGTCTGGCGGATCGTCGCCCGCCGGGACCCGGCCGCGGTCCCCGTGGCGGTCGGCATCGCGGCCGGCTGGCTCACGTGGTTCCTCAACCCCGAGCGCACGATGTTCCTCTTCTACATGGCGCCGGTGCTGCCGTTCTTCGTGCTGGCGATCGCCCTGCTGCTGCAGGACGTCGTCGGCCGGCCGGGGACCGGGTCGTGGCGACGCCGCATCGGGCTGGTCACCGCGTGCGGCTACGTGGCGGTCGTGGCGGCGACCTTCGCCTTCTTCTGGCCCGTGCTCACCGGCCAGCCCCTCTCGTACGCCGAGTGGGTGCAGCGGATGTGGTTCCCCTCCTGGTTCTGAGCGGCGGGCGGCCCGCTCAGGAGTGGTACCGGTGGACGACGGCGTGCCCCCGCCCCCGCGCGATCAGCGCGCGGTTGACCGGGACGGTGACGACGAAGGCAACCGCCAGCGCGACGGCGAGCGCGCCCCAGAACAGGGGCGAGGCCAGCCCCGCTTCCATCGCGCCCGGGACGAGCAGCATGATGCCGTTGTCGACGACCTCCATGACGAGGATGGAGAGGGTGTCCGCGGCCAGGGCCACCCGCACCGCCGCGCGCAGCGGCAGCCCCGAGCGCAGCACGGGCGTGATCGTCAGGGAGTAGCCGAAGAGGAAGGCCAGGCCCACCGCGAGGGCGATGGTGGCCCCGTCGGACCAGCCCAGCGCGGTACCGATGACCATGCCGAGCACCTCGCCGATCGCGCAGCCGGTGAGGCAGTGCAGCGTGGCGCTGACCGCCAGCCTGGTGAGGGCCCGGCCGGTGACCGGGTCGTCGTGCCGGTGCCCGCCGTGGCCGTCTGCGCCCGCGGGCCGGGCCATCTGGTCGTGCCGTTGCTCGGTCATCACGCCTCCTCTCCTCAGGAACACGGTGACTATACCCCCGGGGGGTACACGTGTCCACCCCCGCGGGACCGCTCGGCCCGGACGGCGGGGTGGCCGCCCGGCCGGGCGCCCCCGCGAGCGGCTCAGGCGGGGGCTGGGGGCAGAGCTGCGGGAGGACCAGCGCCCAGAAGGGGTCCAGCCGCCCTTCAGGTCGCGCCGCGCGCTCAGCTCCTGCGACACCTGCTGCTGCATGCCGGAGGAGCTGGCGACGACCACCTGCGCGGTCCCGGCCGGGCCGGCGCGGTCGATCTGGCCGCGCCCCTGGCCCTGGGTGATCAGCCGCGTGAGCGCGTGCTGCCAGCCGACGTAGGCTGCGGCAGCTTCGCCAGCGCCTCGGGGGGCAGCTCGGACATGAGCCGCTTCGACGCGCGGGTGACCGGGTCGGTCGCGAACTGCCGCCCGGCGACGCAGGTGGCCGTGACCAGGGCGTCGAGCGCGTCGTCGCGGAACTCCCCGACGCCGCGCAGCAGCGCCGGCCAGGTCTCGAACATCTGGGGGACGACGGCGACGGCGACGCTCCTCTTGGACTCGACGTGCCAGTGGAGCGCGCCCTTGGTCATGCCGGTACCCGCGACGATGCCGCTCAGCGAGGTGGTCGCGTAGCCGCGCTCGCCGAACTCCCGGGCGGCGACGTCGATGACGAGCTGCCGGGTGGCGGCGCTGTCGCCGGCCCGCCCACGGGCGCGTCGCGGCGCCGGGGAGGCCCCGACCGGTGACCCAACCATCGAACCGACTCCCGCGGGGACGCCCTGTCCCGTGCCGCGGGGCGGCCTAGCGGCACGGGACGGCCCGATCAGCCCTGGCCGCGGACGACGACGGCGCCGCCGGGGAGGTTCCCCGACGGCGCCGATACGTCGTGTGGTGGAGCTGAGGGGATTTGAACCCCTGACCCCCTCGATGCGAACGAGGTGCGCTACCGGTCTGCGCCACAGCCCCTTGTGCGGGTGAAAGACTACCGCCCGCGCTCCCCGGCCCCGCCACCGGGGCGGGGCCGCCCCCTGCCCATCCCGCCGCGAGCGCGCGGCCGGGGCCTGGGGGTGCCCCCTCAGCCGTTGGCCGCCCGGGCGGCGGGGTACTCGTCGATGTCGGCGAAACCGATGTCGTCGTCGTCCAGCCCGACGACCGCGCTGTTCTGCCACCCGGCCGGAGCCGGGGTGCGCGCGGCGACCACGCGGCCGGGGCGCAGGGCGCGCACGGGGGCCAGCGGGAGACTGGGGTGCGACAGGACCGGCAGCGCCTCCTGGGCGACCGTCTCGTGCACCTCCGGCGACGTCCGCTGCACGGGCGCCGGCGCGGGCCGGGCGGCCGGCCGGGCCGGCGCGCGGAGCGACTGGCGGGCCGCGGCGCGGGCGGCCCGGCGGGCGGCCAGCCGCTCGCGGCGGGCGACCTTGCGCAGCACCAGCACGTAGCCGGCGGTGGCGAGGGTGGCGAGCGCCTGGAGGGCCCACAGCCACGGCGTGAGCAGCAGGGCACCGACCAGCGAGGCGAGGGTGAGCAGCACCAGGCCCCCCAGCACCCGGCGGCGCAGCGCGTGCACGTCCACCTTCAGCTCACCGGAGGTGCGCAGCACCTCGCGGTCGATCGACACCCGCTCGGTCTCCGCGTGCCGCACGGGGTCCACCGCGCGACGCCGCTGCAGCGTCCGCCCCGAGTCGGCGGCCTCGAACCGGCCGTCCTGCCCGTCGCCGCGGGTCACCACCATGGGCACCAGCACGACGAACCACAGCACGACCAGAGCGGCCAGCAGCACACCCGATCCCATACGACACCACCTGTCACATCAGTCACTCGCCGGGCGAGGTTATGCACCGCGGAGGATGGCGTCGGGGAGGCGCGCGGGCGTGTCGCCGATGTGTTGTGGGACCGGTGTGGCAGGAGCCGGCGTGTCCGCCGCGACCACCCCGGCGCCGGCCACCGTGCGTGCTATGCCGACGTGCCGATCAGTCGACCGGTCGACCCGGGGCCGACCGCTCCCAGCGGTCCAGCACCCCCCGCGGCAGGTCCTCCGCGAGCAGCGCGTAGCTCACGTGGTCCCGCCAGTCGCCGTCGATGTCGAGGTAGCGGCGCAGCAGCCCCTCGCGCTGGAAGCCCAGCCGCTCGACCAGCCGCTGGCTGGGGCCGTTCTCGGGGCGGATGTCGGCCTGGAGCCGGTGCAGCCCGGCCGGGCCGAAGGCGTGGTCGCACACCAGGGCCACGGCCAGGGAGGCGATCCCGCGGCCGGCCACCGACCGGTCGACCCAGTAGCCGAGGTACCCGGCGCGGAGCGCACCGCGCACGACGTTGTCCACGGTGACCTGACCGGCCAACCGGCCCTCGACGCGGATCGCGAAGGGCAGCGAGGTGCCCATCCGCGCGCGGCGGGCCATCACCCGGCGCATCGCCCGATAGCTCGCGGGGGTGTGCCGGGCCTGCCAGGAGACGGCGGCCGTGGGCTCCCAGGGGCGCAGCCAGTCCTCGTTGGCCAGCCGCAACCGGCTCCACTCCGCGGCGTCCCGGCGGCGCAGCGGGTGCAGCTCCACCGGCCCGCGGACGAGCCGGGCGGGCCAGCCGGGGTGCAGCAGCGGGTCGGTCATGACAGGCGCCGTCAGCCGCCGAGCAGCAGCGGCATGACGGTGACCAGCCCGCCGGCGGCCACCTCGGTGACGTCCTCGTCGATGACGATCAGGCAGTTCGCGCGCGCCATCCGGGCCAGCAGGGCGTCGGTGGCCTCCCCCACCGGCTCGACGACGTAGCCGCCCTCGGGGTGGCGCATGACGGTGCCGTGCAGGTACTGGCGGTATCCCAGCGGCGAGAGCAGGTGCTGGCCGGAGATCGCCTGGACCGTGCGGCGGAACAGCTGCCGCTTGCCGAGCATCAGCCGGATGGCGGGCCGGACGAACACCTCGAAGGCGACCAGGGCCGCAACCGGTTCCCCCGGGACCACGATGACCGGCACCTGGTCGCGCCCCAGCCGGCCGAAGCCCTGCGCCGGGCCGGGGTGCATGGCCACCTGGCTGACGCGCATGCCCCCGAGGGAGGCGAGCGCCTCCTGCACCATGTCGAAGGCAGGGCCGGTGAAGGTGCCCGAGAGCAGCACCAGGTCGCTGCGCAGCAGCTGGCTCTCGAGTACCTCGGCCAGCCGGCGCTGGTCGCCGGGGAGGATGCCCCAGCGGTAGGCGTCGGCCCCGGCGTCCCGGGCGGCGGCGGCCAGCGCGTAGCTGTTGACGTCCACCACCTGACCCGGCGCGAGGGGGGAGCTGATGTCCACCAGCTCGGTGCCGGAGCTGAGCACCGCCACGCGCGGCCGGGGCCGGACGGAGACGCGGTCGCGCCCGACGGCGGCCAGCAGGCTGATCTGCGCCGGGCCGATCGGGGTGCCGACGTGCACGGCCGGATCACCCGGGGCGACGTCGTCACCGGTCCGGCGCACGTAGCTGCCCACCGGGGGTGCGGCCTGGACGGCGACCCGGGCCGCACCGTTGTCGGTCCACACGGCCGGGACGACGACGTCGGCGCCGGCCGGGAGCATCGCCCCCGCGGCGACCCGCATCGCCAGCCCCGGGCCGATCGACGACGGCTCGCTGGCCCCCGCCGCGCTCTCCCCCACGACGGGCAGCTCCACCGGCCGGGCGACGGTCGCCGCGGCGACGTCCTCGGCCCGGACTGCGTAGCCGTCGAGGGCCGCCTGGTCGAACGCCGGCAGCGCCCGCTGGCTGACGACGTCCTCGGCGCAGAGCAGCCCCTGCGCGTCGAGGACGGCCAGCTCGATTGGGTCCGGCTGCGGCACGGCCGCGAGGATCTCGTCGAGGTGCCGCTCGACGGTGCGCACGAGGGGCGAGGCGTCGGAGCGGCCGTCGGCCGGCAGCGGCACCGGCCCGGTGAGCGCCCGCTGCGCCGGCAGCGGACCCGAGGCGGGGGCCGGCGGGCCGCCGCCCGGGCCGGTCCGCCGGGGCGGGGCCACGGGGACGTCGACCTGGGCGGTGTCCCGGTGACCCGGGAACCCCCCGCCGTTGCTGCCGTCCTCGCTCTGCCCGGGCATCCTCACCACCGTCGTCCCGCCGTGCCGTCCGCCGGCACCGCCCCGTGCGGCAGCGCCGGCCCCGGACGGGGCCGGCGTCGTGCCGCAGGTCCGATCGTGCCCTCGCGGGCGCCGGTCAGGACGGCGACGCGCCCTCTGCGGGCAGCTCGGTGACGAAGTCGCGCAGCCACCCGCGCAGCGGCGGGCCCAGGTCGTCGCGCTCCGCGGCCAGCCGGATGACCGCCTTGAGGTAGTCGAGCTTGTCGCCGGTGTCGTAGCGGCGGCCACCGAAGACGACGCCGTGCACCGGCTCGCCGCGCTCGACGAGGGTGGCCAGGGCGTCGGTCAGCTGGATCTCGCCGCCGCGCCCGGGTGCGGTCTCCCGCAGGACGTCGAAGACCTCCGGCGCGAGCACGTAGCGCCCGATGATCGCCAGGCTGCTGGGAGCCTCGTCGACGGGGGGCTTCTCCACCAGACCGGTGACCGCCACGACGTCACCGCCGTCGCCGGTCGGCTCGACCGCCACCGCGCCGTACTTGTCGATGTTCTCCCGCCCGACGTCGAGCAGGGCGATCACCGAGCCGCCGTGCTCGGCCTGGACGGCCAGCATCTGCTCCAGCAGGTGGTCGCGGGCGTCGATCAGGTCGTCGCCCAGGAGCACCGCGAACGGCTCGTCGCCGACGAAGGCGGCCGCCTGCAGCACCGCGTGGCCCAGCCCGCGGGCCTCGCCCTGCCGCACGAAGTGCACCTGCGCGACCTCGGTCGACTCGCGCACGGCGGCGAGGCGCCCCTCGTCGCCCTTCTTCTCGAGGGCGGTCTCGAGCTCGGGGGTGCGGTCGAAGAAGTCCTCGATGGCCCCCTTGCCGCGGCCGGTCACCATGAGCACCTCGGGCAGCCCGGCGCGGGCGGCCTCCTCGACGATGTACTGGAGGGCCGGCCGGTCCACGACCGGGAGCAGCTCCTTCGGGACGGCCTTCGTGGCCGGCAGGAAGCGGGTGCCCATGCCTGCGACGGGGATGACCGCCTTCCGGGCCGGACGGGTGCTGGGCGTCGACATGCAGCGCAGCCTAGCTAGCCTGCGCCGGTGAGCACCTCGCCGCAGGGGGCCACCGCCAAGGCCGCTCTCCGCGCGGAGCTGCTGCGACGCCGCGCGGAGCGCCCCGCCCACGAGCGGGCGGGGGCCGCCCGGTCGGTCGCCGCGACGCTGTCCGGGCGGCTCGCGGGGCTCCCCACCGTCGCCGCGTTCGTCCCCGACGCGACCGAGGCCGGCCACGGGCATCTGCCGGGTGCGCTCTCCGCGACCGGCGCCCGGGTGCTGCTGCCCGTCGTCCCCGCCCGCGGCCGGGAGCTGGACTGGGCGGTGCACACCGGGGAGCTCGCCCCCGGCCGGTTCGGGCTGCTCGAACCGGTCGGCCCACGGCTGGGCCCGGGCGCGCTCGCCGCGGCCGGCGCCGTCGTGGTACCGGCGACCGCGGTCGCCCGGGACGGCGCTCGGCTGGGCCGCGGTGGCGGGTACTACGACCGCGCACTGCGGCACGTCCCGGCCGGCGCGGTGCTGGTCGCCGTGGTCTTCGACGACGAGCTGGTCGACCGGCTGCCCACCGAACCGCACGACGTGCGGGTGACGGCGGTGGTCACGCCGTCCGGCGGATGGCAGGCGCTACCGGCGGGTCACTGACACAGTGGGCGCACCCCAGCCCCCCGACGCCGTGGAGTGACCGTGTCGCCCGAGATCGTCACCATCGTGGCCCTCGTCGTGATCTTCGCGATCGCGACCGTCCTGCCGATCAACATGGGTGCGCTCGCCTTCGTCGCCGCCTTCGTCGTCGGCACCCTCTCGGTCGGGCTCACGACCGACGACATCATCGCCGGCTTCCCCGCCGGCCTGGTGCTGACCCTGATCGGGGTCACGTACCTGTTCGCGATCGCGCAGAACAACGGCACCGTCGACCTGCTGGTCCGGGGCGCGGTCAGGCTGGTCGGCGGCCACGTGGCGGCCATCCCCTGGATCATGTTCTTCGTCACCGCCGTGCTCACCGCCATCGGCGCGCTCTCGCCGGCGGCGGTGGCGATCATCGCCCCGATCGCGCTCACCTTCGCCGCCCGGCACGACATCAGCCCGCTCCTGATGGGGATGATGGTCATCCACGGCGCCCAGGGCGGCGGCTTCTCCCCCATCAGCGTCTACGGCGTCACGGTGAACTCGATCGTCGAGGGCGAGGGCCTGCCCGGCAGCCCGCTGGCGGTCTTCCTCGGTGCGCTGTTCTTCAACATCGCCATCGCGCTGGTGCTGTTCTTCGTCCTCGGCGGCCGCAAGCTGCTGGGCCGCAAGGTCGCCGCCGAACCCGTCCCGCACAGCGAGCACGCTCACGGCACCCTCGTGCGCGGCCACGGCGCCGCACCCGGCCCCGGCGTCGGTGGGGACGACGACGAGCACATCCACCCGGACCGCCCGGCGCCCGTGCGCTTCGAGCAGGTCCTGACGCTCGTCGGGTTGGTCGTCGTCGCCGTCCTGGCGCTCGCCTTCGACCTGGACATCGGCTTCGTGGCGATCACCGTCGCCGTCGTCCTGGCGCTGTTCTCCGCGCAGCAGCACAAGGGCGCGGTCAGCCAGATCAGCTGGTCGACCGTCCTGCTCATCGCCGGTGTGCTGACCTTCGTCTTCGTCCTCGAGGAGGCCGGCACGATCGACTACGTCGGCGACGCCGTCATCGGCTTGGGCGTGCCGCTGCTCATCGCGCTGCTGCTGGCCTACATCGGCGGCGTGGTGTCGGCGTTCGCGTCCTCGACGGCGATCATCGGCGTCGCGATCCTGCTCGCGGTGCCGTTCCTCGAAGCCGGCTCGATCAGCGCCGTGGGCGTCGTGGTCGCCCTCTCGGTGGCCTCGACGATCGTCGACGTGAGCCCCTTCTCGACCAACGGCGCGCTGGTCCTGGCCAACGCCCAGGCCGTCGACAAGGACCGCTTCTACAAGCAGATCCTCGGGTACGCGGGGATCGTGGTGGCCGTCGGACCGCTGCTGGCGTGGCTGGTGTTCGTCGTCCCCGGCTGGCTGTGACCCGGCTGGCCAGGAATACCTCAGCGCTGAGACACTTCCGGAGCGCAGCCACCGGAGCCGCGCCCCCCGAGCGAGGGAGCAAGCCATGCCCGGACCGCTGGACGGCGTCCTCGTCGTCGACCTGACCCGCGCCCTCGCCGGGCCGCACGCCGCGATGATGCTGGGCGACCTCGGTGCCCGGGTCATCAAGGTGGAGACGCCGGGCACCGGTGACGACACCCGGAGCTGGGGGCCGCCGTTCGTGCAGCCCGAGCACGGGGACCGCGAGTCGACGTACTTCCTGTCGACGAACAGGAACAAGGAGTCGATCACCCTCGACCTCAAGGCCGAGGCCGACAAGACGGTGCTGACCGGCCTGCTCCAGCGCGCCGACGTGCTGCTGGAGAACTTCCGGCCCGGCACGCTGGCCCGCCTGGGTTTCGGCACCGACGTGCTGGCCGAGCTCAACCCGCGGCTGGTGACCCTCGCGATCAGCGGCTTCGGCCACGACGGCCCCGAGGGCGGTCGCGCGGGGTACGACCAGATCGCCCAGGGCGAGGGCGGGCTGATGTCGCTCACCGGGTCCGGGCCGGACGACCCGCAGCGGGTCGGCGTCCCGATCGGCGACCTGCTGGCCGGGATGTACGGGGCCTACGGCGTGCTCGCCGCCCTGATCGAGCGGGGCCGGACCGGTCGTGGCCAGGTGGTGCGCACCTCGCTGCTCGCCGCCATCGTCGGCGTGCACGCGTTCCAGGGCACGCGGTGGACCGTCGCCGGGGAGGTCGGCGCCGCGCAGGGCAACCACCACCCCTCGATCGCGCCCTACGGGTTGTTCCACTGCCAGGGCGGCAGCGTCCAGGTCGCATGCGCCAACGACTCGCTCTGGCGCAAGCTGTGCGCCGAGTTCGGGTTCGACCCCGAGGCACCCGGGATGGCGACCAACGGAGACCGCGTGGAGCACCGCGCCGAGGTGATCGCGCTGCTCGAGGGCGCGTTCGCCGACATCCCCGCCGAGGACCTGCTGGCCCGGCTGGCGAAGGTGGGCATCCCCTCGGGCAAGGTCCGCACCATCGACGAGGTGTACGGCTGGGACCAGGCGCTGTCCCAGGGGCTGCTGGTCGACGTCGACCACGCCACCCTGGGCCGGCTCCAGCTGCCCGGCCCGCCGCTGCGCTTCTTCGCCCCGGGCGCCGACGGCGAGACCGAGACGACCCGCCGCGAGCACACGGCTCCCCCGGTGCTGGGCGCCGACGGGGATGCCATCCGCGCCTGGTTGAACGGGCCCCGCGCGTGAGCGGTCGCCCCGACGCCCGGACGCTGCGCGACCTCGTCCTCGACCCCGGCTCGTGGCGGTCCTGGGACTCGCCGGTCCCGGACCGCGACGTCCCGGCCGACTACGCCGCCGAGCTCGCCCGCGCCGCCGAGAGGTCACGGCAGGACGAGTCGGTGATCACCGGTGAGGGCCGCCTGCGCGGGCGCCGGGTGGCCGTCGTCGCCGGCGAGTTCGGCTTCCTCGCCGGGTCGATCGGGGTCGCCGCCGCGGAGCGGCTGATCGCGGCGGTGGAGCGCGCCACCGAGGAAGGGCTGCCGCTGCTGGCGGCCCCGGTCTCGGGCGGCACCCGGATGCAGGAGGGCACCGTGGCCTTCCTGCAGATGATCGGCATCACCGCCGCCATCGCGCGGCACAAGGAGGCGGGCCTCCCCTACCTGGTCTACCTGCGCCACCCCACCTTCGGCGGCGTGCTCGCCTCCTGGGGGTCGCTCGGGCACGTGACCATCGCCGAGCCCGGGGCCTCGATCGGCTTCCTCGGCCCCCGGGTGTTCGAGGCGCTGTACGGCGAGCCGTTCCCGGCCGACGTGCAGACCGCCGAGAACCTGGCCGAGCACGGACTGATCGACGCGGTGGTACCGCCGGAGCAGATCGCGGAGGTCGCCGACCGCGCGCTGCGGGTGCTCTCGGCCCGGCAGACCTGGCACCTCGACGTCCGGGACGCCGAACGGCCCACCGCCGAGGACGGCACCGATTCCGACGACCCGGAGGACGGGCGCACCGCGTGGGAGGTCGTGACGGCGTCGCGGCGGGAGGACCGCCCCGGTGTCCGGCGGCTGCTGCGGACGGCGGCGACCGACGTCGTCGGGCTCTCCGGCACCGGCGCCGGCGAGAAGGATCCCGGGCTGCTGCTTGCACTGGCCCGCTTCGGCGGGGCGCCGTGCGTCGTGCTCGGGCAGGACCGGCGCGGCCAGTCGCTGTCCGCGCCGCTGGGGCCGGCGGCGCTGCGTGAGGCGCGCCGCGGCATGCACCTGGCCGAGCAGCTGCGGCTGCCGCTGGTCACGCTCATCGACACTCCCGGCGCAGCGCTCTCCCGCGAGGCGGAGGAGGGCGGGCTGGCCGGGGAGATCGCGCGCTGCCTGCACGACCTGGTCGTGCTCAAGGCGCCGACCCTCGCGGTGCTGCTGGGCCAGGGCACCGGTGGTGGTGCGCTGGCCCTCGTGCCGGCCGACCGGGTCCTCGCCGCCGCGAACGGGTGGCTGGGGCCGTTGCCGCCGGAGGGCGCCAGCGCGATCGTGCACCGCACCGTCGACCGCGCCGGCGAGATGGCCGCGCACCAGGGGGTGCGGGCCACCGACCTCTGGCGGGCCGGGATCGTCGACCGCGTGGTGCCCGAGCGGCCCGACGCCGCCGACGAGCCGGCCGAGTTCTGCCTGCGGCTGGGCCGGGTCCTGGGCGAGGAGCTGGCCGGGCTGCTCGGCCGCGACGACACCGAGCGCTTCCGCACCCGGCTGCACCGCTACCGCCACCTCGGCCGCTGATGAAGGACCCCCTCCTCCCCACTCCTCGCGAGCTCGGGGCGGTGCCCGGGAGGGGCCGGACTGAGCCAGGATGGCCCGCGTGGACCGCCGACCCGTGCGCCGGCTCAAGCCCGACCCCGCCGCGCCGCCGCAGCCTGCGGGCACCTGGCCGGCGACCGTGCCGGCGGTCGCGCAGATCCTCCGCGAGGGGCTGGAGCTCGCGGCGGGCGCGACGGTGTTCGTGGGCGAGAACGGCTCGGGCAAGTCGACGGTGCTGGAGGTGCTGGCGGCGGCTCTGGGGCTCAACTCCGAGGGTGGGTCGGCCGCCGCCCGGCACCGCACCCGGACGAGCGAGCCGGGCGGTCTCGACCTGGTGGTGGAGCGCAGCCCCGGGGCTCCCCGCTGGGCGTACTTCCTGCGGGACGAGACCCTGCACGGGCTCTACAGCTACCTGGAGGACAACCGGAACCCCCACCGCGCCGAGACGGCCTTCCACGAGCTCTCCCACGGCGAGGCGTTCCTGTCCCTGCTCGGCGACCGTGCGCGCGGTCCGGGCCTGTACGTGCTCGACGAACCGGACGCCGCCCTCTCCTTCACCGGCGCGCTCTCCCTCGTCGCCCGGCTCGGCGATCTCGTCTCGCAGGGCGCGCAGGTCGTGGTCGCCACCCATTCCCCCGTGCTGGCCGCCCTGCCGGGTGCCCGGCTGCTGGAGGTCGGCCCGTGGGGTCTGCGGGAGACCACCTGGGACGACCTCGAGCTGACGGCCCACTGGCAGCAGTTCCTGACCGATCCCCGCTCCTTCCTGCGCCACCTGGGGTGACCGCCCCCGCAAGAGGCGGCACTGGGACCATGGCCCCGTGGACCGTGACGCGGACAGGACGCCCGACCCCGTGGTGCGCCCGGCTCCGCACCGGTGGTTCTGGTACGCCCTCGGTGGCGGGCTGCCCGAGCGGCACCGCGGCTGGGTGCTGCACGACACGACCACGGGCACGTGGTGGGCCCGGCACCTCCTCCGGACGCTGGTCCAGCTGGCGGTCCCCATCGCGCTCGTCGTCGCGTTCCTCCCCGCGCCGCTGGAGCTGCGGCTGGCGGTGGCCGGAGGCGGGATCTTCCTCGCGCTGATCTTCTCCCTGGCCTACATGCCCGAGACCACCGAGAACCGGGTCGTGAAGGCCGGTTACCCCGCCGGCACCGCGACCGCCGCCCGGGAGCGCGCCGGGCTGGCCGGCCAGCGGGCCGAGACCGAGCGCAAGCGCGCCGCGGCCGCCCGGCGGGCCGCCCGCTACCGGGAGCGCCAGGGCCGCTGACGCGGGAGCGGTCCCGTGGCACGATCCGGCCCGTGACCAGCGGAGCGGCCGCCGACCCGCACCTGCGCGACCTCGCGCGGTTGCGCCGGGTGAAGGACCGCATCGACCGCGAGTACGCCCGGCCGCTGGACATCGCCTCGCTCGCCCGGGGCGCCCACATGTCGGCCGGGCACCTGAGCCGGGAGTTCAGACGGGCTTACGGCGAGTCCCCCTACGCCTACCTGATGACGCGGCGCATCGAGCGCGCGATGGCGCTGCTGCGCCGGGGCGACCTGACGGTCACCGAGGTCTGCTTCGCGGTGGGCTGCTCGTCGCTGGGCACCTTCAGCACCCGCTTCACCGAGCTGGTCGGGTTGCCGCCGAGCACCTACCGGCGGGAGGCCGCGGCGGCCACGGCGGGAATCCCCTCGTGCACCACCAAGCAGGTGACCAGACCGGTCAGGAATCGAGAAGCGCCGGCACCGGCGCCGTCCCTAGCGTGACCGGCATGGACCTCAGCATCCACCACACCTTCCTCCCACACGACGACCCGGAGGCCTCCCTGGCCTTCTACCGCGACGCCCTGGGCTTCGAGCTGCGCAACGACGTCGGCTACGAGGGCATGCGCTGGCTCACCGTCGGCCCCGCCGACGGCTCCGCGACCTCCCTCGTGCTGCACCCGCCGGCCGCGGACCCCGGCATCACCGAGGACGAGAGGCGCACCATCGCCGAGATGATGGCCAAGGGCACCTACGCCTCGGTCGTCCTCGCCACCGAGGACGTCGACGCCGCCTTCGAGCGCATCCAGGCCACCGGCGCCGAGGTCATGCAGGAGCCGACCGACCAGCCCTACGGGGTGCGCGACTGCGCGTTCCGCGATCCGGCCGGCACCACCGTCCGCATCCAGGAGCTGCGCTGAGGAGTCGTGGCCCGGACGGTCATCCCTGTCGGACGCCCCTGGTAGACACCGGGCCCTCGCCGGACCGGCGGGGCGCCCGGACGGACGGAGAGACGATGAGCACGCTGACCGAGCGGATCGCGGTGCACGCCGCCGACGCCCACGACCTGATCCGGGTGGTCGGGGCGCGGCAGAACAACCTCAAGGACGTCAGCGTCGAGATCCCCAAGCGGCGGCTCACCGTGTTCACCGGCGTCTCCGGGTCCGGCAAGAGCTCGCTGGTGTTCGGCACGATCGCCGCCGAGTCGCAGCGGATGATCAACGAGACCTACAGCGCCTTCGTGCAGGGCTTCATGCCCTCGCTCGCCCGGCCCGACGTCGACGTCCTCGAGGGCCTGACGACGGCCATCATCGTCGACCAGGAGCGCATGGGGGCGAACCCGCGCTCCACCGTGGGCACCGCCACCGACGTCAACGCGATGCTGCGGATCCTGTTCAGCCGGCGCGGGGAGCCCTCCCTCGGCTCGCCGAACGCCTACTCGTTCAACATGCCCTCGGTCTCGGCGAGCGGGGCGATCACGGTCGAACGCGGGGCCGGGACCAAGGCCGAGAAGGTGACGTTCACCCGGCTCGGCGGCATGTGCCCGCGCTGCGAGGGCATGGGGTCGGTCAACGACATCGACCTCACCGCGCTGTACGACGACTCGAAGTCGCTCGCCGAGGGCGCCCTGACGGTGCCCGGCTACAGCATGGACGGCTGGTACGGCCGCATCTTCGCCGGTGCCGGGCTGCCCATGGAGAAGCCGATCGCGGAGTTCACGAAGAAGGAGCTGCACACGCTCCTCCACGCCGGGCCGACCAAGGTCAAGGTCGAGGGGGTCAACCTCACGTACGAGGGCCTGATCCCCAAGATCCAGAAGTCGATGCTCAGCAAGGACGTCGAGGCGATGCAGCCGCACGTCCGCCGGTTCGTCGAGCGGGCCGTGACCTTCGAGACCTGCCCCGACTGCGACGGGACGCGGCTGAGCGCCGAGGCCCTGTCGTCGAGGATCCGCGGCAAGAACATCGCCGACCTCTGCCGCATGCAGATCAGCGACCTCGCCGCCTGGCTGCGCGACCTCGACGACCCCTCCGTCGCACCGCTGCTGGCCGGGTTGCAGCACACCCTCGACTCCTTCGTCGAGATCGGTCTGGGCTACCTCTCCCTGGACCGCCCGGCGGGGACGCTGTCCGGCGGCGAGGCGCAGCGCACGAAGATGATCCGCCACCTCGGGTCGTCGCTCACGGACGTCACCTACGTCTTCGACGAGCCGACCATCGGGCTGCACCCGCACGACATCCGGCGGATGAACGACCTGCTCCTGCGCCTGCGCGACAAGGGCAACACCGTGCTCGTCGTGGAGCACAAGCCGGAGACGATCGCCATCGCCGACCACGTCGTCGACCTCGGTCCCGGCGCCGGCAGCGAGGGCGGCGAGGTGGTGTTCGAGGGCAGCGTCGAGGGGCTGCGCCGCAGCGGCACCCGCACCGGCCGCCACCTGGGCGACCGGGTCGCGCTCAAGCCGCAGGTGCGCACGCCCGAGGGCGCGCTGGAGATCCGCGGGGCGCGGCAGAACAACCTGCAGGGCGTCGACGTCGACATCCCCACCGGGGTGCTCACCGTGGTCACCGGTGTGGCCGGGTCGGGCAAGAGCTCCCTCGTCCACGGCAACCTCGCCGGCCGCGACGGCGTGGTCGTCGTCGACCAGTCCGCGATCCGGGGCTCGCGCCGGTCGAACCCCGCCACCTACACCGGCCTGCTGGAGCCGATCCGCAAGGCGTTCGCCAAGGCCAACGGCGTCAAGCCCGCGCTGTTCAGCGCCAACTCCGAGGGCGCCTGCCCGACGTGCAACGGCGCCGGCGTGATCTACACCGACCTCGGCGTCATGGCAACGGTGGAGTCGACCTGCGAGGAGTGCGAGGGCAAGCGCTTCCAGGCCGCGGTGCTGGAGTACCGGCTGGGCGGGAAGGACATCGCCGAGGTGCTCGCGATGAGCGTCGCCGAGGCCGAGGAGTTCTTCGGCGGCGGCGAGGCGCGCACCCCGGCCGCGCACGCGATCCTCGACCGGCTGGCCGACGTCGGGCTGGGATACCTCACGCTGGGCCAGCCGCTCACCACCCTCTCCGGCGGCGAGCGCCAGCGGTTGAAGCTGGCCACGCGCATGGCCGAGAAGGGCGGCGTCTACGTCCTCGACGAGCCGACGACCGGCCTCCACCTGGCCGACGTGGAGAACCTGCTCGGGCTGCTCGACCGGCTGGTCGACTCGGGCACGACGGTGATCGTCATCGAGCACCACCAGGCGGTCATGGCCCACGCCGACTGGATCGTGGACCTCGGCCCCGGCGCGGGCTCGGAGGGCGGCCGGGTGGTGTTCGAAGGCGTCCCGGCCGACCTGGTCGCCGCACGGTCCACCCTCACCGGGGAGCACCTCGCCGAGTACGTCACCGGCTGACCGTCGCTTCCCGGCGGCGCTATCATCGCCGGGTGACGATGATGACCGACCCGTCGACCGCCCCCCCGGTCGACGAGGCGGCGGCGCTGTCGGCCGCCGCCTGCTTGTTCCGCAGCCTCGGGGACCCCAGCCGGCTGGCGATCGTGCGACACCTGGCGCTCGGCGAGCACAAGGTGGTGGAGCTGACCCGCCACCTCGGGCTCGCCCAGTCGACCGTGTCGGCGCACCTGGCGTGCTTGCGGGACTGCGGCCTGGTCAGCTCCCGTGCGCAGGGGCGGGCGTCGCTGTGGTCGCTGGCCGCGACGCCGGAGGTGCTCGGGCTGCTCGCCGCCGCGGAGCGGCTGCTGGCCGCCACCGGGGACGCGGTGACGCTGTGCCCGGCCTACGGCGAGGAGCCGGCCCGATGAGCGCCGGGACGACCGCCCGTCCCGCGCCCACCGCGGCCGAGCGCGCCCGCCTCGGCCGGCGCGCGCAGCTGCTCGCCGGCACCGCCGTCGCCTACAACCTCGTCGAGGCGGTCATCGCCATCGCCGCCGGACTGGTCGCCGGGTCGGTCGCGCTGGTCGGCTTCGGGTTGGACTCCGTGGTCGAGGTGTCCAGCGGGCTGATCATCCTGTGGCAGTTCCGGCACCACCTGCCGGAGACCCGGGAGCGGCAGGCGCTGCGGCTGATGGCCGTCTCCTTCTTCGCCCTGGCCGCCTACGTGGCGTTCGAGTCGGTGCGTGCGCTGGTGGCCGGCGGCGACCCGGACGCCTCCCCGGTCGGCATCGCACTGGCCGCGGTCTCCCTGGTCGTCATGCCGTTCCTCTCCTGGGCCCAGCGGCGCACCGGCCGGGCCCTGGGCTCGGGCGCCGTCGTCGCCGACTCCACCCAGACGCTGCTGTGCACCTACCTGAGCGCCGCCGTCCTCGCCGGGCTGGTGCTCAACGCCTGGCTGGGCTGGAGCTGGGCCGACCCGGTCGCCGGGGTGGTCATCGCGGCCGTGGCCCTGCGCGAGGGGATCGAGGCGTGGCGTGGCGAGGGCTGCTGCGCGCCCGGCCGCCCCGGCCCGGAGGGGGCGGTCGACACCTGCTGCGGGGGCCCGGGGACGCCACGGTGAGCAGCGGGCACGACCACGGCCACGGCGCGGCGACGGGCGACCGGCGCCGCCTGGCGGTGGTGCTGGCCCTGACGGCGGGCGTGCTCGTGGTGCAGCTGGTCGGGGCGCTGGTCTCGGGCTCGTTGGCGCTGCTCGCCGACGCCGCGCACGCCGCCACCGACGCCGCCGGGCTGGTCATCGCGCTGACCGCGGCGACCCTCGCCGCGCGGCCGGCCACGTCCCGGCGCACGTGGGGCTACCGGCGTGCCGAGGTGCTGGGGGCGACGCTCCAGGCCGCCGTGCTGCTGGCCGTCGGCGGCTACATCGCGGTCGAGGCGTTCTCCCGGCTGGCCGACCCGCCGGAGATCGCCTCCACCGCCGTGCTGGTGTTCGGCGGCATCGGGCTGGCCGCCAACCTCGCCGGCATCGCGGTGCTCACCCGGGGCGGGCACGGCGGGAACGTGAACATGCGGGCCGCGCTGCTGGAGGTGGTCAACGACGCGCTGGGCTCGGTCGCGGTGCTGGCGGCGGCGGCCGTCGTCGCGCTGACCGGGTGGCTGCAGGCCGACGCCGTCGCCTCGCTGGTCATCGTCGCGCTCATCGTGCCGCGGACGATCCGGCTCCTGCGGGAGACCGTCTCGGTGCTGCTGGAGAGCACGCCACCGGGACTGGACCTCGACGCCGTGCGCGCGCACCTGCTCGCGTTGCCGCACGTGATCGGGGTGCACGACCTGCACGCCTCGCAGATCACCAGCGGGCTGCCGGTGCTGTCGGCACACGTCGTCGTCGAGGACGGCTGCTTCCACGACGGGCACGCCCCGCAGGTCCTCGACCAGCTCCAGGCCTGCCTCGCCCAGCACTTCCCGATCGGCATCGAGCACTCCACCTTCCAGCTGGAGACCGCCGCCCACACCCACCACGAGGCCACCGCGCACCGCTGACCGCCCCGCTATCGTCGGCCGACGCCGCAGCGAGGAGCACCGTGAGCACAGGTCCCACCCTGGTCCGCCGGCTGGGCACCACCGACGCCGTGGTCATCGGGCTCGGCTCGATGGTCGGCGCCGGGGTGTTCGCCGCCTTCTCCCCCGCGTCGCAGGCGGCCGGCGCCGGCCTGCTCGTCGGGCTGGCGCTGGCCGCGGTGGTCGCCTACTGCAACGCGACCGCCTCGGCGCAGCTGGCCGCGCAGTACCCCACCTCCGGCGGCACCTACGTGTACGGCCGCGAGCGGCTCGGCCCGTGGTGGGGCTTCCTCGCCGGGTGGGGCTTCGTCGTCGGCAAGACGGCCAGCTGCGCGGCGATGGCGCTCACCTTCGCGGCCTACGCGGCACCGGCGGGCTGGGAGCGGCCGGTCGCCGTGGCCGCGGTGCTGGGCCTCACCGCGGTCAACTACCGGGGCGTCACCCGCACCGCCGGGGTGACCCGGGTCATCGTCACCGTCGTCCTGGTCGCCTTGGCCGTGGCGGTCACCGCGAGCCTGCTCGGCAGCGGGGCGACCACGGACGGCCTGGCCGGGTGGACGGTCACCGGGGGCGGCGTGCACGGCACCCTGCAGTCGGCCGGCCTGCTGTTCTTCGCCTTCGCCGGTTTCGCGCGCATCGCGACGATGGGCGAGGAGGTGCGCGACCCGGCACGCACCATCCCCCGGGCGATCCCCCTGGCGCTCGGCATCGCCGTCGCCGTCTACGCGGTGGTCGCCGTGGCGGTGCTGGTGACCCTCGGCCCGGACGGCGTCGCCGCCACCTCGGCGCCCCTGGCGGCGGCGGTGGACGCCGGCGGGTGGGCGTGGGCGGAGCCGGTCGTGCGGATCGGCGCCGCCGCTGCCTCGCTCGGTGCCCTGCTCGCGCTGGTCGCCGGGGTCGGCCGCACCGGGCTGGCGATGGCCCGGCAGGGCGACCTCCCGCGCTTCCTGGCCGCCGTGCACCCGCGCTTCTCCGTCCCGCACCACGCCGAGCTCGCCCTGGCCGCGGTCGTCTGCCTCCTGGTGGTCACGGTCGACCTGCGCGGCGCGATCGGCTTCTCGTCCTTCGGCGTGCTGCTCTACTACGCCGTCGCCAACGCGGCCGCCTTCACCCAGGAGCGCGCGCACCGCCGCTTCCCCCGCCCGTTGCAGGTGCTCGGCGTGGTCGGCTGCCTGGTGCTGGTCGCCTCGCTGCCGGTGGAGGCGGTGGTCGGCGGCGTCGTCGTGTTCGCCGTGGGCGTCGCCTACCGGGCGGTCCGGCTCCGGCTCGCCACGCGCTAGGCGGGACCGCACGGTCGGGGGCGCCGTGCGGCCGGCCCGTGCGCGGGGAGGCGGGCGTCACGTGCCCGGTACAGGATGGGTCCGGGCAGCAGGGCTGGGGCGGGGAGGCGGGCAGCATGGCAGCGGACCCGGGCCGGACCCGCGCGGACGTCGCCCGCCCGGACCGCCGGCGGTCGATGCTGGTGGCGGCGGTCATCGGGGTGGGCCTGATGGCGGCGGTCGACGAGATCGTGTTCCACCAGGTGCTCGCCTGGCACCACTTCTACGACCGCTCCACCGGCAGCGTCGCCCTGATGTCCGACGGGCTGCTGCACGCCGCCGAGCTCCTCCTGCTCGTCGCCGGCTTCTTCCTCTTCGCCGACCTGCGACGACGGCAGGCGCTCGCGCCGCGGTCCGCCTGGGCGGGGCTGTTCCTGGGTGCCGGCGGTTTCCAGCTGTTCGACGGTCTGGTCGACCACAAGGTCCTGCGGGTGCACCAGGTCCGCTACGGCGTCGACCTGCTGCCCTACGACCTGGCCTGGAACGCCGCAGGCGGCATCCTGCTGCTGATCGGCATCGTGCTGGCCGTGCGCAGCCGCGACGAGGGCCGCACGGCGGGAGCTGCCGGCCGGGCCGGCTGACGTGCAGCACCAGCACGCCCCGGCGGCCGCCCTCGCCACCGGGCACTGGCTCGCCACCGTCCTCCTGGCGGGCGGGGCGATCGCGGTCTACCTGGCCGCGACCGGGCGCGCGCAGCGCCGGCTGGAGCGGCCGTGGCCCCTCGCGCGGACGACGAGCTGGGCGGCGGGCGTCGTCCTCGTCGCCGTCGCCGTCTCCCCGCCGCTGGTGGCGTTCGCCCACCGGGACCCGACCGGGCACATGGTGCAGCACCTGATGCTGGGCATGTTCGCGCCGCTCGGGCTGGTCCTGGCCGCGCCGGTCACGCTGCTGCTGCGCGCGTCCTCGACACCGGTGCGCCGGCGCATCGGCGCGGTCCTCGGCAGCCGGTACCTGCACGTGCTCGGCCACCCGTTCACCGCCGCGGCGCTCGCCACCGGCTCCCTCTACCTGCTGTACCTCACGCCCCTCTACGCCGCGACCACGGGCAACACCCTGCTGCACACCCTGCTGAACGTCCACTTCGTCCTCGCCGGCAGCCTGTTCGTCTGGGCAGTCGCCGGCCCCGACCCGGCACCGGGGCGGCCGGGCATGGTCACGCGGTCGGCCGCCCTGTTCGCGTCCACCGCCGCGCACGGCTACCTCGCCAAGCTCCTCTACGCCCATGCCCCGCTGTTTCCGCCCGGGGCTGGGCACACCGTGGCGCGGGGCGAGCTGGCCGCCCGGTGGATGTACCACGGAGGCGACCTCGCCGAGCTGCTCCTGGCCGTCGCGCTCTTCACGGCGTGGTACCGCGGCCGCGTGCCGGCCAGGTCAGGGGCCGCGCGACCAGCCGGCGCAGCGGCACCCGCTCGGGCGGCACGGAGGTGATGCTCGTCGTCAGACGTGGACGACGGGTCCCAGCATGGCGCATCATTGGCAGTCTCCGGGTGCGAGTGCCAACCCGGGCCCCTACCTCCGCACGACCAGGGAGAGCCACGCCGTGCCCACGTACCAGTACGCCTGCACCAACGCCGAGGGCAAGCACGAGTTCGAGGTCGTGCAGTCCTTCACCGACGCCCCGGTGACCGAGTGCCCCGAGTGCGGCGCCGCGGTGCGCAAGGTCTACGGCTCGGTCGGCGTGGTCTTCAAGGGGTCGGGCTTCTACCGCACCGACAGCCGCTCCAACGGCAAGGCGTCGGAGAAGGCGGGCAGCAACGGCTCCTCGTCGAGCACCTCCTCCACGCCCGCCAAGGAGAGCTCCTCCGCCGCCCCCGCCTCGACCCCGGCGTCCACCTCCGGCAGCGCGGCCAAGGCCGCCAACTAGCGCGACGACGGCGGGCTCCTCCACAGCCCCGCCGCCGCTCCACAGCCCGCGCCCGACCGCTTCCGCGCGCCCACCGCGCCGGGCAGGGTCAGGAGCGTGTCCCGTCTGCGCCGCCCCCGCTTCCCTCTGCTGACCGCCCGCCGGCTGGTCGCCGCGCTGCTGGCCGCGCTCGCCCTCGGCCTGGCGCTGCGCCCCGCGCCGGCCCCGGCCGGCGGAGCGGAACCACGCGGGGTCGACGTCGTTGTGGCGGCCGGCGACCTGCCCGCCGGCACGGCGCTGGACCCCGACCACCTGGCGCTCGTCCGGCTGCCCCCCGGCGCGGTGCCCGACGGCGCGGTGTCCGCCCCGGAGGAACTCGTTCAGCGGGTGCTCGCCGGGCACGTCCGCCGCGGCGAACCGCTCACCGACGCCCGGCTGGTCGGGGCGGGGCTGACCGCCCAGCTGCCCGCCGGCCAGGTCGCCGCCCCGGTGCGGCTGGCCGACCTCGCCGTCGCGGCGCTGCTGCGCGCCGGTGACCGGGTCGACGTGCTGGCGGCCGGCCCGGACGCGGGCCCCGCCGAGCGGGTGGCGGCCGGCGCGCTGGTGCTCGCCGCGCCGGCCGGGGACGACGGCGACGCGGATGCCGGGCTGCTGGTCCTCGCCGTCGACGGGGACACCGCGGCGCGGCTCGCCGCGGCCGCGGCCACCGCCACGCTGACCGTCAGCCTGCCGCCACCCCGATCCGGCGAGACCTCCGTCGCGGGCCCCGGGGAGCAGGTTGGATGACCCCCATGCTGAAGGGATTCAAGGACTTCCTGCTCCGCGGCAACGTCGTCGACCTCGCGGTCGCGGTCGTCATCGGCGCCGCGTTCACCGCGGTGGTGAACTCGTTCACCGAGTCGTTCCTGGAGCCGCTGATCGGCCTGGTCGGCGGCGGCGGGGTGGACGGGGGCACCGTCACCGTGGACGGCCAGGTGTTCACCTGGGGCAGCTTCGTCAACCAGGTGATCACCTTCGTGCTGACCGCGGCCGTCGTCTACTTCGTCGTCGTCACCCCGATGAAGAAGCTGCTGGAACGGGGTGCGACGGGCGAGGAGCCCGGCCCGGTGGCGCCGACGGAGGTCGAGCTGCTCGTCGAGATCCGCGACCTGCTCCGCGCGCAGCAGCAGAAGGACCCTCGTGCCCCCCACCACTCGCAAGCTCGCGGCGAGACCCTGCACGAGGGCCGTTAGTCGCTGCCCCAGTGCGGCGGCCGGTCCTCGTAGTAGCGCCGGTCGTCGTCGGACCCCTCGGCGGGCCGCTCCCCCCAGCCGACGTCGGTGTCGTCCGGCGCCCGGTCCAGCCGCAGCGGCTGCGCAGGCGGCGCCGGCGCCTCGGCGGGCAGCGGCTGTCCCAGCCCCTCCAGCACCTGCGCGGCAGGCAGCGCGGCCAGCACCGCCCCGGGGACGGCCAGCTTGCTGCCGCGGGTCCCCGAGCCGATGACGACCAGCTCGGCGGCGGCGACGGCGGCGTCGACGAGGACCGGCCAGGCGGCGGGCAGCCCGATCGGGGTGATCCCGCCGTAGGCCATGCCGCTCTCGGCGACGGCGACGTCCTGCGGTGCGAACGACGCCTTGCGGGCGCCCAGGTGCCGCCGCACCAGCCCGTTGACGTCGGCGCGCGTGGTGGCGAGGACCAGGCAGGCGGCCAGCGTCGTCTCCCCTCCCCGGCGGGCCGCGACGACGACGCAGTTGGCCGACGCGGCCAGCGGCACCCCGTAGGCGTCGGTGAAGGCGGCGGTGTCGGCGAGGTCGTCGGCGATCTCCGCGACCCACGCCGGACCGGCCAGCACCGGCAGCGCGGTGGCCACCGGCGGGGCCAGCAGCTCGGGCCGGTCGGCGGCGGGCGACCAGGTCAGCGAACCGAGGACGGGTGCGGCGGGGTCGGGCATGCCCCCGATCCTGCGGTACGCCCCCCGACGGCGTCCCGGCGGGATCCCCGCGGTCCGGGGCCGTGCTCCGGCTGTCGGCCGTCGGTGCGGCGGGCCAGGATGGCGCCATGATCGGTCAACTCCACTCCGTCGTGCTCGACGCACCTGACGCGCACGCCCTCGCCGGCTTCTACGCCGACCTGCTCGGCATGCAGATCAGCCGGGGCGGGCCCGGGGACGACTGGGTCGTCGTCACCGGCGCCGGTTACCGGCTGGCCTTCCAGCAGGCGCCGGACCTCCAACCGCCGGACTGGCCCGACCCCGACCGCCCGCAGCAGTTCCACCTGGACATCCGCGTCGCCGACATCGAGGAGGCCGAGCCGAAGGTGCTGGCCCTGGGCGCCCGGAAGCTGCCCGGGGGCGGGGGCGACTTCCGCGTCTACGCCGACCCGGCGGGCCACCCCTTCTGCCTGGTGTGGGACGCGTGAGCGAGCCCGTCGAGCGCCGGGCCGCGAGCGCCTTCGTCGCGGCGGCCGGCTTCGAGGTCACCGAGGCCAGCGGCACCCGCGTGGCCGGGTACGTGGAGCTCGGCCCCGACCACCACACCCCCTGGGGCGTCGTGCACGGCGGGCTGTACTGCACGGTGGTCGAGTCCGCGGCCAGCATCGGGGCGAGCCTGGCCGTCCGTGAGAGCGGCCGGTTCGCCGTCGGGGTGAACAACAGCACCGACTTCCTGCGCAGCGTCACCGGCGGCCGGGTCGACGTCGTGGCCGAGCCGGTCCAGCAGGGCCGCACCCAGCAGCTGTGGCAGGTCTCGCTCACCCGGGAGGACGGCAAGCTGGTGGCCCGCGGGCATGTGCGGCTGCAGAACGTGCCGCGCCCGGGCTAGCGCAGGACGGCGGGGTCGAGCGTCACCTGGAAGAGGGCCCGCGGGTCCTGGAGGGTCGCCGGCGGCCGGGCGGCCGCCCGCGGCACCACCCGGTCCCAGCGGGCCGGCCGGCGGTGCGGCAGGAGCTCGCGCCCCTGGAACAGGTACTCCCCCACCACCTCGCCCAGCAGCAGACCGGCGCCGTGCTCGACCGGCAGGGCCACCGGGTCGCCGGGTCGCACCTGGTCGAGGAAGGCCGAGAGCTGGCGCAGGTCCTTCGCGGGGCGGCGGCCGGAGATCTCCTTGGAGAGCGCCCGCAGCTCCGCGGGTTCCATCCCGCTCGCGTCGACGTCGATGCCCGACTGGGTGCCCAGCCCGACCACACCCGCCGCCAGGCAGGCACCGAGCTCGTTGTGCGAGCGCGGCCGCACCACCCACACCCGCACCCCCTCGGGCGCGGGTGCGGGCGGGACGTCGTCCGGCCCCGGCCAGAGGTAGGGCAGGTCGTCGGGCTCCGGGCCGAAGAGCTCGGCGAACCGGCCGCGGTAGAACTCCGGGTCCTTCGCGATGAGGTTCGACCGGTGCGAGCGGTGCAGCTCCTCGTCGCCCACCCAGGAGGGCAGCAGGCCGGCCGCGGCCAGCTCGGCCTGGGGGACACCGACGACCTCCGGGGCGAACTCCCCGATCAGCGTCTCGGTGCTGTCGGCGAAGCCGCGTTCCCGCCAGACCCGCACCATGGCCAGCCCGTAGCTCACCAGCGCGGGAGTGCGCCCCCGCCACATCGCGACCACCGGGTGGCTCGCCCAGCCGTAGTCGGGCAGCTCCAGCGCGCGCAGGATCTGCAGGGTCTCCACCCGCTGCTTGCCCAGCCGCGGGGAGTCGAGCAGCCGCGCGCTCTCCTCGAAGTCGGCCACCGGCACGAAGGTCTGCATCGTGGGGCTACCTGCCCTGCCGGGCAGGTGGTCAACCTTCGAGCGCCCGCAGCGCCGCCTTCCAGCGGTCGCGCCGCGCTGCGGCGTCCTGCTCCCACCAGGGGGTGCCCCGCTCCCCGAGCCCCGTCTTGACCAGCTGCACCCGGGCCCGGGCAGCGGCCACCGCGTCGTGGTCGCCCCGGCCGGTCCGGACCGCGGAGCGGGCCACGCCCAGGTGGTGCAGCAGCCGGGCGCGGACGTCGTCGGGCAGCGCGGGGTCGGCGGTGCGCCACCGGCGGCCGTCCACGACGATCCACCGGCCGTCGTCGGTGTGCCCGACCTCCCGCGTCACGACAGCCGGCGGGCCAGCTCGGGCAGCACCACGCCCAGTGGCGCGTCGACCTTGAGCGACGCCTTCGCATCGCCGCGGGTCGGCCCGGAGTTGACGATGGCGACGGGGATGCCCCGCTTGGCGGCGTGGATCACGAACCGGTAGCCGCTCATCACGGTCAACGAGGAGCCGAGCACCAGCAGCGCCCGGGCGTCGTCGACCAGCGTGAAGCAGGTGTCGACCCGGTCCCGCGGCACGGTCTCGCCGAAGAACACGACGTCGGGCTTGAGCGGACCCCGGCCGCAGGCCAGGCAGTCCACCATCACGAATCCGTCGAGCACCTCCTCGGGCAGCTCGACGTCGCCGTCGGGGTTGACCTCGTCGATGGGCTCGGGGCGGAAATTCGGGTTGGCCGCCCGCAGGCGCAGGTCCAGCGCCGCGCGCGAGGCGACGTCGCCGCAGGCCAGGCAGACGGTGCGGTCCAGGCCGCCGTGCAGCTCAAGGACGTCCCGCGCGCCGCCGGCCTGGTGCAGCCCGTCGACGTTCTGGGTGATGACGTCGGCCACCGCCCCGCTCCTCTGCAGGGCCGCGACCGCCCGGTGGCCGGCGTTGGGCCGGGCCTCGGCGATCTGCCGCCACCCGACGAAGCTGCGCGCCCAGTAGCGGTGCCGCCCCCGCGGGTCGCGGGTGAAGGTCTGGTACGTCATCGGCCTGTGCCGGCGGAGCGAGCCGGTGGCGCCCCGGTAGTCGGGGATGCCGGAATCGGTGGACAGCCCGGCGCCGGAGAGGACGAGCGCCCCACCCCCGGCGAGCAGGCCGGTCAGCTCGGAGAGGCCGTCGACGGCGGGTGGCGCTGCGGTCACCCGCCCATCGTCCCTGGCGGACGGCGTGCGCGCCGCCGTCCGCAGTGTGTAGCCCGCCGCCTCCCCGGTCACCCTTCCCCTGACCACGCGCCGAT
Source organism: Blastococcus sp. SYSU DS0533 (assembly GCF_054050775.1). Taxonomy (NCBI): domain Bacteria; kingdom Bacillati; phylum Actinomycetota; class Actinomycetes; order Geodermatophilales; family Geodermatophilaceae; genus Blastococcus; species Blastococcus sp. SYSU DS0533. The sequence goes on along the minus strand of NZ_JBJGZZ010000005.1, from coordinate 79,411 downwards.
CCGAGGAGGCGGCCATCGACCGCAGCACGTCCGCACGTCGCCGGAGCACCGCGTGACCGGCGGGTGGTGGTGGGACGTCCTCGGCCTGGCGATCGTGGCCTTCGCCATCGTCGACGAGGTGCGCACGACGCTCGCCGTCGCCAGCGGACCCGGTCCGCTGACCCGGCTGATCACCGGCGCGGTGTGGCGGCTGGCCCGGCGGCCTGCGGTCGCCGACGCCGCACCGGTGCGCGCGGTGGGCGGCCCGGGCGTCATCGTCATCGGGCTGACCGTCGGCGCCTGGTTCACGTTGCTCTGGCTCGGCTGGTCGCTGGTCTTCCTGGGCGGCCAGAAGGCGGTCGTCGGCTCCTCGACCGGGGCGTCGGCGTCGGTGTGGGAGCGCTTCTACTTCGCCGGGTACAGCGTCGCCACCCTCGGCAACGGCGGGTTCCAGCCCGCCGGCGCCGGCTTCCAGCTCGCCACCGTGGCCGCCGCGCTGAGCGGGATGCTGCTGATCACCCTCGGGGTCTCCTACCTGACCTCGGTGATCTCCGCGGTGGTCGTCAAGCGGAGCTTCGCGGCGCAGGCCACCGGGTTCGGCAGCACCGGCGCGGAGGTGGCGGCCGGCCTGGCCACGCCGGGCTCCGTGGTCACGGCGGTCGTCCCGCTGTCGTCGCTGTCGTCGACGCTGACGACGCTCGCCCAGCAGCACCGGGCCTACCCCCTGCTGCACGCCTACCGCCCGCGAGCGGCCGAGCTGGGCACCGCACCGGCGGTCGCCCTGCTGCTCGACGCAACCCTCGTCCTCTCCGCCTCGGCCGACCCGGCCGACCGGCTCCCGGCCGGCCTGCGTCGCTCGGTGGTCTCGGCCGTGCAGCAGTACGTGTCGCACGCGCCCGTGACCGGGAGCGAGCACGCCCGCCCGGCGCCCGAGCCGGACCCCGCGGCGACCGGGCGGGCCGCGCTGCGGGTCGACACCGGGCAGCTCGCCGCGCTCACCGAGGAGTGCGCCGGGCTGCGCGAGGAGCTGTCCCGGCGGATCGAGGCGGCCGGTTACCGCTGGCCGGGCGAGGAGCGCTCGCCGTCCTGACGCCGTCCGGGCTCAGCCGGCGGAGACCTCCTGCTCCAGCCGGTCGAGCATCGCGTCCTGGATGCGGGCCAGGCCCTTGGGGGCGAAGGTGCGCTCGAAGAAGCCGCCGATGCCGGTCGCGCCGGTCCAGGTGGTGCGCGCCCGCACCGTGCTCACCCCGGCGTCGGCGGCGCTGACGGTCCAGGTGGTGACCATGCTGGAGTTCGTGTCGGTCTCCACGAGCGCCCCGTCCGGGGTCTCGGTGACGACGACGTCCTGCTCGCGCGCCCGCTTCGAGGTGGCCTGCAGGCGCCAGTGCACCTTGGTGCCGGCGCCCTGCCCGCCGGCGTCCACGCGGTACTCGCTGAACTGCTCGGGGAGCACCTTCGGCCGGGTGACGGCGTAGTCGGCGAGCGCGGCGCGGACGACGTCCGCCGGGGCGCGCAGGACACGTTCGGTGGTGGCGACGACCTGACCCATGCCACCCATCCTGCCCTCCGCCGGACCGGCTACTCCCGCCCCTCCTCGGTGTTGAGGTAGGAGCAGCGGAACCGGGCGCCCGCCATCGCCTCGGTGAAGCGCGCCTCCCACAGCGGGTCGTCCGCCGGGAACGTCTCGAACACCCGCTCCTCGAGCACCTCGGGGTGCCCGTCCGGCCCGGGGCAGCTGCGGCGCAGCAGCACCCGGGTCACGCCGCCGACCTCCTCGTGGCCGGCGTGCCAGCGGGCCGCGGCGACGGCCCGCTCCCGCAGCCCCCGTTCGCGCGCGGGCAGCGCGCGGCCGGCCGGCTGCGGCACCGAGACCCACCAGACGACGATCCCGGCCAGCAGCACGACCAGCAGCAGCGCGGTCAGGACGCCGACCATGCCCAGCACGGTAACCCCCGGCGGGGCCGGCGGGGCGTCCCGTCAGACCTCGACGGAGGTGGCGGTCAGGTCGTGCGACCCGCAGGTGCAGCCGTTGCGCGCCGACAGCACCATCGAGACGGCGTGCGCGCGGTCGCGGGCGCCCAGCTTGCGCAGGATCGCCTTGACGTGGGACTTCACCGTGTCCTCGGAGATGAACAGGTTCTCGCCGATCCGCCGGTTGGACTGTCCCTGCACCAACTCGTCGAGCACGTCGGACTCGCGGCGGGTCAGCGGCACGGCGGGGGTCAGCTCGCGGGCGACCGGCGCGGCCGTCCCGGGCTCCACCCGGCGGATCTGCGGGTCGACGACGGTGCGCCCGGCGCGGGCGGCCAGCACGGCCCACCCCAGCAGCGTGGCGGAGGCGTTCATGAGCAGGTAGCCGCGGATCCCGGCGGCGAGCGCCTCGTTGACCACGGCCGGGTCCTCCGACGTCGCCACGGCGACGACGGCGGTGCGCGGGAAGCGGCGGCGCAGGTCGCGGACGGCGGTGAGCGTGGCGCTGCGGCCGGAGCCGAGCTCCACGACCACCGCGTCGGGGCGGGCGGACTCGGCCAGCACCAGGGCGCGGCGCGGCTCACCGGGCGCACCGACGACCTGCAGTCCGGCGGTCTCGTCGATCATGCCGACCAGGCCGCGACGCAGGACGGGCGCGTCGGCGAGGACGAGGACCCGGGTGACGCCGGTGGAGATGGACACGCTGGTTGCTCCGCTCACGTTCGGTGACGACCTGACCTGCACTCCATCGGTCGGGTGAACGTGGTGCTTGAGCGGCGTCTCGAGATCTCCTCCCGCCGCGCCGCAGGTCAGCGACGGAGCGAGGCGGTGCGCGTCATCAGCCTCAGGGCGGGATCCCGTGCTCCGGTCGGACCGGGGCCCGCTCGTCGGGGCCCCTCGTGTGCCGGGCCCGGCACGTCCCGCCCCCGGCGCACTGCCGTGTCGCGGGGGGCTGCGGGCGTCGCACCACCTGCGGCCCGGCCCGCCGCGCGGGCACGACGATGCGGTGCCCCCGGCAGGATTCGAACCTGCGACACACGGTTTAGGAAACCGATGCTCTATCCCCTGAGCTACGGGGGCCACGGCGCGCATCACCACGCCGGACCGACGCCCGAAGGCTAACGGGTGCCCCGCCGGAACCCCCGCAGCACCCGACTCGTCGGTACGGGAGAGAGAGCGGACGCTTCCAGCGGGTTACGGTGCTGGGAACGAGCCGAGCCCCGGCAGCGTCGCCGGGGGTCAGGAGAGGTGGGTCGCAACCATGGAGACCACGGTGGTCGACGTCCCCGAGCGGGGGCGCTTCGAGGTCCGGCAGGGCGAGCGCGTCGTCGGACTGGCCAGCTACCACGTCGACAACGGGCAGATGACCCTTCCGCACACCGAGGTGGACCCGGCCGTGGGTGGGCAGGGCATCGGCAAGCTCCTGGTCGCCGGCGTCCTCGACGCGGCGCGCGAGCGCGGGCTGACCGTGCTCCCGTACTGCTCCTTCGTGCGGCACTACATCCAGCAGCACCCCGAGCTGGTCGACCTGGTCGCGGCCGAGGACCGGCCGCACTTCGGACTGAACCCCGCCGACCGCTGAACCGGTCGGCCGGCGGGCGGGTGATCCGAGGGCCACCTACGCTGCGCGAGTGCCCGAAGGCCACACCCTGTACCGGCTGGCGCAGCACCTGCAGCTGCCCTTCGCCGGCCGCCCCGTGCACGTGACCAGCCCGCAGGGCCGGTTCGAGGCCGGCGCCGCGCTGCTCGACGGCCGGGTGCTCGACGAGGTGTTCTCCTACGGCAAGCACCTCTTCGCCCGCTTCGGCGGTGACCACCTGCACGTACACCTGGGCCTCTACGGCACCTTCCTCACCGGTACGGGGACGCCCCCGGTCGCCAAGGGCGCGCTGCGCATGCGCTGGGTGGGCGACGGGCCCGACGGCGGCGGCGTGTGGGGCGACCTGCGCGGCCCCACGGCCTGCGAGGTGCTGCCCACCCCGGAGGTCGCGCGGATCCTCGACCGCCTGGGCCCCGACCCGCTGCGACCCCGCGCCGACGGCTCGCTCGCCCACCGGCGGATCGCGGGTAGCCGCACCGCCGTGGGTGCGCTCCTCATGGACCAGTCCGTGCTCGCCGGCGTCGGCAACGTCTACCGCGCCGAACTGCTGTTCCGGCACCGCGTCTCGCCGTTCCGCCCCGGCAAGGGGATCGGCGCCGAGCTGTGGGCCGCCATGTGGCGGGACCTGGTCACCCTGATGCGGTCGGGGGTGCGCATGGGCCGCATCGTGACCACCCGCCCCGAGGACCGCTCCCGCCGCCGCGGGGCGGTGACCCGCGAGGACGCGCACTACGTCTACCGGCGCACCGGGCTGCCGTGCCGGATCTGCGGCACCCCGATCCGCACGGAGGTCATGGTCGGCCGCAACCTCTACTGGTGCCCGGTCTGCCAGGCCACCTGAACGCCGGCGGCCCCCACGCCGGGCGCGTGTACCGTCGGGGAGGATGAGACACCGGTCACTTCGGGCGATCACGGTGACCGCGGTGGCCGGGCTGGTCGGACTGCCCACCGCGGCCTCGGCCGCGCCGGTGGACCGCGAGCCCCCGCGGAGCAGCACCGGCTACGACGTCTCCCACCCGCAGTGCGGCACCGACCTCCCCGATGACGCCGCGTTCGCCGTCGTCGGCGTGAACGGGGGGCTGGCCACCCGCACCAACCCGTGCCTGGCGCAGCAGCTGGAGTGGGGCGCCGGCTCGTCCGGCGCGGTGCCCGGTCAGCCGCCCCTGCAGCTCTACCTCAACACCGCCAACCCCGGCCAGGTGCGCGACCAGGTGGTCACGTGGCCGTCCGCGGGCGAGACGCCGTACGGCGAGTGCGACGCCGCCAACTCGATGGCCTGCAGCTGGCAGTACGGCTGGGAACGGGCGCGCACCAGCGTCCAGTGGTTCTTCCGGCCCGCCGCGCGGTCGGTGCCCCTGAACAGCCGCCCCGAGCACTACACCTGGTGGCTCGACGTCGAGACGATGAACACCTGGCAGCAGGGGTCCGGTGACGCCCGCGCACGCAACCGGGCGACGCTGGAGGGCATGACCGAGTACCTCACCGAGCGGGACGGCCGGGTGGGCGTGTACTCGACCGGCTACCAGTGGGGCCGGATCGTCGGCGAGGTTCCCGAGGGGAGCAACCTCGCCGACCTCGACAGCTGGCTCGCCGGCGCCGACGACCGGGCGGACGCCCGCGAGCGCTGCGCCGAGGAGCCGCTCGTGCCCGGCGGCAGCGTGGTGATGGTCCAGTGGGTCGAGGACGACCTCGACCACAACCACGCCTGCCGCGCGGGCACCGCGCGGGGCTAGAGCGCGCCCTTGCCCGGCTCCCCCGCCGGGACGGCGGTCAGCCTGCGGACGTCCAGCGGGGCGGCAAGCTTGCCGGCCAGCGCCGCGCCGAGGGTGGTCAGCGCCTCGGCCTTGCCGTGGGTGCGCAGCGCCTCGGGGCTCTCCCACCGCTCCACCATGACGAAGACGCCGTCGCCCTCGTGCAGCGCGTAGAGCTCGCAGCCGGGCTCGGCGTGGACCTGCGGCACGGCGGCGAGGATCGCCTCGCGGACGGCGTCCACCGCCTCGGGCTTCGGGGTGATGGTGGCGACGACGACGACGGACACGGGACCTCCTGAGGACGACGGGGATCGAACAACCCGGGCGGTTGCCCTGGTGGCGCGGCCCCGGCCGGGCCAGGATGCCAGGGTGGTCGACGACGGTGCTCCCCCTCCCCCGGCCGCTGACCACCCGCTGCGGGTCGCGGTCATCGGCGCCGGACCGGCCGGCATCTACGCCGCCGACGCCCTGACCCGCCAGAGCGAGGTGCCGGTCGCCGTCGACCTGGTCGACCGGCTGCCCACCCCGTTCGGCCTGGTCCGCCACGGCATCGCCCCCGACCACCCCAAGATGCGGGCGATCCGCGACACGCTGCACCGCAGCCTCGATCACCCGCTGGTGCGGTTCGTCGGCAACGTCGAGGTGGGCACCGAGCTCTCGCTGGACGACCTGCGCGCGCACGTCGACGCGGTCGTCTACACCTACGGCGCCGCCCTCGACCGGCACCTCGGCATCGAGGGCGAGGAGCTGCCCGGCAGCCTGGCCGCCACCGACCTGGTGGCCTGGTACACCGGCCACCCCGACGCCGACCGCGCCACCGTGGAGGCGGCGCTGGCCGGGGTCCGGCGCGCGGTGGTCGTCGGGGTGGGCAACGTCGCCCTCGACGTCGGGCGCATCCTCGCCCGCACCGCCGAGGAGCTCGAGCCGACCGACATGCCGCAGCACGTCATCGACGTGCTGGCGGCGGCACCCGTCGAGGAGGTGACGGTGCTGGGCCGCCGCGGCCCGGCGCAGGCCACCTTCACCACCCAGGAGCTGCGCGAGCTGGCCGAGCTCGCCGAGGCCACCGTGCTGGTCGACCCCGCCGACCTCGAGCTCGACGCCGAGACCGAGGCCCGGGCCGCGGCCGACCGCAACGCCACCCGCAACCTCGCCGTCCTGCGCGAGTGGTCCGCCCACGCGCCGGAGCCCGGCCGCACCCGGCTGCGGCTGCGCTTCTTCTCCCGCCCCGTGCGGCTGCTGGGCACCGACCGGGTCACCGGCGTCGAGGTGGAGCGCACCGCCGTCGACGGTGACGGCCGAGCGATGGGCACCGGCCGCTTCGAGGTGCTCCCGGCCGACCTCGTGGTCCGCTCGGTCGGGTACCTCGGGACCCCGCTGCCCGGGCTGCCGGTCGACGAGCGCACCGGCACGGTCGCCCACGACGGCGTCGGGCGGGTGCTGCGCGACGGGCGCCCGTCGCCCGGTGAGTACGCCGCCGGGTGGATCAAGCGCGGGCCCACCGGGGTGGTCGGGCACAACAAGCACGACGCCCGGGAGACCGTCGCCGCGCTGCTGGCCGACGCCGCCGACGGCACGCTGCGGGTCCGCGGCCCGGTCGACGACCTGGTGCGCACCCTGCAGGCCCGCGGCGCGGAGCCGGTGCTGCTGGACGACTGGCGGGCCATCGACGCCGCCGAGCGGGCGCTGGGCGCGAGCCGCGGCCGGGCCCGCACGACCCTGCACGAGCGCGAGTCGCTGCTGGCCGCCGTCCGGGCGGCCGCGGCCCGGGGGCGCTGAGTCAGCGCAGCGCGGCCAGCAGCTCGCGCGCCGACGCCTCGTCGGCGGCGGCGACGAACCGGATGAGCGCGCCCGTGTCGGGAACGAGCCGGAGCGGCTCTCCGCCGACGGTGAGGACCGCGCCCCCGGCCGCCAGCAGCACCGCCAGCCCACCGGCGACGTCGTGCACGTGGGTTCCGCTGCGGTCCAGGTCGTGCCAGGCCGCCGCCGCACCGTCGGCGACCAGGCAGAGGTCGACGGCGGTGCAGCCGGTGATCCGCACCCGTCGGGCGGTCGCCGGCACCGCCACCGCGGCGCCCCGCGGCCCGCTGGGGACGACGACGGTGCCGCCGGCCCGGGTCCGCACCGGCACCCCGTCCCGCACCGCGCCGCACCCCTCGACCGCCGCCCAGCGCCGGCCGGAGGAGAGGTCGGCGACCAGCCCGGCCACCGGCCGCCCCTCGTGCACGAGCGCGGCGGAGAACGCCCAGGGCGGCAGCCCGGCGGCGAAGTTGCCGGTGCCGTCGAGCGGGTCGAGCACCACCCACGGCCGCCCGGCGGCCACCGCGGTGTCGCGGCTCTCCTCGCTGAGCACCGGCACGCCCAGCGCACCGAGCACCTCGACGGCGGCGTCGTGCGCGGCGGCATCGGCGGCCAGCACGGGGCTGCCGTCGCGCTTGGTCCGCGCATCGCCGGTGCCGTGGGCCAGCGCGACCGCCGTCTCCACCCGGGTGGCCGCCAGCGCCGCCAGGTGGGCGAAGCGCAGCGGCAGCGGCGCATCCGCCGGCGGCGCCGGCACGTCGACGCACCGGCCGGTCGCCAGGTGCCGCACGCCGTCGCAGCCCCACCCCGCCGCCGCGGCGAGCACGACCGGGTGGTCCAGCGGCACGCCGGCCCGGCGCACCACGACGGCGGCGGCGGAGGCCTCGTCCGTCCACTGCCGGCGGACCAGCACGCCCTGCCCCTCCTCGCCGACCAGCACCCGCGCCCAGGGGTCGAGCACCGCCGGGGCCAGCGCGGCCGGCGACAGGCCCAGCGCCTCGGCCGCCGCCGGCAGGTCGGCGCTGGTCGCCGTGCGCAGCCCCGGGTCAGCCACTGTTGCGCAGCGCGGTCGCGATGCCGTTGATGGTCAGCTGGATGTTGCGACTGGTGAGCTCGTCGTCCTCCCCGCCCCGCCGTCGCCGCAGCATCTCCACCTGCAGGTGGTGCAGCGGTTCCAGGTAGGGGAACCGGTTGCGGATCGACCGGGCCAGTGACGGGTTGTCGGCCAGCAGGTCGTCGTCGCCGGTGACCGCCAGCGCCATCCGGCAGGTGCGCTCGTGCTCGGCGGTGATCCGGTCGAACACCCGCGCCCGCAACTCCTCGTCCGGCACCAGCTCGGCGTACCGCGCCGCCAGCCCGAGGTCGGTCTTGGCCAGCACCATGCCCATGTTGGACAGCACCGTGCGGAAGAACGGCCAGCGCCGGTGCAGCTCGCGCAGCCGCTCCAGGCGCTCAGCGGAGTCCCCGACCCAGCCTTCCAGCGCCGACCCGGTGCCGTACCAGCCGGGCAGCATGATCCGCGTCTGCGACCAGCTGAACACCCACGGGATCGCCCGCAGGTCGGCGATGGAGTCCCCGGCCTTGCGCGAGGGCGGGCGGCTGCCGATGTTCAGCTCGGCCAGCTCGCCGATCGGCGTGGCGGCCCGGAACCACTGCACGAACCCCGGGGTGTCGTGCACCAGCTCCCGGTACGCCCGCTGCGCGCGGGCGGCGAGGTCGTCGAGCAGGGCGTAGGCCTCCTCGGCGTCCGGACCGAGGCCCTCGACGTCGAGCAGCGTCGACTCCAGGGTCGCGGCCACCAGCGCCTCCAGGTTGCGCCGGGCGAGGTCCGGATCGGCGTACTTCGCGGCGATGACCTCGCCCTGCTCGGTGATCCGCAGCGCCCCGGCCACCGCGCCCGGCGGCTGCGCGCGGATCGCCTCGTAGCTGGGGCCGCCGCCCCGGCCGACGGTCCCGCCGCGGCCGTGGAAGAGCCGCAGCCGGATGCCCTCGCGCCGGGCGAGCTCCACGAGATCGAGCTCGGCGCGGTAGAGCGCCCAGTTGGCCGCGAGGTAGCCGCCGTCCTTGTTGCTGTCGGAGTAGCCGAGCATGACCTCCTGCACGTTTCCCCGGTTCGCCAGGAGCGACCGGTACAGGGGCTGGTCGAGCACCGCGCCGAGCGTCGTCGCCGCGGCCTGCAGGTCGCCGATCGTCTCGAACAGCGGCGAGATGCCCACCGGGCAGGTGGGCCCGTCGGCGCCCGCCGGGTCCAGCAGGCCGACCTCCTTGAGCAGGACGGCGACCTCGAGGACGTCGCTCACCGACTCGCACATGCTGATCACGTAGTTGGGGATCGTCCGCGGACCCAGCAGCGCCACCCGCTCGGCGGCGGCGAGGAGGACGTCGAGCTCCTTGCGCGTCTCGTCGGACAGCTGCGCGTCGGGCCGGACCAGCGGGCGGCGCAGCGTCAGCTCGCCGGCGAGCAGCTCCACCCGTGCAACCTCGTCCAGCGCGGCGTAGTCGTCGCACACCCCGGCCCAGGCGAGCAGCTCGGCGACGACCTGCTCGTGCACCGACGAGTTCTGCCGCAGGTCCAGGCCGCACAGGTGGAAGCCGAACACCTCGACCGCCTCGCGCAGCCGCAATAGGCGGTCGTCGGCGAGCGCCCCGGCCCCGTGGCTGCGCAGCGACGCGTCCACCACGTCGAGGTCGGCCCGCAGCTCGTCGGGGCCCTCGTACGGGGGCAGCGCGGGCAGCGGCCCGGTGTCGGCGGCCTCGGCGCCCGGCACCCGGGCGGCGGTGGCCGCCAGCCGCGCGGAGATGCCGGTGAGCGCCCGCCGGTAGGGCTCGTCGGCGCGGAACGGGGAGTCGTCCCGCGAGACCTCCGCGAGGTGGTAGAGCCCGGGGGTCGGCGTCACCAGCCGGTCGGACATCGACAGCTCGCTGCGCAGCGCCGCCAGCTCGGCCAGGTGGTGGGCCAGCGCCGTGCCGGCCTGCCGGGAGGTCGCCCGGCGCAGCGCCTCCGCGGTGACGAACGGGTTGCCGTCGCGGTCGCCGCCGATCCAGGACCCGGGCAGCAGGACCGGCCGGCGCAGCACCCCGGCCCCGGGCCAGCGCTGCTCGACCGCGCGGCGCACCTCGGCGTTGATCGCCGGCACCACCTCGAACAGCGAGAGCTCGTAGTAGCGCAGCGCCTCGTCGATCTCGTCGGTCAGTCGCAGCCGGGAGAGCCGCAGCAGCGCCGTCTGCCACAGCGTGAGCACCGAGCGCCAGAGCCGGGCCGACCACTGCGGGTCGACGTCGCCGTCGGCGGCGCGGTCGCGCTGGCGGATCAGCTCGGTGACCTGCCGCTGCACCTGGAAGACGGTCTTGCGGCGCACCTCGGTGGGGTGGGCCGTGACGACGGGGCAGACCAGGGCACCGGCGAGCTCGCGCGCCACGGTGTCCTCCGCGACGCCGGCCTCGTCCAGCAGGGCGAACGCCGCTGCCAGGCTGCCCTGCTGCGGCGGGGACCCCGCACGCCGGTGGTGCCGGCGGCGGCGCTCGTGGTGGATGTCCTCGGCCAGGTTGGCCAGCAGCGAGAAGTGGCTGAAGGCCCGGATGACGTGGTTGGCCGAACGGACGTCCAGCCCGGCGAGGCGCGCCGCGAGCCCGGCGCGGTCCACCTCGGAGCGGCGGATGCGGAAGGCCTCCACACGGGTGGACTCGACCAGCTCGAGCACCTCGGGCCCGGCCTGCTCGCCGATGACCTCGCCGAGAACCCGCCCCAGCAGCCGGATGTCCTCCCGCAGCGGTTCGTCGTCCGCCCGGTCGGCGGCACCCGGGGCACCGTGGCGGCGGAGATCGGCGACGTCGACAGTGGCTTCGCTCACACCGCGAGTATCGGCGACGCAGGTGACGCGCCGGTGTCCCCCCTGCTACAGGCCCCGTCCAGAGGCTCACCGCGAGCCTGCGAGCGGTGAGGAGGACCGGGTCCTCTCAGTGCTCGAGCTCCCGCAGGCACTGCGCCGCGAGCTGGTCGCCGGCCTCGGCGCCCAGGCGGAACTGCTCCACGGCGCCCTCGAGGTCCCCGCGGTCGGCCAGCAGCACGCCGAGGTTCTGGTGGCAGTAGGCGTCGCCGGCGGCGATGCCGCTGCGGTAGGCCTCCTCGGCGGCCTCCTCGTCGCCGAGCTCCTCGCGGTAGAGGTTGCCCAGCGGCAGCCACGCCACCTGCTCACCGAGCTTGGCCCCGCGCTCGAGCACCGAGCGGGCCTCGGCCGACCGGCCGCTCTCGCGCAGCAGGTGCGCCAGGTCCGCGCGGGCGGCCGGGAAGTGGTGCTGGCCGGTGCGCAGGTCCTCCTCCAGCGCCGGGTCCAAGGTCGAGCACCAGCGCCAGCAGGCGACGACGGCCGCCGCCTCCGCGTCACCGGCGGCGGCGAACTCCTCCGCGACCGCCATGGCGTGCTCGCGCTCGCCCTGCTCCCGGAGCAGGAACGCCAGCTGCAGCCCGCCCTCCAGGTCACCGGCGGCGGCCGCGCCCCGGTAGGCGCGCATCGCGCCGGCGAGGTCGCCCAGGTCCTCCAGCACCAGCCCCAGGTTGCGCCAGGCGTCGGCCTCGCCGCCGCGCAGGGCGACCTCGTAGGCGTCGACCGCCTCCTCCCAGCGCTGCTGCGCGGCGAGCGAGTTGCCGAGGTTGAACGCAGCGACCGAGTCGCCCAGGTCGAACGCGCGGCGGAAGCATGCCTCGGCGTCGGTCTGCCGGCCGGCGTCGGCCAGGTCGCAGCCGAGGTCGATCAGCGCGTCGGCGTCGTCGGAGGCGAGCAGCCGCCGCAGCCGCACGTCCAGGTCCTCGGTCATGCCGCCGATGATCGCGGCGAGGGGACGCGCTGCGCGCCCCCTCGCGCCCGGACCTCACCCCAACGGAGCGGCCCGGGGCCGGCCGGTCACCCGATCAGCCGACCCCGCCGCCGATCAGCTGCCGAACGCCTCCCGCCAGGCCGGCATCAGCGAGCCGCGCACCCAGTCGAGGTAGGGCTCCTGCTGGTCGCCGCCGATCTGCACGAGGGCCAGGTGGGTGAACCCCGCCTCGGCGTACTCCTTGGCGCCCTCGATCACCGCCTCGACGTCGTCACCGCACGGGATGGACCCGGCGACGTCGTCGGGGGTGACGAACTGGCTCGCGGCGTCGAAGGCGCTGGTGCCGGGCAGCTCGGCGTTGACCTTCCAGCCCAGCCCGAACCAGCGGAACAGGCTGTGCGCCCGCTGCACGGCGGCCTCCCTGTCGGTGCCGAAGCTGATCGGCATCTGCGCGACCTTCGGCTTCCCGGCGCCGCCGGCGCTCTCGAACTGCTCCACGAGCTCGCTCATCGGGTCGGTCGCGATCAGGACGTCGGCCAGCTCGCCGGCGATCGTGGCCGCCTGCTTGCCACCGGCCGCGAAGCCGATGGGCACCCGCTTCTCCGGCAGGTCCCAGAGCTTCGCGGACTCGCAGTCGAAGTGCTCGCCGCGGAAGTTGGTGTAGCCCACCCCGTCGAAGAGATCGCGGATGATCTGCAGCGCCTCCACGATCCGCTCGTGCCGCACGTCGGCCGGCGGCCACCCGCCGCCGACCACGTGCTCGTTGAGGTTCTCCCCGGCGCCGATGCCCAGGGTGAACCGGCCCTCGGAGAGGATCTGCAGGGTCGCGGCCTGCTGGGCCACGACCGCCGGGTGGTAGCGGAAGGTCGGACAGGTCACGTACGTCATCAGCGGGATCCGGCTGGTGGCCTGCGCCGCCGCCCCGAGGGTCACCCAGGCGTTCGGCGAGTGCCCCATCTCGTCCAGCCACGGGAAGTAGTGGTCGCTGCTGACGGCGAAGTCGAACCCGACCTCCTCGGCACCCACCACGTGGCGGACCAGGTCCCTCGGCCCGGCCTGCTCGGTCATCATCGTGTAGCCCAGCTGCATCGCCATGCCGCGCGGCTACCCGGAGCCGGCCGGGCCCGAACCCGCTACGAACGCTCCGCGGCCAGCGCCTCCCGGAGCTTGGTCTTCCCGTTGGTGCGCAGGAGCGCCCCGGAGTAGATGCGCCCGCCGAGGCGCACGACGGCGGCGATGGCGACGACCATGAGGGCGACCGACAGCGCGATCTCCCAGCCGGCCACCTCGCCGGCCGCCTGCCGCACGGGCATGACCAGCGGTGAGAGCCCCGGCACGTAGGAGGTGACCACGGCCAGGAGGCTGGCCGGGTCGCCGGCCGCCTGGAGCCCCACCACGAACGCCGCCACGAGGACGAGCGTCGTCGGGGTCAGCACCGACCCGAGGTCCTCCTGGCGGCTGACCAGCGACGCGGCGACCGCGAACACCGCCGCGTAGAACGCGTAGCCCAGCACGAACCAGGCGACGACGGAGACGGCGGTGCCGATCAGGTCACCGGGCACCTCGACGATGTCGAAGGTCAGCGCGCCGGCCACGCCGACGACCGCGACGAGCACGATCTGTGCGAGGCCGAGCAGGCCGAGGCCGAGGATCTTGCCGGCGAGCAGGTGCCAGGGACGCATGGTCGCGAGGAGAAGCTCCACCACGCGGCTGGACTTCTCCTCGACCACGCCCTGGGCGACGAACTGGCCGAACATGATGAGCAGGCCGTACAGGATGCCCACCCCGATGATGGCGGCGACCACGCGCTGCCCGTCCGCATCGGCGTCGGGATCGAGCGCGGTGACGGCGACCTCGGGGACCTGCAGCCCCGGGACGCCCGCCTCGGCCAGCTGCTCGGCGACGGCGAGCTGGCCCACCGCCCCCTGGACGACCGCCCCGAGCGACCCGCCGGCGCTCTGGCGGACCAGCAGCTCGGGCTGCCCGCCGCCGGTGAGGAGGGCGCCGTCGACCTCGTCCTCCTCGACCGCGGTGCGGGCGGCGGCCTCGTCGGTCAGGTCGACGACGCTGACGTCCACGTCGAGGGCGTCGCCCTGGGCCTCGAGCGCCTCCTCCAGCGCGGCGGAGGAGCCGACGACGCCGACGCGGGTCGCCTCGCCGCCGGAGCTGACGGCCACCTGGAACCCGAGGAGGCCGATCAGCACCACGAGGATCACGACGGAGCTGATGATGAAGTTCTTGTCGCGCAGCCGGGCCGAGACCTCCCGGCCGGCCACCAGCCTGACCAGCGCCGCGCTGCCCAGCTCCCGGCCGCTCACGCCGCCACCTCCTGCGCCTCGGGAGCCGCCACGGCCTCGCGGAAGAGCTCCACCAGGGTGGGTTCCTGCCACGCGAAGCGGGTCACCCGCCCGGTGCGGATCGCGGCGGCCAGCACGGCCTGGTCGTCGGCGCTGCCGTCGAGGTCGAGCAGCGTGTCGCCGGCGGACTCCGAGACCACCCGGACGCCGGGCAGCGCGGCCGCCCAGCCGGCCGGGGCGTCGGGGACGACGACGCGGAGCAGCCGGCCCGCCTCGCGGCGCTTGAGCTCGGGCACGGTGCCGCTGGCCACCATCCGACCGCGGGCGAGGATGCCGACGGAGTCGCACAGCCGCTCGACGAGGTCGAGCTGGTGGCTGGAGAAGACCACGGGGACGCCGGTGCGCACCTGCTCGAGGAGCGCATCGGCCAGCGAGTCGACGCCGACCGGGTCCAGGCCGGAGAACGGCTCGTCGAGGATGAGCACCTCGGGCCGGCTCACCAGCGCGGCGGCCAGCTGCACCCGCTGCTGGTTCCCCAGCGAGAGCTTCTCCACCTGCTCCCCGCGGCGTGGGCCGAGCCCCAGCCGCTCCACCCACTCCGCCGAGGCCTCCGCCGCCGCGGCGGCGTCGAGGCCGTGCAGCCGCGCGAAGTAGGTGACCTGCTCGCCCACCTTCATCTTCGGGTAGAGGCCGCGCTCCTCCGGCATGTAGCCGATCCGGGTGCGGGCGGCCGCGTCGAGCGGGGCACCCCGCCAGCGCACCTCACCGGCGTCGGGCCGCAGCAGGCCCATCGCGATCCGCATCGTCGTCGTCTTGCCGGCGCCGTTGGCCCCGCAGAACCCGAACATGGTGCCGGGGGCGACCGTGAAGCCGACCCCCTCCAGCACCCGCACGTCGCCGAAGCTCTTGTGGAGCCCGTCGAACTCGAGCACCCGTCCTCCTGCCGTCGTCCTCACCGGTGGACCGACCGTATCGGTCGGTGGCGTGCGGGACGACGACGTCCCGGGAACGTGTCCGCGAACGGCGCGCGACCGGTCGCGCCCGGGCGCCTCCTGCGGTCTCATCGGCCCATGAGCGAGGAGAACGGCGTCGCCCGGCCGCCCGCCGGGGTCGGGCTGGCGCAGCTGCGGTCGGCCGCGGCCCGGTGCCGGGCCTGCGAGCTGTGGCAGGACACCACCCAGACGGTGTTCGGGGAGGGGCCGGAGACCGCCCGGGTGGTCTTCGTCGGCGAGCAGCCGGGCGACCAGGAGGACCGGAAGGGCGAGCCCTTCGTCGGCCCCGCGGGGCGGCTGCTCGACAAGGCCCTGGCCGACGCCGGCATCGACCGGCGGGACAGCTACGTCACGAACTCGGTGAAGCACTTCTCGCACACCGTGAAGGGCAAGCGACGGATCCACCAGACGCCCCGGCCCGAGCACCTGCGGGCCTGCCGGCCGTGGCTGGAGGCGGAGTTCGCCGTCCTGCAGCCCGAGGTGGTCGTGGCGCTCGGCGCGACGGCGGCCAAGGGCCTGATCTCGCCGTCGTTCCGGATCACCCGCGACCACGGCCGGCTGCTCCCCTGGACCCCGCCGGGCGCCCCGGCGCCGACGGAGGACGACGACGAGGACGCCGCGCACCAGACGTGGATCCTCGCGACCACGCACCCGTCGGCGATCCTGCGCACCCCCGACGAGGCGCGCGCCGCCGCGTACGACGCCCTGGTCACCGACCTGCGCACCGTCGCCGGGGCGCTCGCCTGATCCCACTGCGTGGACTACCGGTGAGTAGGAACGGCGGGTACCGGTTACGGGGTCGGACGTCCGGCCGGCCTCGCCACTCTCGGGGGCGGGCGAGCCCGGCCGGGCCCCCGCGCCTCAGCCGGTCCGGTCGACAGCCGCCTGCGAGGCGCGGAAGAACCAGAACGAGGGCACCAGCAGCGCGACGGCGACCATCGCGACCAGCACCACGACGCCCCCGGACGCCATGGCGAAGGTGACCCCGGCCGCGCTGGCCAGGCCGCCGGCGCGGAGGTCACCCAGCCGGGGGCCGCCGGTGACCACGACGATGAAGACCCCCTGCATCCGGCCGCGCATCTCCTCGGGCGCCGCCGTCTGCAGCATCGAGCTGCGCAGCACCGCGCTCACCATGTCCCCCGCGCCCGCGACGGCCAGGCACAGCACCGCCAGCCACAGCGTCGGGGCGAAGCCGAAGCCGATGATCGCCACCGCCCACACCGCGATCGAGACGATCACCACCGCGCCCTGCCGGTCGACCTTCGACACCCAGCCCGACGTCAGCCCCATGGCGAGCGCACCGATCGAGATGCCCGCGAAGAGCCAGCCCAGGCTGTTGGGCGACTCGGCGTACCGGGTCTCGGACAGCTCGGGGAAGACCGCCTGCGGCCAGGCGAAGAGCATCGCGACGATGTCGACGACGAAGGTCATGAGCAGCACGGGCTGGGTGCGCAGGAACGCGAAGCCCTCCCCCACCCCGCGCACGGCGGCGCCCAGCCGCAACGTGCCGGCGTCGCGCCCCGGTGGTAGCGGCGGCAGCCCCCGCAGCAGCACGGCGGCGACCACGAAACCGGCGGCGTCGATGGCGTAGGCGGTGAACAGCGAGCCGAGCCCGATCAGCAGCCCCGCGAGCAGCGGGCCCACGATCACGCCGATCTGCCGGACGGTCATGGCCAGCGCGTTCGCGGCGGGCACGCCGGCCGTGCCCACCAGCGCCGGGATGACGGCGTAGCGCGCCGGCGAGTTCACCGCGGTGAAGGCGGAGACCGCGGCCGTCAGGACCCACAGCAGGACCAGGTTCCCGCCGCCCGGGAGCAGCGCCTGCGCCGCGAGCAGCGCGCTGGTCACCGCGGCACCGATCGAGGTGACCACCAGCAGCCGCCGGCGGTCCATGGCGTCCGCGATCGCGCCGCCGAGCAGCCCGAAGACGATGAGCGGGACGAGCGCGACCACCGAGGTCACGCCCACCATGAACGAGGAGCCGGTCAGCAGGTAGACCTGGAAGGGGACGGCCACCAGCGTCATCTGCTGGCCGACCGTGGTGGTGGCGATGCCCCAGAACAGCCGCCGGTAGCGGGGATCGCGCAGCGGCGTGGTGTCGATCGCCCAGCCGCGCCGGCGCACCCGCTCCGGGACCGGCTCCTCGACCGGCGCGCCCCCCTCGACGGGGTCGACCGGCTGGCTCATGGCGTCCGCCGCCGGCTCACGGGGCGAGCCGCTGGACGATCCAGCCCCCGCCCTCGGCCGTGTCGCGGACGAAGCGCAGCCGGTCGTGCAGCCGGTCCGCCCCGCCCTGCCAGAACTCCACCCGCTCCGGAACCACCCGGTAGCCGCCCCACACCTCGGGGCGGGGCACCGGCCCCTCCGGCGTCTGCGCGTCCAGCAGCCGCACCCGCTCCTCGAGCTCCTGGCGGGAGTCGACGACGGTCGACTGCACCGAGGCGACCGCGGCGAGCTGCGAGCCGCGCGGCCGCGGGTCCCACAACCCGTCCGAGGCGGCGTCGCCGATCCGCTCCACCCGGCCGGTCACCCGCACCTGCCGCTGCAGCGCGTGCCACGGGAATACCAGCGCGGCGCGCGGGTTCACCGCCAGCTGCGCCCCCTTGGCCGAGGCGTAGCTGGTGCCGAACACGATGCCGTCGGCGTCGTACCCCTTCATGAGCACGATCCGCGCGTCGGGGGCCCCGTCGGCGTCGGCGGTCGCCACCACGACGGCGTTGGGCTCGGGGATCTCCGCGGCGACGGCGTCGGCGAACCAGCGGTCGAACTGCTCGACCCACGTGGGGGCAAGCTCCTCCTCGCGCAGCCGCCCGAGCGTGTAGTCGTTGCGCATGCGGGTCAGGTCGGGCACCCCGCCATGCTGACACCGGCTCCGCCGGACGGCTCGGGAGGGCGTCCGCA
This sequence comes from Blastococcus sp. SYSU DS0533, assembly GCF_054050775.1. Classification (NCBI taxonomy): domain Bacteria; kingdom Bacillati; phylum Actinomycetota; class Actinomycetes; order Geodermatophilales; family Geodermatophilaceae; genus Blastococcus; species Blastococcus sp. SYSU DS0533. Next base: position 61,305 of record NZ_JBJGZZ010000005.1, on the reverse strand, counting down.
CCGCCCCGCTTGCGCCAGGACGGGTCGGACGGCCTAGGGTCGGCAGGCAATCGTGCGCCAGTTCCTGCGCGCACGTGGGTCCGCGCGCAGAGGAGCTTGCGAGATGGCCGACGACTTCGTACCCGGCCTGGAAGGCGTCATCGCCTTCGAGACCGAGATCGCCGAACCGGACAAGGACGGCGGTGCGCTGCGCTACCGCGGTGTCGACATCGAGGACCTGGTCGGCAAGGTCACCTTCGGCAACGTCTGGGCACTGCTGGTCGACGGCAAGTTCGGTCCCGGGCTGCCGCCGGCCGAGCCGTTCCCGATCCCGGTGCACAGCGGCGACGTGCGCGTCGACGTCCAGGCAGCCCTGGCGATGCTGGCCCCGTTCTGGGGCTACCGCCCGCTGCTGGACATCAGCGCCGAGGAGGCGCGCGACCAGCTGGCCCGCGCCGCGGTGATGGCGCTGTCCTACGTCGCGCAGTCCGCCCGCGGCATCGGCGTCCCCGCCGTCCCGCAGAGCCGGATCGACGAGGCGGCGACGATCGTCGAGCGCTTCATGGTCCGCTGGCGCGGCGAGCCCGACCCCCGCCACGTGGCCGCGGTGGACGCCTACTGGACCTCCGCCGCCGAGCACGGCATGAACGCCTCGACGTTCACCGCCCGCGTCATCGCCTCCACGGGCGCCGACGTCGCGGCCGCGATGTCCGGTGCGATCGGCGCCATGTCCGGCCCGCTGCACGGCGGCGCCCCCTCCCGGGTGCTGCACATGCTCGACGACGTCGAGAAGACCGGCGACGCCGAGAAGTACGTCAAGGACCTGCTCGACCGCAAGGAGCGGTTGATGGGCTTCGGCCACCGGGTCTACCGCGCCGAGGACCCCCGCGCCCGCGTGCTCCGCCGCTCCGCCCAGGAGCTCGGCGCCCCGCGCTTCGAGGCCGCCCTGGCTCTCGAGAACGCCGCCCTCAAGGAGCTGCGCGAGCGGCGTCCCGACCGGCCGGTCGAGACGAACGTGGAGTTCTGGGCGGCCATCGTCCTCGACTTCGCCGAAGTCCCCAGCCACATGTTCACCTCGATGTTCACCTGCGCCCGCACCGCCGGCTGGTGCGCGCACATCCTCGAGCAGAAGAACACCGGCCGCCTCGTGCGCCCGTCCGCCCGCTACATCGGCCCCGCGCCGCGCAAGCCCGACGCCGTCGAGGGCTGGGACACCATCAACACCAAGGCCGCCCAGCCGGCCTGAACGAGGACCACTCTCCAGGGCCCCACGCCTCGCGAGCCCGGCGCGGGGCCCTGACGGGTGGCCGTTCCAGCACGTCACCCCGAGAGGCCCTCAACGGCATGACCCTCACCATCCCCCCGGCGCTCCTGCCGGCCGACGGCCGGTTCGGGAGCGGGCCGTCCAAGGTGCGCCCCGAGGCGTTGCGCGCCCTGGCCGGCGAGGGGGCCGCGGTCATGGGCACCTCCCACCGCCAGGCGCCGGTGAAGGCCCTGGTCCGCCGGGTCCGGGAGGGGCTGACCCAGCTGTTCGACCTCCCGGACGGCTACGAGGTGGTGCTCGGCAACGGCGGGACGAACGCGTTCTGGGACGCCGCCCTGTTCGGGCTCATCCGCGACCGCGCCGCCTTCGGCAGCTACGGGGAGTTCTCCGCCCGGTTCGCCGCCGCGGCGGCGGAGGCGCCGTTCCTCGGGGAGCCGGTGGTCGTCACCGCCGAGCCGGGCTCGCTGGCGCTGCCGGCGGCCACCCGGGGCGTCGACGCCTACGCCTGGGTGCACAACGAGACCTCGACCGGCGTCATGGCGCCGATCTCGCGGCCCAGCGGCACGGAGGACGCCCTGGTGCTCGTCGACGCCACCTCCGGTGCCGGGGGCCTCCCCGTCGACGTCTCGCAGACCGACGTCTACTACTTCGCCCCGCAGAAGTCCTTCGGTTCCGACGGCGGGCTCTGGGTGGCGCTGATGTCGGCCGACGCCCTGCAGCGGATCGCCGAGATCAAGGCGTCGGGGCGCTGGGTGCCCGCCTTCCTCGACCTGTCGATCGCCGTGGACAACTCCGCGAAGGACCAGACGTACAACACCCCGGCCGTCGCCACGCTGTTCCTGCTGGCCGACCAGATCGACTGGCTGCTCTCCCTCGGCGGGCTGTCCGCCGCCGTCGAGCGCACCCGCGAGTCCTCGTCGCGGCTCTACGGCTGGGCGGAGCGGTCGGCGTACGCCACGCCGTTCGTCGCCGAGCGGGAGCACCGCAGCTACGTCGTGGGCACCGTCGACTTCGCGGGCTCCGTCGACGCCGCGGCCGTCGCGGCGACGCTGCGCGCCAACGGCATCGTCGACGTCGAGCCCTACCGCCGGCTCGGCCGCAACCAGCTGCGCGTCGGCATGTTCCCCGCGGTGGACCCGGACGACGTGCAGGCCCTGACGGCATGCATCGACCACGTGGTCGAGCGGCTCTAGGAGGAGCCCCTGCCCCACCGCACGCGAGCTGGGGACGGGTCCGCACAGGGGGCCGACGACTTCGTGACGCATGGATCTCACGCTGGAGGTGGACGTGGGCCGCGGTAGGTCGTCGGGCGCAGACGGCGGCGAGCTCTTCGCCGCCGGGGGCGAGGCCGGCCGCATCATGGCCGGGTTCGACTGGGCGGGCACCCCGCTCGGCCCGGTCGCCGGCTGGCCGGCGAGCCTGCGGTTCGCCGTGCGCACGGTGCTGGTGTCCAAGTTCCCCATGGTCCTGACCTGGGGCCCGGACTTCCTGCAGTTCTACAACGACGCGTACGCACCCCTCATCGGCGCCAAGCACCCGGCGATCGGCCAGGACATCCGGCAGACGCTGGCCGAGGGGTGGGACGCCCTCGGCCCCCCGGTCGAGCACGCGATGGCCGCCCGCGAGGGCTCCTGGCTGCCCGGGCTGCTGCTGCTGCTCGAGCGCGCCGGCTACCGGGAGGAGACCTACTTCACCGTCTCCCACGCACCGGCCTTCGACGACGACGGCGGCGTCGCCGGCATGCACGCCGTCTGCACGGAGGTGACCGGGGAGCTGCTCGCCGCCCGCCGCCAGCAGCTGCTGCACTCGCTGTCGGTCGTCGGCGGGCAGCCGGACGACGCGCGGCAGACGGTCGCGACCATGTGCGCCGCCCTGGGCGAGAACCCGATGGACGTCCCCTTCGCCGCCGTCTACCTGGCCACCGGGGAGGGCACGTACGGCCGCGTGGCGGTGACCGGGGTCGAACCGGGGCTGCTCCCCGAGGGGGGCGGTGCCGGCACCGTCCTGCCACCGGTCGCCTCCCTGGGCCTGACCGGAGGCCCGTGGGGCGATCCGGTGACCGAGGCGGTCGTGCTGCCGCTGCGGGTCGGCCGGGACACCGAGCCCGCGGGTCTGCTGGTGCTCGGCAAGTCACCCAACCGGGCCCTGGACGCCGACTACCGCGCCTTCCACGAGCTGGTGGCCGGCCAGTTCGCCGGCGCGCTGGGCACCGTCCGCGCCTTCGAGAGCGAACGCCGGCGGGCGGAGTCGCTCGCCGAGCTCGATCGTGCCAAGACGACCTTCTTCGCCGACGTCAGCCACGAGCTGCGCACGCCGCTGACGCTGCTGCTGGGGCCGCTCCAGGACGTGCTCGAGGACCCGGACGCCGGGTTGACCGAGGACGTGCGGGAGCAGGTCACCCTCGCCGTGCGCAACGGGCGCCGGCTGCGCCGCCTGGTCGACGACCTGCTCGACTTCGCCGGCATCGAGGCCGGGCGGGCCGCGCCGGTGCGGGTCGCGACCGACGTGGCCACCTTCACCGCCGAGCTGGCCGGCATCTTCCGGTCGGCCACCGAGCGGGCGGGGCTGCGCCTGACCGTCGACTGCCCGCCCCTGGGTCGGCCGGCCCACGTGGACCCGCGGATGTGGGAGAAGATCGTCGTCAACCTCCTCGCCAACGCGGTGAAGTACACCTTCGTGGGCGGGATCGACGTCGTCCTCCGCGACGTCGACGACCGCGTCGTGCTCACCGTGGCGGACACCGGCGTGGGCATCGTCGCCGAGGAGCTCCCCCAGCTGTTCCAGCGCTTCCACCGCGTCGCCGGTGCCGCCGCCCGGACCCGTGAGGGCACCGGCATCGGCCTGGCCCTGGTGCAGGAGCTGGCCGCGCTGCACGGCGGCACGGTCACCGTGACCAGCGAGCCGGGCCGGGGCAGCACCTTCACGGTCTCGCTGCCGTTCGGCGAGCCCGACGCCGCAGCCGACGGCCCGGCGGCGGCCCCGTCCGACGCCGCTCGCGGCGAGGCCGAGAGCTGGGAGCAGGAGGGGACGCGACCGGCGGGCCGGCCGGACGGCTCCCCGGACGCCGCCGACGTGCTGGTCGTCGACGACAACGCCGACATGCGCAGCTACCTCACCCGCCTGCTGCGGCCCTTCTGGGCGGTGCGCACGGCGGCCGACGGCGAGGAGGCGCTCGCCGCGGTGGCCGCGCGGCGCCCGGCCCTGGTGCTGACCGACGTGATGATGCCGCGGGTCGACGGGTTCGAGCTGCTCCGGGCGCTGCGGGCGGACCCGGCCACGCGCGACGTCCCGGTGATCGTGCTGACCGCCCGCGCCGGGCAGGAGGCCTCCGTGGAGGGGCTGGAGGCCGGCGCCGACGACTACCTCGCCAAGCCCTTCCGCGCCGCGGAGCTGCTCGCCCGCGTGCGGGTGGCGCTCGAGCGGGCGGCCGGCCGCGCGGTGGAACCCGCCGGCCCCCGCGACGTCGCCGCCCCGCCGCAGGCGTCCCTGGTCGCCGCCCACGTGGAGCGGCCGGGGCACGCAACCGAACCGGTGCCGGCTCCCCGTGCCGGCGGCTCCTCCGACGACGGCTCCCGCGCGCACTGGCGGCTGCCGTCGGCGCTCTCGTCCATCCCCGTGGTGCGCCGGCGGCTCCGCGCGCTGCTGGCCGGCGCCGGGGTCGGCGAGGAGCAGGCCTACGACCTGCTCGTCGCTGCCTGCGAGGCCACGAGCAACGCGATCGAGCACGCCCAGGACCCGATCGAGCCGGTCGTCGAGGTGTCGGCCGTCGTGGAGGACGGGGTCGTGGAGATCACCGTCCGCGACCACGGCCAGTGGCGGGAACGGGTGCCCAGCATGGACCGCGGCCGCGGCTCCACGCTGATGAGCGCCTTCGCCGAGGTCACCGCCGTCCCCAGCCCCGAGGGGACGACGGTCCGCATCCGGTCGGCGGTGCGCCCGCCCGCCTGACCCGGGGCCTGCTCAGCGCAGCAGCCAGGTGTCCTTGCCGACGAGGACTTCCCCGGCCAGCCGGGTGAGCGCCAGCGGCAGCGTGGTCGTCGTGCGCCCGGCGACGGAGAACAGCCGCAGCCCCACCGGCCGGGGGCGCAGGAACCCGTCGACCAGCGCGGGCGAGGTGGAGGGGGCCAGGGGCTCGCGGGCGACGAACCGGTGCGGGGCGGCGGCGATCTCGGCCCGCAGCGCGGCCAGCCCGGCCGCCGAGCAGGACGGGCCGTGCACGACGCGCCGGCCGCCGTACCCGGCGAGGGACTCCACCTCGAGCTCGTGCAGCCGCTCGGCGACCTCGGCCCACGCGGCCGGGTCGGCGAGCACCCACGTCCGCGCGGATGCCAGCAGGGGCTCCTCCCCGAGGTAGAAGCGGACCATGGCCGGCACCCAGGCGTACCCGGCCGCGTCGTCGGCCACCCCGTTGCCGGGCACGTTGGCCACCCCGAGCCTCCGGGCCCGGACCGCCTCGGTCAGCGCCAGGTCCAGCGGCACCCCGGCGCCGGTCGGGTAGGCGCCGAGCAACGCGTCGTCGAAGCGCCGGTAGAGGACGTCGACGGGCACCCGGCCGCCGTCGACGACCGCCTCCACTCCCCCGTCGCTGCGCGGCCACAGGTCGCCGGCGCGCACCAGCGGGGCGTCGAGGACCTCGGCGAGCACCCGGTGCTCGAACCAGGCGCCGTCGCTCTCGCCCTGGGTGAGCACCGCGGTGCGCGGCGCCCCGTGCACGCCGGGCGGTGCGGCGTCGGCCAGCGCGGCGGCCAGCAGCGGGACGGCGTCGGCGGGGTCGCGGAGCCGGTCGCCGGCGCCGGCGACCAGCTGCGGCAGCACCGCGCGGGTGCACTCCCGGTCTGCCAGCGCGTAGCCGATGCCCGACGGCGCGCGCAGGTGGTCGCGGACCACCGCCCAGCCGCCGTCCGCGGCCCGCACGAGGTCGGCCGCGGCGACGGTCGCGCGCGCCTGGCCCGGCCAGGCGCGGGAAACCGCCTCGGGGTCCCGGCCGGGGCCGTGCGCGACCGCCCACTCGGGCACCGCACCGGCCCGGACGATCTCCGCCGCCCGGTCGGGGTCGCCCCGCCGGCGGCCGGCCGGCCGGTAGGCGTCGGCGAGGAAGGCGTTCAGCGCCCGGTGCCGCTGGGCCACCCCGGCGGACAGCGCCCGCCAGGTCGCGGCGTCGAGCAGCCGCGGCACCGGGTCCAGCGGCACCGGCCGCAGCTGCTGCCGCCCGTCCACCCAGGTGCCGACGACGACGCCCCGCTCCTGCCGCAGCCGCGCCAGCTCCTCTTCCGCGACCGCGAGCCCGGTGGCGCCCAGCCGCTCCAGGACGGCGACCGGCCCGGCCCACCCGTCACGCAGCCGGCCGTCGGCACCGACGGCCTCGTCGGTGCGGTCGGTGGGGTAGCCGGCGAAGAGTTCACCGCTCACAGCCACCGATCGAACCAGGCGGCGAGCCGCTCGCCCAGTTCCACGAGGTGCTCGCGTCCCACGATCGCGTGGCCCTCGCCGGTGAACAGCAGCAGGTCGGCGCGCGCACCCCGCGCCTGCAGCGCCTGGTGCGCCTGCACCGACTCGGCCACCGGCACGTTCGTGTCGCGGTCCCCGTGGGCCAGGAGCACCGGGGCGGTGATGCGGTCCAGGGCCGTCATCGGCGAGAGGCCGGCCAGCATGTCGCGGTCGGCGACGGGGTCGCCGTACTCGGTCACCGAGGCCGCCGCCATCCACGGCTCGGTGCCGGCGAAGAAGGTGCGCAGGTCGCTCATCCCGGCCAGCGAGGTGCCGGCGGCGAACAGCTCGGGCCAGCGGGTGAGCGCAACCAGGGTCAGGTACCCGCCGTAGGACCAGCCGTGGGCACCGACCCGGCCGGGCGCGGCGATGCCGGCGGTCACCAGCTCGTCCACCGTCGTCCGGACGTCGGCGAAGGAGGACTCCCGCGCCGGCCCGTCGTCCGCGGTCATGAAGGCCCGGCCGAACCCGCCGGAGCCCCGCACGTTCGGGGCGAACACCGTGAATCCCGCGGCCACCATGCTCTGCGTGATCGGCGACCAGTTCGGCCGCGCCTGCCCCTCGGGCCCGCCGTGGAAGCTGACCACCGTGCGGTTGGGCCCGCGGCTGCCCTGGGGGACGTACAGCCAGCCCGTGAGCCGGACGCCGTCGGGGGCGAGGTACTCGTGGCGCACCGGCTCGACCAGCCCCGGCACGTCCGGCCGCGGGAGGGAGCAGGGCAGCGGCTCGGCGCCGGCGCCGTCCAGCGGCACGCGCCACAGCCGCCGGGGGGTCCGGGGGCCGGAGAGCTCGGCGACCAGCGCGTCGCCGCCGGGCGCCGGTGCCCAGCCGGAGAGAACCGGCTCGGGGAGCGCGATCCGCCGGACCACGGCACCGTCGGAGCGCGCGTGCAGCCACAGCTCGCTGACCCCGTCGGCGTTCCACACCGCGAGGACGGTGCCGTCGGCGCGCACCACGTACCCGTCGAGATCGGCGTCGGCGCGCTGCAGCACGACCCGGCCCCGGCCCGGCACCCCGTCGCCGTCGAGCGGGACGGCGACCAGGCCGGCCCGGTCGGCACCGGGCGGGCCTGGGAGGGCGGCCCGCACGTGCACGGTCGTCCCGCCGTCGGCGAACCGGCCGTCCTCCGAGGCGATCCCGCCGGGGGCGTCGAGCGGCACCACCCGCCGCTGGATGCCGGTCGCGACGTCGATCGCGACGATGTGCCGGTAGGCGCGCGGACCGCGCCGGGCCAGGACCGTGCGCCGGTCGGCGGAGACGGCGGTGACAGCGAGGAAGCCGCCGGAGGCCAGCGTCCGCTGCCCGCCGGTGACCACGTCGACCAGCACCACGTCGGCGTCGGGCCCCGAGCCCGGGGCGATCGAGCACGCGTAGTCGCGCGGCCCGACCCAGCAGCCGGCGAAGACCGCCGCCCGCGGATCGGCACCGGCGACCAGCCGGCGCCCCGAGCCGTCCGGTCGGACGACGTGCAGCTCGGCGCAGATGGAGCCGCCGGGGCTCACCAGGTAGGCCAGCCGCTCACCGTCGGGGGACCAGGAGACGGAGATGACCTCCTCGTCGGCCCCCGACAGCTGCACCGGCGGCGTGCTGCCGTCGACTGCGGCCACCTCCAGCCGCGGCAGCCCGGAGCGGTCGGTGACGTAGGCGACGCGGCGGCCGTCGGGGGCCGGCGCGGGGCACCAGGCGGCGGTGGCACCGGCGATCGCGGCGACGGCGCGGCGGACCGCGGCCGGCAGCGCCTCCGGGGGCGCGAGCGCCGTGACGGCGGGGCAGCCCGCAGGCGCGGCCGTCCACTGCTGGGTCACGGGGCTGGCCATCGCTCCTCCTCGGCTCGGTGCGGCGCCGCCGGCGAGCCCCCCACTGTGGCGGGGGCTCGTTTCAGGCAGGTTTCAGCGCTCTCATCGGCGTGGCTCGGGGCCAGCCGCACCCCCCTCCGGGGGACGGGCCCCGGCCTGCGGCCTGGCGCGCCACGCCGGGGCGCCTGCGTGCTCCGGCCGGCCGGTCCGGATAGCCTCGGGGACCGGGGTCTCGTCCGGGCCCGCCGCGCCGGCTGCAGGAGGTCGCCCATGCGCACGCTGCGCCTCGTGGCACTCTCCGACGACGGGAAGAACCTCGTCCTCGTCGCCGACAGCCCCGACCACCCCGAGGGCGAGCGCTTCGAGCTCCCGATCGACGAGCGCGTGCGCGCCGCCGCCCGGGGGGACGCCCGCCGGCTGACCCAGATCGACGTCGACCTCGGCACCGAGCTGCCGCCCCGGGTGATCCAGTCCCGCATCCGCGCCGGCGAGACGCCCGAGCAGGTCGCCGCCGCCACCGGCGCCCGGGTCGAGCGCATCATGCGTTTCGCCCACCCGGTGCTGCAGGAGCGCGAGCGGGTGGCCACGCAGGCCCGCGAGGCGCGCGTCCGGCTCACCGAGGGCGCGCCGGGTGCGGTGCTCCAGCAGTTCATGGTCGAGCGGATGCGGCTGATCGACACCGACGTCGACGCCGTCCGGTGGGACGCCTTCCGCGACGAGGACGGCACCTGGGTGGTCACCGGCGAGTGGCGCGCGGGGGCGAAGGCCGGCACCGCCCGGTGGAACTTCGACCTCGCCTCCCGCACGGTCACCCCGCACGATGCCGCGACGACCGACTTCGCCGAGGGCACCCGCCTGGTGCGCGTCGTCCCCGAGGTGCCGGCCGGCCAGCCCGCACCGGTGCACCGCAGCCGCCCCGTGCAGGTGGTGCGCAGCCCCGAGCCGCCGCCCGCCCCGGCCGACGACGTGCACGTGCGCGACGTGCACGCCCCCGACGGCACCCCGGCGGACGACGAGTCGATGGCCGCGCTGCTGGACGAGGTGGCCGAGCACGACACCGTGGTGCTCGGCCGCGGCCGCGGCGGCGGCGACGGCACCGACGACGACGAGGACCCGCGCGCCCGCATCCCGGCGTGGGAGGACATCGTCTTCGGGGTCCGACGCAACCGCTGAGCCGGTCCGCGTGGAACACAGCGCCCGGGTGGGTAGTCGATCCGGCATGAGTGCTTCGGTGTCGATGCCGCTGGGCGGCGTGCAGGTCGGGTCCTTCGACAGCTACGAGCGAGCCCAGGCCGCCGTCGACTACCTCTCCGACGAGAAGTTCGCGGTCGAGAACGTGACCATCATCGGAACCGACCTGCGGATGGTCGAGACGGTGACCGGCCGCATGACCATGGGCCGCGCGATCGCCGCCGGCGCCGCGGCCGGTGCGTGGTGGGGTCTCTTCGTGGGGCTCCTGCTGGGCATCTTCGCCCCCGACGGCAGCGGGTGGATCGGGTCGGTCCTGACCGGCCTGCTGATCGGTCTGGCCTTCGGCGCGGCGTTCGGCGGGATGGGGTACGCCGCCACCCGCGGCCGGCGCGACTTCACCAGCACCAGCAAGATCACCGCGAGCCGGTACGACCTGATGTGCCACCCGGCGCACGCCGAGCAGGCCCGCGCCATGCTGGCCCGCTTCTCGCTGCGCGGCTGACGGCTAGCGGAGGGCCGCGAACGCGACCGCCGCCGCGGCGGCCACGCCCAGGGAGTCCACGCCGCTGCGCATCGGGATCCGCGCCCGCACCCGCGCGGCGGCCTGCGCCTCCGGGGTGAGCCCCGGCCCCTCGGCCCCCAGCAGCACCGCGGTGCGCGGGTGCGCCGCCGGGTCGACGCCGGCCAGGTCCACCGCATCGGCGGCCGGGGTGAGCGCGACGGTGAGGTAACCGGCGTCGTGCAGCCGGTCGAGGCCGGCCGGCCAGTCGGGCAGGACGGCGAACGGCAGGGACAGCACGTGCCCCATCGAGACCCGCACCGACCGGCGGTAGAGCGGATCCGCGCAGCGCGGGTCCAGCAGCAGGCCGTCCACGCCCAGGGCCACCGCCGAGCGGGCGATCGAGCCGAGGTTCTCGGCGTCGTTGAGCGCCTCGAGGACGGCCAGCCGGCGCGGCGCGGCCGGGTCCGGCCCGGTGAGCAGCGCGTCCAGGTCGGCCGGTGGCCGGCGGTCGGCCGAGGCGACGACACCCCGGGTCAGCCGGAACCCGATGACCTCCGACAGCACCCACTTGTCCGCCTCGTAGGCGGGCACGCCGTCGGGCAGCCCCAGCGCGGCCACCCGCCCGGGCACTCCCAGCACCGCCCGCACCCGGTACGGGGAGGCGAGCAGCCGCTGCACCGCGGGGACGCCCTCGACGATCACCGGGCCGGTGCCGCGCGGGGTGCCCGCGGGCCGGTCACCCGCCTTCAGGTCGCGGAAGTCGGCCACCCGTGGGTCGGCCGGGTCGGTGATGGTCTCGGGCACCCGATGATTCTGCCGGGCGGGCGCCGGCGGGTCGCGGCCCCCAGGATCGGGCCGTGGCTCCCGACAGCGCGCCCCTGACCGTCATCGGCGCCGGCATCGCCGGACTGGCGTGCGCCCGCGCCCTCCAGGAGGCCGGCCGCGACGTCCAGGTGCTGGACCGGGGGCGGGCCCCGTGCGGACGGCTCTCCTCCCGGACGGTGCGCGGCCGCCCGGTCGACCTCGGCGCCTCCTCCCTCACCGCCGGCGACGGCTCCTCGTTCGCCGCCGTGGTGGCCGGCTGGGTCGACCGCGGCCTGGCCCCCCCCTGGACGGACACCTTCGCGGTGCTCGGGCCGGACGGGTTCCGGAAGCGGAAGTCCGGGCCGCTGCGGTACGGCACCCCGGCGGGTTCCGCAGCCTGGCCGCCGACCTCGCCACCGGGCTGACCGTCCGGTCCGGGACGATCGTGCGGGAGGTGACCGCCGGGCCCGCGGTCGACGGGCGGGCGGTACCGGCCGCCGTCCTCGCCATGCCCGGACCCCAGGCCGCCCGGCTGCTCGACCCGGCCGGCCCGGCCGGGCGCCTGGCCGCCGCGGAGACCTGGCAGCCGGCCCTCGCGGTGGTGCTCGGCTGGGCGGGGGGCGGTGGCCGCCCGATCTGCACGGCGCCTTCCTCCACGACGACCCGGCCGTGGAGTGGATCGCCGACGACGGCGACCGCCGCGAGGACGGCTGGCACGCCCCGGCGAAGGTGGAGAGCGCCTGGTGCTCGGGGACGGCGCTGGGCCGCGCGCTGACCCGTTGACGGGTCCACGGCAACTCATCTACCGTTGAATTCATCAGCCGTTGAATCATCGGAGGCCGGACATGGATGCCGCCGTCACCGTCACCGATCTCGTCGTCGACCGCGGGCACCGCCGGGTGCTCGACGGTCTCTCCACCGCCGTGCCGCCGGGGCAGGTCACCGGCCTGCTCGGCCCGAGCGGCAGCGGGAAGTCCACGCTGATGAGGGCCGTCGTCGGCGTGCAGGTGGTCCGCTCCGGCACGGTCACCGTGCTCGGGGAGCCGGCCGGCTCCTCCGCGCTGCGCAGCCGGGTCGGGTACGTCACCCAGGCGCCCAGCGTCTACGCCGACCTGACCGTGCGCGAGAACGCCCGCTACTTCGCCGCCCTGTACGGCCGCGGCGGGAAGGAGGCCGACGCCGCCGTCGCCGCTGTCGGCCTCGCCGGCGCCGCCGGGCAGCTGGTCGAGAACCTCTCCGGCGGGCAGCGGGGGCGAACCTCCCTGGCGTGCGCGCTGGTCGGCGCCCCGGAGGTGCTGGTGCTGGACGAACCGACCGTCGGGCTGGACCCGGTGCTCCGGGTCGAGCTCTGGGAGCGGTTCCACGCGCTGGCCGACGCCGGCGCGACCCTGCTCGTCTCCAGCCACGTGATGGACGAGGCGGCGCGCTGCGACCGGCTCCTCCTGCTGCGCGACGGGGCACTGCTGGCCGACGCCACCCCGGCCGAGGTCCGCGCCGAGGCGGGCACCGAGGACCTGGAGGAGGCCTTCCTCCGGCTCATCCGCGCCCGCGAGGAGGTGGCGGCGTGACCACCGCGACCCGGACCCGGGCCCCGGGCCGGCTGAGCCCCCGGCTCACCGCCGCGACGACCGGCCGGGTGCTGCGCCAACTGCGCCACGACCACCGGACGATCGCCATGATGCTGGTGCTGCCCAGCCTGCTGCTGGGCCTGCTCGCGCTGCTGTGGGCCGACCTGCCCGCGCCGCCCGGGCAGCCGAGCACGTTCGACCGGGTCGGGCTGACGATGCTGGGGATCTTCCCGTTCGTCGTGATGTTCCTGGTCACCAGCATCGCCATGCTGCGCGAGCGCACCTCCGGCACGCTCGAGCGGCTGCTCACGACACCGCAGTCGCGGCTGGACCTCCTGCTGGGCTACGGGACGGCGTTCGGGCTGGCCGCCGCGGTGCAGGCGGTGGTGACGGTAACCGTGGCGGTCACCCTCTACGACCTCGACGTCGCGGGGCCGCTGGAGCTGGTGGTCCTCATCGCCGTCGCCGACGCCGTCCTCGGCGTGGCCCTGGGGCTGCTGGCCAGCGCGTTCGCGCGCAGCGAGTTCCAGGCCGTCCAGTTCATGCCGGTGATCGTGCTGCCGCAGTTCTTCCTCTGCGGGCTGCTGGTGCCGAGGGAGCAGATGGCCGGGTGGCTCCAGGCGATCAGCGACGTCCTGCCGCTGACCTACGCGGTCGAGGCGCTGCAGGAGGTCGGCGGCTCCCTCGAGGCGACCGGCAGGATGTGGGCCGACGTCGGCATCGTGACCGGCGCCGCGCTGCTCGCCCTCGCGCTGGCGGCGGCCACGCTGCGGAGGAGGACCAGCTGACCCCCCGTTCCCGTCGTCCTCCCGGCCGGCGCCCGGGCCGGCCCGACACCCGCGAGGCGGTGCTGGCTGCGGCCCGCGCCGCCTTCGCGGAGCGGGGCTTCGACGGTGCGTCGATCCGGGCCATCGCGACCGCTGCGGGGGTCGACCCGGCCCTGGTGCACCACTACTTCGGCAGCAAGGACCAGCTCTTCCTGGCCGCGATCGAGGCGCCGGCGGACCCGGCGGACCTCCTCCCCGAGGTGCTCGCCGGCGGCCGTGACCGGCTCGGCGCCAACATCGTGGCCCTCCTGCTCCGCGTCTGGGACGGGCCGACCCGCCCGGCAGCGCTCGCGCTGGTCCGGTCGGCCGTCGGCAACGAGTGGACGGCGAAGCTGCTGCGCGAGTTCCTGGTCTCGCAGGTGCTCCGCCGGGTCGTGGCCACGCTGGACGCACCCCCCGCGGAGCGCGAGGCACGCGGAGCCCTGGTCGCGAGCCAGCTCATCGGCCTGGTCATGGCCCGCTACGTGCTCCGGGTGGAGCCACTGGCCTCGGCCGCCCCCGAGGAGCTCGTCGCGGCGATCGGCCCCACCGTCCAGCGCTACCTCACCGGTGACGTGGAGCTCCCCCGCCGCTGAGTCGGCGTCCTGGCTCACGCGGGCCCGTCCGCAGGCTCACCCCGCGCCTGCGAGGAGTGGGAGGGACGGGATCCTTCCACTGACCATCCCGGGGCCAGGTCAGCGCGGGGCGCGAGCGAGCTGGCGGCTCTGCGCGACGAGCCGGCCGGTGGAGTCCCAGATCCGGTACTCCTCGTCCAGCCAGCCGCCGGCGATCTCGTTGGCCCGGGCCTCGGCCAGGCACCACCCCGGGGCCGGCCGGGCGCGCACCAGCACCTGCAGCTGCACCGTCGGCGCCCAGCCCATGAGCCCCATCGACCAGCTCGTCGGCGGCAGCACGTCCGCGAACAGCAGCAGCGCCAGCGGGTCGGGCTCGCGGCCGTCGGCGAGCCGCAGCCACGCCCGCATCACCGGATCTCCCGACGGCGTGCCCAGTGCCCACCCGGCGGTGGCGGGGTCCAGGCGGGTCTCCACGCGGTGCCGCAGGCCCACGGCGGGAACGGGGTGGCCGCCCATCTCGGCGCCCGGCCCGGCCTCCAGGCACTGCTCCACCGGCGGCACGTCGGGGGCCGGGACCGAGCGCAGCGGGGCGTCGTCGCCGAGCGCCGCCGTCGTCACCTGGACGCTGAGCGTGGGCCCCGCCGAGCCGCTGAGGACGACGCCGGTGTGCGCCAGCGTCCGGCCCGCCGGGCCGGGCGTGACCGCCAGCGAGGCCGGGCCGGGCGGGGTGGCGCGCAGGTAGCTGGCCGAGACCGCCACCGGGTCCGGGTGGGGGCTGTCCGCTAGCGCCGCCCGGGCGGTGACGGCGAGCAGGTAACCGCCGTTGAGGATGCCGCTGCCGACGTCCCAGCCCGGGTGCAGGTCGGCGACGAAGCCGCCGCCCTCGGACTGCCGGACGGCGGTGGCGGCGTCGAACTCGGAGAGCCCCTGGTCATCCTTCTGCGGCACGTCCGACAGGGTGCCAGGGTGGTCGGCGTGGACTACACCCACCTCGGCCGCAGCGGCCTGACGGTGTCCCGGCTGTGCCTGGGGACGATGAACTTCGGCTGGAAGACCGGGGAGGGTGACTCGCACGCGATCCTCGACCGGGCCCTGGCCGAGGGGGTCAACTTCTTCGACACCGCCAACGTCTACGGCTTCGACGCCGGCAAGGGCCGCACCGAGGAGGTGCTGGGCAGCTGGTTCGCCCAGGGCGGCGGTCGCCGGGACAAGGCGGTGCTGGCCACCAAGGTCTACGGCGGCATGACCGACTGGCCGAACGACACGTTCCTCTCCGCCCGGAACATCGTGCGCGCCTGCGAGGGCTCGCTGCGCCGGATGGGCACCGACTGGATCGACCTCTACCAGTTCCACCACGTCGATCTCCGGACCCCGTGGGAGGAGATCTGGCAGGCCTGCGAGACGCTGGTCGCCCAGGGCAAGGTGCTCTACGTCGGGTCCTCCAACCACGCCGCCTGGCAGATCGCCGCCGCGAACGAGGCGGCCGCCCGGCGGAACTTCCAGGGCCTGGTGAGCGAGCAGTCGCACTACAACCTGCTCACCCGGCACGTCGAGCTGGAGGTGCTCCCCGCGGCGCAGCACTACGGCATCGGCATCCTCCCGTGGAGCCCGCTCGCCGGGGGCCTGCTCGCCGGCGCCCTGGAGGGGACCGAGGGCGGCCGGCGCGGCGCGCAGCGCAACCGGGACCGGGTGGAGCAGCACCGGCCGGCGCTGGAGGCGTACGAGGCGTTCTGCCGCGAGCTCGGCCAGGCACCGGCGGACGTCGGGCTGGCCTGGCTGCTGCACCAGCCGGCCGTCACCGCGCCGATCGTGGGCCCCCGGACGATGGAGCAGCTCGAGGGCGGCCTGCGGGCGCTGGGCATCGGGCTGGACGACGCCGCCCTGACCCGCCTCGACGAGATCTTCCCCGGCTACCGCGCCGCCCCCATGGAGTACGCGTGGTAGGAACCCCGTCGCCCCCTGGGCAAAGGAAGCTCTACGTGCGGCGTGGGGCCCGATGCCGCATGTAGAGCTTCCTTTGCCTAGGTCGCCAGGGGCCAGGCGGCGAGCACCGTGTACGCGGGGGCCGGGCCGAGGCGGCTCTCCCACAGGCGGATCTCCTGCACCGGCCACCCGGGCCCCCGGTAGCCGGCCAGCCGATCGGTGAGGGTGCCGTCGGCGGGCCGCCCGGGGCGCCACCGGCCGAGCGTCAGGTGCGGCCGGAACGGCCGGTCCTCCACCGCGAGCCCCAGGCCGCGGGCGACCGCGCCGAGGCGGCCGGCCAGCGCGACCAGCGGCTCGACGTCGCCCTCCAGCCCCGTCCAGGCCACCTGCGGGCGGCGCAACGAGCCGAACCGCCCTCCCCCGGCCAGCCGCAGCACCATCGGGGGCGTCGCGGCGACCGCCGGCGCGGCCGTGGTCACCAGCTCGGGCACCAGCGGCTCGGGCACGGCGCCGAGGAACAGCAACGTCAGGTGCCAGCGCTCGGGCCGGCCCCAACGCGGCGCACCCGGGAGATCGCGCAGGGGCCCGAGGGCGCGGTCGAGGTCGCGGCGGGCCTCATCGGGCGGGTCGACGGCGAAGAACAGCCGGCGGGTGCCCCCGGTGCTCAGAGGGGCACCTGCAGCCCGGCGGCGCGCAGCTCCGCGGCCAGCCGCAGCCGCTCGACCTCGCGCGGCCGGCCCTCCGGCAGCTCCCCGAGCGCCGCGGTCACCCCGAGCATGCGTGCCGCCTCGGTGAGGACGTCGTCGTATGCGGCCAGCAGCGCCCGCCGGCGGGCCATGGGCATGCCGGCGGGCACCAGCGCGACCTGCCGGCCGAGCCGGCGCAGGTCGGCGGCGACGACCTCCAGCGACCGCCCGGGCGGCGACGGGTGGCGGGACGCTCGGCGGCGGGCCGACCACGCCTCGATCCGCCGGATCAGCGGCCCCAGGCCGGCGACCAGGCCGGCGAACGCGGCGAGCAGGGCGACGAGCTGGAGGAGCGCGGCCATGGTGGCCCCCTCTGCACGGGCGGTTCGGGTGCAGCGAACGGTACGCGCGGACGGCTCAGCGCGACTGCTGACCGGGGGCCTTCTGGCTGAGCTGCTCCTCCACGGTGCGCACCTGGGCGGAGGGGACGGCGGGGCGGATGCGCACCCGCACCGGCGAGCGCTGAACCGTGAGCCGCAGCGAGCCGCGGTGCGCCAGCCACGCCGCCGCGACGAGGCCCGCGACCACGCACACACCGCCACCGAGGACGAGGCCCCACGGGGCGCCGAAGTGCTCGGAGACCCAGCCGATCAAAGGGGCCCCGACCGGCGTGCCGCCCATGAAGCACATGAAGTACAGCGCCATCACCCGGCCGCGCATCTGCGGGTCGACGCCGAGCTGGACGAAGCTGTTGTTGGCCACGCTGAACACCAGCGCCGCGGCCCCGGTGGGCACCAGCAGCGCCGCGAACGCGAGGTAGGTGGGCATCAGCCCGGCGACGACGGTGCAGGCGCCGAAGAGCACCGCCGAGCCCACGAGGAACCGCTGCCGGGGCCGGACGCTGCGCCGGGTCGAGAGCAGGGCGCCGCTGAGCGACCCGACCGCGAAGCACGTGGAGAGCAGGCCGAAGGCCTCCGCGCCGAGGTCGAAGGTCTCCCGGGCCATCAGCGCGATCGTGACCTGGTAGTTGAAGCCGAAGGTCCCCACGACGAAGGCCAGCCCCATCGCCAGCAGCAGGTCGGGGTGGGCCGAGGTGTAGGCCAGCCCCTCGCGCAGCTGCCCCCGCCCCCGCGCGACCGGCGGGCTCGGGGTGAGCTCCTCGGTGCGCATGCCGGCGATCGCGGCGATGGTGAAGGCGAAGCTCGCCGCGTTGAGGAAGAACGCCGGTGCGGTGTTGCCCGATGCGGCACCGATGAGCAGCCCGGCCAGCGCCGGGCCGATCAGGCGGGCGCCGTTGAAGATCGTCGAGTTGAGGCTGACCGCGTTGGTGATCAGCGCCGGGCCGACCATCTCCGGCACGAACGCCTGGCGCACCGGCACGTCGACGGCGGAGACCGAGCCGAGCAGCCCGGCCAGCACGAACACGTGCCACAGCGCGACCGTCCCGGTGGCCACGAGGACGCCCAGCGCGAGGGCGAGCAGGCCCATGAGGGTCTGGGCGACCAGCAGCAGCCGGCGCTTGGGATAGCGGTCGGCGAGGACGCCGCCGTAGGCGCTCAGCAGCAGCGACGGGCCGAACTGAAGCGCGGTGATCAGCCCCAGGGCGACACCGCTGTCGCCGGAGAGCTGCAGCACGAGCCAGTCCTGGCCGATCCGCTGCATCCAGGTACCGGTGAGGCTGAGCAGGTTGGCCGAGGCGTAGCGGCGGAAGTTGCGCACCCGGAGGGCCCGGAACATGCCCCGCCCCTGCTCGGGCGGCGTCCGCTGGTCAGTGCTCGTGCAGGTCACCCACCGGCCAGCTTGTCCATGATGTCGGCCGCCTCGCGCAGCACCGCCCGCTCCTCGGCGGTGAGCTCCTGCAACCGGGAGGCCAGCCAGGCCTCGCGGGCCTGCGCCTCCGCCGACAGCATCTCCTCGGCGGCCGGGGTCAGCCCGATGATCACCTGGCGCCCGTCGGTGGGGTGCGGCGTCCGGGTGACCAGGCCCGCGTTCTCCAGGGCGACGACGACACGGGTCATCGACGGCGGCTGCACCCGCTCGTGGCCGGCCAGCTCCCCCGGGCTCATCGGGCCGTGCCGCTTGAGCGTCGAGAGCGCCGCCAGGTGCGTGAGCGTCACCGACGTGTCCACGCGCTGGTTGCGCAGCCGCCGGGAGAACCGCATGACCGCGAGCCGCAGCTCGTGGGCGAGCGCGGCGGTGTCCAGCGTCGTCCGGCCCACGATCGTTAGCCTAACTCAGCGCCTGGTCAGAACAGCTGCTGGAGCGGCTCGAGCGCGAAGTAGACCAGGAACAGCAGCGCCACCACCCACATGAGCGGGTGGATCTCCCGGCGCCGCCCGACGGCCAGGCGCAGCAGCACGAAGCTGATGACACCGGCCCCGATGCCGTTGGTGATCGAGTACGTGAACGGCATCAGCGCGATGGTGAGGAACGCCGGGATGACCAGGGACATGTCGTCCCAGGTCAGGTTCTTGATCTGGCTGATCATCAGCGCGCCGACGATGACCAGCGCCGGGGCGGCCGCCTCGGACGGGACCACCGCCACCAGCGGGGTGAAGAAGACCGCGACCAGGAAGAGCACGCCGGTGACGATGCTGGCCAGCCCGGTGCGCGCGCCGTCGGCCACACCGGCGGTGCTCTCGATGTAGGTGGTGTTCGAGGAGACGCTGCCCGCGCCACCCGCGGCGGCGGCCAGCGAGTCGACGAGCAGGACCGGCTGCGACTTGGGCAGGTTGCGGTTCTCGTCGAGCAGGTCACCCTCCGCGCCCACGGCGGTGACCGTGCCGACGGTGTCGAAGAAGTCGGCGATCATGATCGAGAAGACGATCAGCAGGGCGGCGACGACGCCGATGCGCTCGAACCCGCCGAACAGGGAGAAGTTGCCGAGCAGCGAGAAGTCGGGGCTGCCCACGACGTCGTCGGGGAGCTCGGGCACCTGCAGCGCCCAGCCGCGGGGGTTCTCCCCGTCGTCGCCGAAGCGCGGGCCGACGCCGGCGATCGCCTCGACGACGATCGCGAGCACCGTCGTCGCCACGATGCCGATGAGCAACGCACCCTTGACGCGGCGGACCACCAGCAGGCTCATGAGCAGCAGGCCGATGACGAAGACGAGCATCGGCCAGCCGGCGAGCTGGCCGCCCACACCGAAGCTGATCAGCGGGTTGCCCGGGCGGATGATGCCGGCGTCGGCAAGCCCGATGATCGCCAGGAAGAAGCCGATGCCGACGGCGATCGCGGTCTTGAGCTGCGCCGGGATGGCCTCGAAGACCGCCTTGCGGAAGCCGGTCAGCACCAGCACGGTGATCAGCAGGCCCTCGAGCACGACCAGGCCCATGATCTCGGGCCAGGTGAGCTGGGTGGCCGCGAAGACGGCGACGATCGCGTTGATGCCCAGCCCGGTCGCGAGCGCGAACGGGTAGCGCCCGACGACACCCATCAGCAGGGTGAGCGCGCCGGCGAGCAGCGCGGTGACCGCGGCGATCGACCCGAACGGCAGGACCGTGCCCTCGACGTCGGCACCCGGCGTGCCGTCGGGGCCGGCGATGCTGGTCAGGATGATCGGGTTGAGCACCACGATGTAGGCCATCGTGAAGAAGGTGGTGATCCCGCCGCGCACCTCGCGGCTCACGGTCGACCGGCGGGCGCTGATCTCGAAGTACCGGTCCAGCCCGTTCTTCGGGCGGACCCGCGGCCCCTCGCTGCGGCGTGGCGTGGTGGGCGGCGTGCCCGCCGAGACGTCGGCGGGGGTGCTGCCGTCGGCGGCCGAGGCGCTGGCGCCACCGGAGGGACGGGACTTCTGCGGCATGCTGGTTCTCCGGGCGGTGCGGGTGTCCATCGAGCGGCGACAGCGTGCCACACGCGCGGGCCGGGCACGTCGACCCGTGCCCGGGGCGGGATCTAAGGTGCCGTCGTGCACCGTCCCGCGAAGCAGGCTCCCCCGCCGTTGCAGGTCGACACGGCGCGCGTGGTGATCGCCGGCATCGGGCTGTGGGCGGTGGCCCTCGTCGTCCTCCTGCTGCTGGGCGACCGGGTGGACCGGATGTGGACCTGGACCTGCATCGCCGCCATCGGGCTGGCGGTGCTCGGCCTCGGCGTCATGAAGCTGCAGGGGCAGCTGGGCCCCCGCGACCGCTGATCGGCGGTCAGTCGGCCAGGACGTCGTACTCCGAGGTGTCGTAGCGCGCCGAGGTGACCACCTCGGTGTCCTGGAGGACGACGAGCGTCGCCTGGCTGTGCGCACCGCAGCCGTAGTCGGCCGTGACGACCCGCCCGTCACCCGGGGCGTAGGCGTTGCCGCAGGCGCCTACCATCTGCCGGAGCGAGCCGGCCAGCGGGAGGTAGAAACCGCAGGTCGCGCAGGGGCCGGGGGCCTGGCGCGCCATCGGCGAGGTCGGGCCGAACTCCCCCGCCGACCAGCGGGCCACGGCCTCGGCCCGTCCCTCGCGGGACATCACCCGCTCCCGGCCGAGGCCGATCTCGCGGGCGACGACGCGCCCCTCCGGGTCGTCGGCGGAGTCGTCGTCGGCGGTGTAGGCCGGGACCAGCCGGGGATCGTCCTCGGTGGCCGGCAGCACGTCGCCCACCGAGAGGTCGCCCGGGCGCAGCCGCTCGTGCCACGGCACCCACGCCGGCGCGAGGAGCGCCTGCTCGCCCGGGAGCAGGACCACCTCGTCGACGGTGACCCGCTCCTCGCCGGGCACGCGGGCGATGGTGACCGCCCAGTGCCAGCCGACGTAGCCGGGAAGCCGGCTCGCGAAGGTGTGGGTGAGCACCTCGCCGAGCTCGGCCGGGCCGATGTGCTCCACCATCGCGCCCAGGTGCTCGCCCACCAGGTCGGCGGCGCCGGCCGTCTCGACGGCGGCCGCCCGGGCCGGCTCGATCGCGGCGGTCAGCGGCTCGGCCGGTGCGGGGACGGGCGCGGGTGAGTCGGGCACGCCCCCATTGTGGCGGACGGCCGGCCCGGCGTCTCGGACCGCACTGCCAGGCCGGTGCGGCACCATGGGCGGCGTGTCCTCCTCCCGCCGTCCCGCCGGTGCGCGCCGGTGGTCGCGGACGGGCGGGCAGGGGGCGGCGCGACCGGCGGGCAGGACCACGCCGGAGACCACCCCGCTGGGCGTCCCCCGGCCGCAGACCCGGCCGATGCCCGCGCCCACGCCCGCACCTGCCCCCAAGGTCACCGTGACCCGGGTCGCCGCCGCCCGCAGCCGTGAGCTGACCGTCGCCGCCGCGCGCCGGGTCCGCACCGCGAGCAGGGCCGACGGCGCGGGCGAGAGCGGGCTGACCCAGCTGCTGTGGGTGAACGCCCTGCACATGGCCGGCGACGCGATGATCGCCGTCTCCCTGGCCGGGACGCTGTTCTTCGCCGCCACGACCGACGCCCAGCGCGGCAACGTCGCCCTCTACCTGCTGGTGACCATGGCGCCGTTCGCGCTGCTGGCGCCGGTCATCGGCCCGGCCCTGGACCGGCTCCAGCGGGGGCGCCGGTGGGCGCTGGCGGTCTCGCTGGGCGGGCGGGCGGTGCTGGCCCTGGTCATGGCCAGGCACTTCGACGACATCTGGCTCTACCCGGCGGCGCTCGGGGTGCTGGTGCTGTCCAAGGCGCACAACGTGCTGCGGGCCGCGGTGGTGCCCCGTGTGCTGCCCGGGGCGATGTCGCTGACGTCGGCGAACGCCCGGTTGTCGGTGTTCGGGCTGGTCACCGCCGGCGTCGCCGGCGGGCTGGGCGCCGGGGTGGCCGCGCTGCTCGGCTTCGACTGGGAGCTGTGGGTGACGGCGGCGGTCTTCCTGGCCGGCGCGGTGCTCGCCGTGAGGCTCCCCCGGCACGTCGACGTGCCCACCGGCGAGGAGCCCGCCGACGTGCTCACCACCACCGAGATCCCGCTGCCGGGCCACCGCCGGCGGGTGACCCCGCACGTGGTGCTGGCGCTGCGCGCCAACGCGGCGCTGCGCGGCCTCGGCGGGTTCCTCACCATCTTCGCGGCATTCCTGGTGCAGGCCACGTTCGCCGACGGCTGGTCGGCCACCCTTGCCCTGGGCGCGCTGGCCGCAGCCGCCGGGCTCGGCAGCTTCACGGGGACGGCGGTCGGTTCGCGGCTGCACTCCGCGGCCCCCGACCGGCTGGTGCTGCACGCCGCGTCCGCGGCCGCGGTGGTGACGGTGCTGGCCGCGGTCTTCTACGGCTTCGGCATGGCGGTGCTGGTCGCCGGGGTCTCCGCCGTCGCCAACGCGCTGGGCAAGGTGTCGCTCGACGCGATCATCCAGCGAGAGGTGCCCGAGAGCCTGCGCGCCTCGGCGTTCGCCCGCTCCGAGACGGTGCTGCAGCTGGCCTGGGTGGTCGGCGGGGCGTTGGGCATCGCGCTGCCGCCCACCGGATGGATCGGGTTCGCCGTCGCGGCGGCGTTGCTCGTGCTGGCCGTGGCGCTGATCCTGTGGAGCCTCTACCGCAGCCGCCCCGCTCCGGGGACGGCGGGGGCCCCGGATGCGCCGACGACGCCGGTGGGACCGTCGTGGTCGTGAGAACGCCCCGCGCCGCCCTGCTGCTCGTCCTCTGCACCGCCGGGTCGCTGACCGCCTGCGCCGGTGAGCCCGCCACCCCGCAGGACGTCCGGGTGCAGGCCGGCGGCCAGGACGTCACCGCGGCACCGACCCAGTACTGCCTGGACGGAGAGGGGCAGCGCTACAGCACGCGCCCACCGGTCGTCGAGGTCTCCCCGGACACCGCGATCACGCTGACCGTGCCGGATGCGATCGCCGAGCGCGGGTGGCAGGTGCAGGTGTTCGACGAGTCGCTCGAGGAGCTGATCGGCGAGGTCGACGTCCCCGCGGGCACGGTGACGTTCGACCGGATCAACTCCTCCGACGTCGTCCCACCCGCCTTCTACCTGGTGGTGGTCGAGGACGCCGGCGGTGACTGCGGCGAGTTCACCGCGGCCTGGCCGGTCGGCTTCCTGCGCGCCGGTGGCGACCTGGGGAGCTGAGCGCGCTCAGCCCTCCAGGTCGGTGGCGACCGCGCGCAGCACGGCGGCCACCTTCCGGGCGTGCCCCCGGTCGGGGTAGCGGCCGTGCCGCAGCCCCTCGGAGACGTCGTCGAGCAGCTTGATCAGGTCCTCGACGATCGGGACGAGCTCGTCGGGCTTCTTCCGCGACGCCGCGGCGACGGTGGCCGCCACCGACGGCAGCGGGTCCAGCAGGCGGACCTGCAGCGCCTGGTCGCCGCGGCGACCGGCGACGATCCCGAACTCCACCCGCTGGCCGGGCTTGAGGTCGGTACCGGCCGGGAGCGCGTCCTTGTGCACGAAGACGTCGGGACCGTCCTCGCGGGACAGGAAGCCGAAGCCCTTCTCCGCGTTGAACCACTTCACTCTGCCGGTGGGCACGGTGGATCCCTCAGTTCCTCGCTGTGGCGCGGCGCGCTGGCCGGACGGTCGACGCGGCAGGACGCCGCTGCTGGACAGGTTAGCCGCCGCGGCGCCGCGCCGACCTGCCGATTCCGGGCGGGTCCCTACGCTGGGCCGGTGCCCGACCACCCCGACTACCGCTTCACCCTCGCCAACGAGCGCACGCTGCTGGCCTGGCTGCGGACCGGGCTGGCGCTGGTCGCCGGCGGGGTGGCCGTCGCCACCTACGCCCCCGACCTCGGGGTGCGCTGGGGCAGCGCCGCGGTCGCGCTGGCGCTCGTCCTCATCGGCCTGGGCGTCGCGCTGGCCGGCTACCGCCGCTGGCAGGCCAACGAGGCGGCGATCGGGGCCGGGCGCGCGCTGCCGGCCAGCCGGCTGGTCCCGGCCGCGGTCGCGGCCGTGGCGGCGGTGGTGGTCGTCGTCGGCGTCCTCGTGGGCGTGGAGGTGCTGCGCGGGTGACCGGTCCCGTGGAGACCCAGCCCGAGCGGACGGTGCTCGCCTGGCAGCGCACCGGGCTGGGCCTGCTCGCCGTGGCCGGCCTGGTCGGGCACCGGGCGGTGCACCTGGCCCGGCCGGCCCTGCTGCTCCTCGCGGGCGTCGCCGCTCTGCTCGGGCTCGTGGTCCTCGGCGGGCTCTCGCCGGCCCGCTACCGCCAGGTCCGGCGACGGCTGGCCGCGGACGAGGCCGTGGCCAGCCCGGCGGTCGCCCGCGCAGCGACCGCGACCGTGGCCCTGACCGCGCTCGCCGCCGCGGCCGCGGTCGTCATCCCCGGCTGACCCCCGGCACGATCTCCAGCCGGTCCAGCAGGTGCAGGAAGACGACGGCGAAGTCGTTCTCCGCCACCTCGGCCGCCACCTGGCCCCAGTCGACCTGCTCGCGCAGCGCCCGGGCCACCGGGAGCAGCCGGGCGAAGTCGCAGTAGTGCTCGTCCAGCGCCATCAGCTTGGAGACGACGATGTCGGTCGGCGCCATGACCGGCATCTGCACGGAGAGCACCGGCAGCACCTCGGCCCGGTCGACCAGGTCGGTCTCCACCGGCCGCCCGCAGGTGCGCCAGATGACGTCCACGAAGACGCCGTCCCGCACGACCTTGAGCAGCCAGTCCTCCGCGGGGTCGACGACCTGCAGGCCGGCGTCGGCCAGCGCCTTCGCCGCCCGCTCGGCCTCGCCCGCCGGCACCAGGAAGTCGGCGTCGTGGTCGGGCTCGGGGGCGCCGCGCACCCAGGCGGCGTAGCCGCCGCAGAGCGCGAACGGCACATCGGCCTGCTTCAGCGCGACGGCGGTGCGCTTGAGGAGGTCGCGCACCTGCTCGCGGGGGGACGTCTGCACCCAGCGCCTGCTACCCGCACCGGCCGCCGGCACACGGAGGGGTAGATGCACCGGGCGGCGGGGCACAGGGACCGGGTGCGCATCGCGACCTTCAACATCCTGCACGGACGCTCGCTCGACGACGGCCGGGTCGACGTCGACCGGCTGGCCGCGGCGGTGAAGAGCCTGGACGCCGACGTGCTCGGCCTCCAGGAGGTGGACCGCGACCAACCGCGCTCGCTGGGCGCGGACCTCACGGCCGTCGCCGCCGAGGCGATGGGGGCGGTCGACTCGCAGTTCGTCGCCGCGCTCTCCGGGACACCCGGCGGCACCTGGATGGCGGCCACCGGCGACGAGCAACCCGGCTCGGCGAGCTACGGGATCTCCCTGATCTCCCGCCACCCCGTCCTCTCCTGGCGGGTGATCCGGCTGGCGCCGCTCCGGGTGAGCGTGCCGCTGTGGTCGCCGGACTCGCACCGCCCGTTCCTTGCCCGCGACGAACCGCGGGTCGCCGTCGCCGCCGTCGTCGACGGGCCGGCCGGGCGGTTCACCGTGTGCAACACCCACCTGTCCTTCATCCCGCGGTGGAACGGCCACCAGCTGCGCACCCTGGTGCGCTCGCTCGAGGGGACGCCGGAGCCGCTGGTGCTCATGGGGGACCTGAACATGCAGCAGCGCGCCGCCGCGCGGCACAGCGGGCTCACGCCGATCGCGACGGCGGCCACCTTCCCGGCGCCGCGGCCGTCGCGACAGCTGGACCACGTGCTGGTGCGCGGCGATCTGCGGGCGGACGGCCCGGCCGAGGCGGTGCGGCTGCCGCTGTCGGACCACCGGGCGCTCGTGGTCCGCGTCGCGGCCGGCTGAGGGGACCGGTCGCGGCGGCGCACCGCGCAGTGGATCATGACCGCATGCCCGCAGCCGCTCGGATCCTGACGCTGGTCGCCACGATCGTGCGCACGGTGTTCGCGGTGATCGCCGCGGTCATCGTCGTCCACGCGGTCTTCGTGCTCTTCCAGGCGAACCCGGGCAACGTCCTCGTGCAGTTCGCGGCTGACTGGCGCGACTCGTTCGGCTGGTTCACCCGCGACCTGTTCACGCCGTCGGACCCGGAGGTCGCCGAGGCGGTCAACGCCGCGCTCGCCGCGCTGATCTGGGTGGTCGCGGGCTCGTTGCTGTCGAAGCTGATCGTCCGGCTGGCGCCCAGCAGCACCGCCGGCGTCTAGGCGTTCCGCACCGCCGCCGCGGACTCGAGCCCGAGCTCGGCGACCGCGACCTGGCGCATCTCGACCTTGCGCACCTTGCCGGTGACCGTCATCGGGAACTCGTCGACGACCTTGACGTAGCGGGGCACCTTGTAGTGCGCCAGCCGGCCGGCGCAGAACTCCCGCAGCGCCTCGGCGGTCAGCGGCTCGGCGCCCTCGCGCAGCCGCACCCAGGCCATCAGCTCCTCGCCGTACCGCTCGTCGGGGACGCCGATCACCTGCGCGTCGACGATGTCGGGGTGGGTGTAGAGGAACTCCTCGATCTCCCGCGGGTACACGTTCTCCCCGCCCCGGATGACCATGTCCTTGATCCGGCCGACGATGTTCAGGTAGCCGGCCTCGTCCATGACCGCGAGGTCGCCCGTGTGCATCCAGCGCGCGGCGTCGATCACCTCGGCGGTCTTCTCCGGCTCCTCCCAGTAGCCGAGCATCACCGAGTAGCCGCGGGTGGAGAACTCCCCCGGCGTGCCGCGCGGCACGGTGAGCCCGGTGGCCGGGTCGACGACCTTGACCTCGAGGTGCGGGTGCACGCGGCCGACCGTGGAGGTGCGGCGGTCGAGGTCGTCGTCGGCACCGGTCTGGGTGGAGACCGGCGAGGTCTCGGTCATGCCGTAGCAGATGGTCACCTCGGTCATGCCCATCTCGGCGACGACGCGCTTCATCACCTCCACCGGGCACGGGGAGCCGGCCATGATGCCGGTGCGCAGGGTGGAGAGGTCGTAGTCGGCGAAGTCCGGCAGCCCCAGCTCGGCGATGAACATCGTCGGGACGCCGTACAGCGAGGTGCAGCGCTCGTCCTGGACGGCCTGCAGCGTCAGCGCGGGGTCGAAGCCGGGTGCGGGGATGACCATCGTGGCGCCGTGGCTGGTCGCCGCCAGGTTGCCCATGCCCATGCCGAAGCAGTGGTAGTAGGGAACCGGGATGCAGATCCGGTCGGCCTCGGTGTAGCCGCAGCCCTCGCCCACGAAGAACCCGTTGTTGAGCAGGTTGTGGTGGGTGAGCGTGGCGCCCTTGGGGAAGCCGGTCGTCCCCGAGGTGTACTGGATGTTGATCGGGTCGTCGGCCGACAGCTCGGCGGCCCGCTCGGCCAGCCGGCCCCGGTCACCGGCGCGGCCCGCGCCCATCACCCGCTCCCACTCCGGGGAGCCCAGGAAGACGACCTCGCGCAGCGCGGGGCAGTCACCCCGGACCTCGGCGACCATCGCGCGGTAGTCGCTGGTCCTGAACTCCGGTGCGCTCACCAGCACCGAGATGCCGGCCTGCTGCAGCACGTAGGCCAGCTCGTGGGTGCGGTAGGCCGGGTTGATGTTGACCAGGATCGCGCCGAGCTTCGCCGTCGCGTACTGGACGAAGACCCACTCGGCGCAGTTCGGCGCCCAGATGCCGACCCGGTCACCCTTGCCGACGCCGAGCGCGTCCAGCCCGAGGCCGCAGGCGTCGACCTCGTCGACCAGCTGCGGGTAGCTCCAGCGGCGGCCCGAGGCGCACTCGACGAGCGCCTCGTGGTCACCCACCCGCGCTGCCGTCCGATCCAGGTTCGCCCCGATCGTGTCGCCCAGCAGGGGAACCGTGGCGGTCCCGCTGCTGTAGGACGGCAGCGCGGGCGCGCTCACCGCCGCCGGCCCTCGGCGGTCTGGACGCCGGCCCGGTTGGGCTTGTCCGTCGGGTGGGCGTAGCGCAGCCGGTCGGCCGGGAGCGGGAAGCCGTGGTCCTCGCCGAACGGGGACAGCCCCCCGGCGACCGAGGCGGAGAGCTCGGTGATCGGCGGGCCGCCGCCGTCGGACTCGCCCCAGGTGGGTTCCACCAGGTGGGCGTGCTTCTCGTTGCGCTTGGCCATGACGCCTCCGTGTGCGGTAGCGGGTGCACCGCGCGGTGCACTGTTGCCGACATCTTCTCCTGACCGGGCTGCCGACCGCGCGCCACCGCCCCCCGTGGCGGCGGTGGTGTCGCGGTCAGCGCCCGCGCGGGACGACGCGGGCCCCGTACAGGGTGCCCGCTCCCTCGGCGGTGAACACCCACTGACCGGGTGCGACCGGTGCCGCGAGGACGGCGGCCCCGTCGAGGTCCTGCACCGCGCGGGTCCGCCAGATCGCGGTGCTCAGCAGCCGCAGGTGCACGGCGTCGTCCCCGCCGTCCGGCTCGAAGGAGAGCACCGCGGGCCCGGCGACGTAGAGCTGCCCGGAGCGCCAGGTCGTGCCGGTCAGCGCCCGCCGCCAGCGGTTCGTGCGCAGGAGCGCCCCGGCGCCGACGACGACGGCGGCCAGCCCGCCCAGGACCAGCGCGAGGACCACCAGCCCGGCACCCGGCACCCGCCGGCCGTCCTCACCGGCCACCGTGACGGTGGCGACGCCGAGCAGGACCCCGAGGACGACGGCGATCGCGCCGCCACCCAGCCAGCGCAGCGCCCCGACCTGGAGGGCGGCCAGGGCGGTCCGGGTGTCGGGGTCCTCACTCGCCGGGTGCATGCGCACATGCTGGCAGCAGCGTCCGCCGGGGCGGCGACGTAGCGTGGACCGGATGTCCACGGAAGCCCCTGCGACGCTCGCCGCCTGGTTGCGCACCCGCAGCGACGAGCAGCTGCGCGCGTTGCTGGCGGCCCGGCCCGACGTCGCCCGCCCCGCACCCTCCGACGTCGTCGCGCTGGCCAGCCGGCTCGCCGTCCCGGTGTCGGTCGACCGCGCCCTCGACGAGCTCGACGCCGCCACCCTGCAGGTGCTCGACGTCGTCCTGCTGGCGCCCACCGACGGGATGCCGCCCGACGCGCTCGTGGACGCGCTGCCCGAGGTGCCCGACGAGGTGGTCGAGGCCGCGGTGGAGGCGCTCACCACGCGGGCGCTGCTGTGGGGCGACGACGTCCTGCACGCCCCCGACCCGGTGCGCCGCGCCGTCCGCCACCCCGCCGGGCTGGGCCGCCGGGCGGTCGACCTGCGCCTGCAGCTGCCCGCGGACCTCCCCGCCGCCGTGGCCGAACTCGACCCCGAGGAGCGCGCCGTCCTGGAGCGGCTGGCCGGCGACCGCCCGGTCGGGCACCTCCCGGAGGCGCCGAACGGCGGCGCCACCCCGGCGCGACGGCTGCTGCAGCGGGGGCTGCTGGCCCGCATCGACGCGCTGAACGTCGAGCTGCCCCGCGAGCTCGGGCTGCTGCTGCGCGGCGACCGGCCCTACGGCCCGCCGCGGCGGCGGCCGGAGCCCGCCGTCGTGACGCGCGACCCGCAGGTCGTGGACCGGCAGGCCGCCGGTGCGGCGCTGGAGCAGGTGGGGCGGGTCGGCGAGCTGCTGGCGCTGCTGGAGGAGGAGCCCGCCGGGCTGCTGCGCAGCGGCGGGGTGGGTGTCCGCGACCAGAAGCGGCTGGCGAAGACGCTCAAGGTGGCCGAGCCCGACGCCGCGTGGCTGCTGGAGCTGGCCCACGCCGCCGGGCTGCTCGACGTCGGCGGGCCGCACCGCGACGAGTGGCTGCCCACCCGCGCCTACGACGTCTGGCGGGAACAGGACCTCGCCGACCGCTGGGCGGTGCTGGCGGCCGGGTGGCTGGGTGCGGTCCGGCTGCCCTCGCTGGTGGGTGTGCGCGACGTGGCCGGCAAGGCCGCCAACCCGCTCTCCCCCGACCTGGTGCGGCACACGGCGCCGGCGATCCGCCGCTCGGCGCTGGCCGTGCTCACCGAGCAGCCGCCGGGCTGCGGGCTGGTGGCCGAGGAGCTGACCGCGCTGCTGCGCTGGCGCACCCCGCGCCGGGCCGACCGCCTGGCGCCGGTGCCCGACGTGCTGGCCGAGGCGGCGCGGCTCGGCGTCGTCGTGGGCGGGGTGCTCTCCACCGGTGGCCGCGGCCTGCTCACCGCCGGCGAGGACGGCGCCGCCGACGGGATGCGCGGGCTGCTGCCCGAGCCGGTCGACCACGTGCTCGCCCAGCCGGACCTGTCGCTGATCGCCCCGGGGCCGCTGGTGGCCGAGCTGGCCGACACGCTCTCGGTCGTCGCCGACGTCGAGTCCTCCGGTGGCGCGACGGTGTTCCGGGTGTCGGACTCCTCGGTCCGCCGGGCGCTGGACGCCGGCTGGTCGGCTCCCGACCTGCACGACTTCTTCGCCAGGGCGTCCCGCACGCCCGTCCCCCAGGCGCTGGACTACCTCGTCGACGACGTGGCCCGGCAGCACGGGCGGCTGCGCGTGGGCGCGATCGAGTCCTACGTGCGCTCGGACGACCACGGGCTGCTCTCCCAGGTGCTCAGCGACCGGCGCACCGCCCCCGCCGAGCTGCGCAGGCTGGCCCCGGGCGTGCTCGTGAGCGGGCTGGGCGCCGACGAGGTGCTGACCGTGCTCCGGGAGGCCGGTTACGCCCCGGCCGGCGAGCACCCGGGCGGGGCGGTGCTCACCCGGCCGCCGGCCCGCCCGCGCGCCGCCGGCCGCCGCGGCACCGAGCCGCCGGCCGCGCCGCGGCCGCTGAGCGCGACCGACCTGGACACGACGGTGCGGGAGATCCGCGCCGGTGACGCGGCGCTCGCCGCACGCCGCGGCGAGGCGGTGCGCCAGGTGCCCGGGGTGACGACTGCGTCGACGCTGGAGCTGCTCTCCCGGGCGGTCCGGGAGGGCGTGCCGGTGTGGCTGGGCTACGTGGACGCCCAGGGCAGCGGCAGCCAGCGCGTGGTGCAGCCGGTCTCGCTCGCGGGGGGTTTCCTGCAGGGTTACGACGAGCGCCGCGGCGAGAGCCGCACCTTCGCCGTCCACCGGATCACGTCGGTGGCGCTGGTGGAGGACGACGGCGCCTGACCCGCGCCGTTCCGTCGGTGAGGCGGCCTACCGTGCCGCCGTGACCGAGACGTTCACCGCCGTCCTCTGGGTGCACGACGGCCCCGCCGGGTGGCACTTCCTCACGCTGCCGCCCGAGGTCGCGGACGACGTGCGCGAGGCCGGCGCCCGCGCCGGGTTCGGGTCCGTGCGGGTCACCGCCACGGTGGGCGGCACCTCGTGGCAGACGTCGGTGTTCCCCGACGCGCGGAGCGGCTCCTACCTGCTGCCGGTGAAGAAGCCGGTGCGGGCGGCCGAGGGGCTGCGGGCCGGCGACCGGGTGCGGGTGGGGCTCGCCGTCAGCCGGGGGCCGGCACCGCGTACCGGCGGGTGAGCATCCAGCCGACGCGGCCGAGGACCGCCAGCAGGTAGAGCCCCAGGACGGCGAACGCCCAGCCGTCGAGCCGGGGATCGGCCAGCTGCGCGGCGCGGACCACGAGCACCTGCACCGCGGCGATCAGCAGCAGCGTCCACGCGCCGATCCACCACAGGTCGTCGGCGACGAGGGCCCGCAGGTGCGGCAGGTGCTCGGGCCGCTTCCAGTGCTCGGGAGGCGGCACGTTGAACAGGTGGGCGGGCGCCCGGTGGACCAGCCGGACCAGGCCCGCGAAGAGCAGCGCCATGCCCACCGCGAGGAGCCCGGAGGTCCACAGCGCCTCGGCGCGGCCGACCCAGCGGTCCGGGTCGCCGGCGCCCCCGAAGTGGACGGGGACCCGGTCGGGCAGCCGCACCAGCGACCACCCCCAGGCCGCCGCGGAGGAGACGGCGCCCCCGAGGAACCACCACCGGCCCGAGCCCATGCCGCTCAACCTATCGGCGCCGGCCCCCTCGATCGGGGTGCCCGCTGCCCGGCCCGGCATGCTCCCCCCGTGATCGACGGCCTCCCGAGCATCCAGGAACGACTGGTCCCCACGCTGACGTGCTTCGGCTGCGGGCCGGCCAACGAGGGCGGCCTCGGGCTGCGCAGCCACCCCGGGGAGGACGCCGTCACCGCGACGTTCACCCCGTGGCCGGAGCACGACAACGGCCTGGGCTACCTCAACGGCGGCATCATCTCCACGCTGCTGGACTGCCACAGCGCGGCCGCCGTGCTCCACGAGGCCGACCTGCGCGGCTGGGGGCCGCTGCCGGGGGCGGCGCTGGCCTACGTGACGGCGGGGCTGGACGTGCGGTACCTGCGGCCGGCGCCGCTGGCCGATGCGGTGACGCTGCGGGCGGTGGTGACCGAGGCCGGCGAGGGCCAGATGACCGTGGACGTGGGGCTGCACTGGGACGGCAAGCCGCGCGCCACGGCGGTCGCTCTCTGGAAGCGCTGGCGCCCGCGCACCTGAGCGTCACCGCGCCCGGGCCGCGGCCTCCTCGGCCACGGCCTTCAGCCGCGCCAGCGTGGTCTCCATCCCCGCCCGCAGCTCCTCGCGCCGGTTGCCGCCCTTGAAGACCCTCTCGATCACGAACCAGCCCACCCGGGTCACCGGCCGCTCGACCTCGTACCCCTCCACGACGCGGGTCCGGTCCCCGGCCTGCTCCAGGCGGTAGCGCCAGAGGACGGTGCCGGCCATGGGCTCCGTGCGGGCGAACGCGAACTCCCGGCCGGGATCGGCCACCCGGACGACGGGCCGGTTCTTCCACGTCCGGCCGGACCGCGACGCGTTCACCGCCTCGAAGCGGGCCCCGACGGCGGGCCCGGTGGCGCCGTCGAGCCACCGGCAGCTCCGGACCTCGGGGCTGAACTCCGGCGTCCGGGTCACGTCGGAGAGGAGGGCGTAGACCTGGTCGGGCGGGGCAGCGATCAGCGTGCTGACCTCGTCGCGGTCGAGTTCCTGCACGACTCCTCCTCGGGATGCTGGTCCAGGCCGCGTCCGGAGCATGGAGCCGTCCACCGCCGGTGGCCAGGGACGGAAGGCCTCGTCGTCCGTCGGCGTTACCGTGGAGAGTCCGGCGCGCTCGTCCGCGCCGCAGTTTTCGAGCGAAGGATGCGTACGCGTGCCTGACGGCCCTCTGATCGTGCAGTCGGACAAGACCCTGCTGCTCGAGGTCGACCACCCGCTGGCCCGTGACTGCCGCGCTGCGATCGCGCCCTTCGCGGAGCTGGAGCGGTCGCCCGAGCACGTGCACACCTACCGGGTGACGCCGCTCGCGCTGTGGAACGCCCGCGCCGCGGGGCACGACGCCGAGCAGGTCGTCGACGCGCTGGTGCGCTACTCGCGCTACCCGGTGCCGCACGCGCTGCTGGTCGACGTCGCCGACACGATGGACCGGTTCGGCCGGCTGACCCTGCAGAACAACCCGGTGCACGGACTGGTGCTCAGCTCGACCGACCGCGCGGTGCTCGAGGAGGTCATCCGGTCCAAGAAGGTCGCCCCGATGCTGGGCGCCCGGATCGACGACGACAGCGTCGTCGTCCACCCGTCGGAGCGCGGCCGGCTCAAGCAGGCGCTGCTGAAGGTCGGCTGGCCGGCCGAGGACCTCGCCGGGTACGTCGACGGGCAGGCGCACCCGATCCTCCTGGAGCAGGACGGCTGGCACCTGCGCGACTACCAGCAGGAGGCCGTCGACGGGTTCTGGGCCGGCGGCTCGGGCGTCGTCGTCCTCCCCTGCGGGGCCGGCAAGACGCTGGTCGGCGCCGCGGCGATGGCCGAGGCCAAGGCGACCACGCTCATCCTGGTGACCAACACCGTCTCCGGTCGGCAGTGGAAGCGGGAGCTCCTGGCCCGGACCACGCTGACCGAGGACGAGATCGGCGAGTACTCCGGGGAGCGCAAGGAGATCCGGCCGGTCACCATCGCGACCTACCAGGTGATCACCACCCGCCGGAAGGGCGAGTACCGGCACCTGGACCTGTTCGACGCGCAGGACTGGGGCCTGATCGTCTACGACGAGGTGCACCTGCTGCCGGCGCCGATCTTCCGGCTGACCGCCGACCTGCAGTCCCGCCGCCGGCTGGGGCTCACGGCGACGCTGGTGCGCGAGGACGGGCGCGAGGACGACGTCTTCTCGCTCATCGGGCCCAAGCGCTACGACGCGCCGTGGAAGGACATCGAGTCCCAGGGCTACATCGCGCCCGCCGAGTGCGTGGAGGTGCGGGTCGCGCTCGACGACGAGGAGCGGATGACGTACGCCGTCGCCGAGCCCGAGGAGCGGTACCGGATCGCGGCGACCGCGAAGTCGAAGCTGCCGGTGATCCGCCGGGTGCTGGACCGGCACCCCGACGAGCAGAAGCTCGTGATCGGCGCCTACCTGGACCAGCTCGAGGAGCTCGGTCAGGCGCTGGACGCCCCGGTGATCCAGGGGTCGACGACGAACCGGGAGCGGGAGAAGCTGTTCGACGCCTTCCGGGCCGGTGAGGTGAAGACGCTGGTGGTCTCGAAGGTCGCCAACTTCTCCATCGACCTGCCCGAGGCCGCGGTCGCCGTGCAGGTGTCGGGGACGTTCGGGTCGCGGCAGGAGGAGGCGCAGCGCCTCGGCCGGGTGCTGCGACCCAAGGCCGACGGGCGGCAGGCGCACTTCTACACCGTGGTCAGCCGCGACACCCTCGACAGCGAGTACGCCGCCCACCGGCAGCGCTTCCTCGCCGAGCAGGGCTACGCGTACACGATCGTCGACGCCGGCGACCTGGCCGGCCCCGGTGAGGTCAACGGCCCCGACTGGGTGGACGAGCCCGCCGACTGATCAGCACCGCCCTCTGCCGGCAGAGGTGGCTGCCGGCAGAGGACGACGGTTGCCGACGGGCCGACGGCGGTGCTGTCGCCGACGACGGTTGCTGTGTGCTGACGGGCTGAGGGCGGGACCCGCGGCCCGCCGGGCCGGGTTCAGCACGGCGGCGGGGTCGTCCAGGCGACCAGGCCGCTGGGCGTGGTCACGGTGAGGGTGCCGTCGGCGGCCAGGCGGTGCCGCCAGCCCGGGGCTTGGTGCTTGTCGCGGTGGTGGGTGGCGCAGTAGCCGACCAGGTTCCCCGCGCTCGTCTCCCTCTCGGGCCAGGGCCGGTCGTGGTCCAGTTCGCCTCGCCTGGGCACCGGCCGGCGGCAGCCGGGCTGCCGGCACCGGCGGTCGCGGGCCCGCAGGAACCGGTCGAGCCGGGCGCCCGGGCGGTAGCCGTCGGTCGACGGCGGCGCCCCGAGGCCCGGCAGGGCGCTCAGGTCGTGGGCACAGCCGCCTTGATCCCGCCGGCATGCGCTGTCCCCGCACCGGGACCGCCGGCGGAGCTCGTCGGCGTCGGTAAGCGCCACCAGAGCGCCCGTCAGCGGCCGAGGCCCGGCCGCGGGGCGGACACGCCGCAAGGGTTTGACTCGGTCGCGCCGCCGGGCACGGTGGGTGCCATGGACGCGGACATCACGCTGCGGGTCGATGGCGAGACCCGCCGGCTGACCGTCGACACCCGCACCTCGCTGCTCGACGCGCTGCGCGAGCGGCTGGGCAACACCAGCCCCAAAAAGGGCTGCGACCACGGCCAGTGCGGAGCCTGCACGATCCTGCTCGACGGGCAGCGGGCGCTGTCCTGCCTAGCGCTGGCCGTCGCGCACGACGGTGCGGAGATCACCACCGCGGACGGGCTGGTCCGTGACGGCGAGCTGCACCCGGTGCAGCGGGCCTTCCTCGAGCGCGACGCCTTCCAGTGCGGCTACTGCACGCCGGGTCAGGTCTGCTCGGCCGTCGGCGTCATCGACGAGTTCGAGCGCGGCTGGCCCAGCCACGTCACCGAGGACCTCACCGCCGAACCGGAGATGACCCACGACGAGGTCGCCGAGCGGATGAGCGGCAACCTGTGCCGCTGCGCGGCCTACGTGAACATCACGCCCGCGGTCCAGGACGCGGCGGGGCGGGCGGCACGGTGAAGCCCTTCGCCTTCGCCCGACCCGGCGACGTCGCCGAGGCCGTCCGCGACGTCGCCGCCGAGCCGAACGCCGTGTTCCTGGCCGGCGGGACCAACCTCGTCGACCACCTCCGCCTCGGCGTCGCCCGCCCCGACCTGGTCGTCGACGTCCGGACCCTCACCTCGCGGGAGATCACCGACCTCGACGACGGCGGCCTCCGCCTCGGCGCGGCCAGCACGAACAGCGAGGTCGCCGCCGACCGCCGCATCCGCGAGCGGTACCCCGTGCTGGCCCAAGCCCTGCTCGCCGGCGCGACCGGGCAGCTGCGGAACATGGCCACCACCGGCGGCAACCCGCTGCAGCGCACGCGCTGCCCCTACTTCCAGGACGTCACGACGCCGTGCAACAAGCGGAAGCCGGGCACCGGTTGCTCAGCCGTCGGCGGCTACGTGCGGTACCACGCGATCCTCGGGACGCCGGGCGCGCTGCCCGACCCCACCGCGCCGGAGACGTGCATCGCCACGCACCCCTCGGACATGGCCGTCGCCCTGGCCGCGCTCGACGCCCGGGTGCAGACCGTCGGCCCGGCCGGCGTCCGCACCATCCCCTTCCCCGACCTGCACCGGCTGCCCGGCGACGACCCGTCGCGGGACACGGTGCTGGAGCACGGCGAGCTGATCACCGCGATCGACCTCCCGCCGCTGCCGGACGGCGCCCGCTCGGCCTACCGCAAGGTGCGCGACCGCGCGTCCTACGCCTTTGCGCTGGTGAGCGTCGCGGCCGTGGTGCACGACGGCGAGGTGCGCATCGCGCTCGGCGGTGTCGCGCACAGGCCGTGGCGGGCGCACCGCGCGGAGGAGGTGCTCCGCGGCGGGCCGCTCACCGAGCACGCGGTCCGCGTGGCCATGGACGCCGAGCTCGCGGCCGCGCAGCCGCAGCCGGGGGTCGAGGGTGGCAACGGCTTCAAGATCCCGCTCGCGGCCCGCACCGTCGCCGCGACCCTGCGCGACCTCGTCCCGGAGGAGACCTCGTGACCGACCTGCTGGAACCGCGCGCCATCGGTCAGGGGCTGGTCCGCCGCGACGGCGCGGACAAGGTCCGGGGCACCGCTAAGTACGCCGTCGAGACGCCGGTGGAGAACCCGGCGTACTGCCACCCGGTGCAGGCGACGATCGCCCGCGGCCGGGTCACCGCCGTGGACACGACCGCGGCCCGGGCGCTCGACGGGGTGCTGCGCATCCTCACCCCGTTCGACGCCGAGCAGCTCGCGAGCACCGAGGACGCCGAGTACGCCGTCCTGCAGAGCCCCGAGGTGGCCTTCCGCGGGCAGGTGGTGGGCGTGGTGATCGCCGAGACCTCGGAGGTCGCCCGCCAGGCCGCCGACGCGGTCCGGGTGACCTACGACAAGAAGCCGCACGACGCGGAGCTCGCCGTCGACCGGGACGACCTGTACAAGCCGGAAAAGGTCAATGCCGGCCACGAGACCGACACCGCCGAGGGCGACGTCGCCGCCGCGATGGCCGCCGCCGACGTCACGCTGGAGCGCACCTACTCCACCGCGATGTACCACAACAACCCGCTGGAGCCACACGCGTCGACGGCGCTGTGGGACGCCCAGGCGGAGTTCCTGACGCTCTGGGACTCCACCCAGGGCGTGCACCCGGACCGGGCTGCGGTCTGCGAGGTGTTCGGCCTCGAGCAGGACCAGGTCCGGGTCGTCTGCCCGTACGTCGGCGGCGGGTTCGGGTCCAAGGGGCAGCCGCACGCGAACGTCATGCTCGCCACGATGGCCGCCCGGGCGCTGCCCGGCCGGCCGGTGAAGCTGGCGCTCACCCGGCAGCAGATGTTCTTCCTGGCCGGCTACCGGACGCCCACGATCCAGAAGCTGCAGCTCGCCGCCGACCGCCGCGGCCGGCTGCAGGCGATCGCGATCGACGTCGTGGAACAGACGTCGCGGATCAAGGAGTTCGCGGAGCAGACCGGCGTCCCGACCCGAATGATGTACGCCGCACCCAACCGGCGCAGCACCCACCGACTGGCCGCGCTCGACGTCCCGGTGCCCTCCTGGATGCGTGCCCCCGGTGAGTGCCCCGGCATGTTCGGCCCCGAGGTCGCGATGGACGAGCTCGCCGAGGAGCTCGGCATCGACCCGGTCGAGCTGCGCATCCACAACGAGCCGGAGGTCGACCCGGAGACGAAGAAGCCGTGGTCCAGCCGCAACCTGGTGCGCTGCCTGCGCGAGGGCGCGGAGCGGTTCGGCTGGGCCGACCGGCCGCGCGGGCGGCGGGAGGGCGACTGGCTGGTCGGGTACGGGGTCGCCTCCTCGGTCTACCCCACGATGCGCCAGGCGACGTCGACGGCGGCGCTGCGCTACGAGGACGGCCGCTACGTCGCCGAGATCGGGGCCGCCGACCTCGGCACCGGGGCCTGGACGATCCTGCCGCAGATCACCGCCGACGCCCTCGGTGTGGACGTCGGCCACGTCGACGTGCGGATCGGCGACACCCGCTACCCGGTCGCCTCGGTGGCCGGCGGTTCGTCGGGCACCAACACCTGGGGCTCCGCCCTGGTGGTCGCCGCCCGCGCGTTCCGCGACAAGTTCGGGGGGGCACCGGCGGACGGCGACGAGGTCTCCGGGGACGTCGACCAGGCCGCCAAGGACGACATGCACGCGCCGTACGCCTTCGGCGCGCAGTTCGTCGAGGCGCGGGTGCACGCCGACACCGGCGAGATCCGCGTCCCCCGGCTGCTCGGCGTCTTCGGGGTCGGCCGCGTGATCAACGCCCGCACCGCCCGCTCGCAGCTGATCGGCGGCATGACGATGGGGCTGTCGATGGCGCTGCACGAGAACAGCGTCTGGGACCCGCGGATCGGCCAGGTCGCCAACCACGACCTCGCCGAGTACCACATCACGGTCAACGCCGACGTCGGTGAGATCGAGGCGGTGTGGCTCGACGAGCACGACCCCTACGTCAACGCCATGGGGTCCAAGGGCATCGGCGAGATCGGCATCACCGGCACGGCCGCGGCCGTCGTCAACGCCGTGCACGCGGCGACGGGCGTGCGGGTCCGGGACCTGCCGGTGACCCTGGACAAGCTGCTGCCGGGGCTGCCCTGACCCGTGCGGCGGACGTGACCCGCGTGGCGTGACGGGTCGGTCCCGCACGGGCATGACGAGTGCCACAGCGGCCGGGCACTGTCCGCGTAACTGCTGCTCAGCGGCTCGCGCACGCGTCGCCATACGTGCCGACGGCGAGGGCGCGCGGGAGGGGCCCGTTGGGCGTGTTGCCCGGCCCCCGATCAGAATGGGCCCCGACATGGCGACTGCAGCAGCAGCGGCGGCCCGGGCCCCGCAGACGACCAGCCGACCGCTCCGGGCATGGCAGCAGGCCGCCCTGGCCCAGTACGAGGAGGCCTCCCCCAAGGACTTCCTCGTCACCGCTACGCCGGGCGCCGGGAAGACGACCTTCGCCCTGACGCTGGCCGCCCGGCTGCTGTCGCGCCGGGAGGTCGCCCGCGTCGTCGTCGTCGCCCCCACCGACCACCTCCGGCTGCAGTGGGCCGAGGCCGCGGACCGGATGGGCATCGTCCTGGACCCGAACCTGACCAACGCCGTCGGCCCGGTGCGCGCCGGCACCCAGGGCTACGTGACCACCTACGCGCAGGTGGCCGGCAAGCCGATGCTGCACGCTGCCCGCGCCACCGCCGTGAAGTCGCTGGTCATCCTCGACGAGGTGCACCACGCCGGTGACGGCCTCTCCTGGGGGGAGGCGGTCGAGGAGGCGTACGGCATGGCCGCCCGCCGGCTGTGCCTCACCGGGACGCCGTTCCGCACCAAGCCCGACGAGCGCATCCCCTTCGTCCGGTACGAGGAGGACACCTTCGAGGGCGAGGCCGGCGGGCTGGTGAGCCGCGCCGACTACACCTACGGCTACAAGGAGGCGCTGGCCGACAACGTCGTCCGCCCGGTCGTCTTCGCTGCCTACACGGGTACCTCGCGCTGGCGGAACTCCGCCGGGGAGGTGGTCGCCGCGTCGCTCAGCGAGGCCGGCACCAAGTCGGTGGAGATGCAGGCCTGGCGCACCGCCCTGGACCCCAAGGGCCAGTGGGTGCCGCACGTCATCGCCGCGATGGACGACCGGATCACCCACCTGCGCGAGGAGGGCGGCATGCCCGACGCCGCCGGGCTGATCCTCGCCAGCGACCAGGACGACGCCCGGGACTACGCGAAGATCGTGCGGCGGGTGACCGGCAAGGCGCCGGAGCTGATCCTCTCCGACGACCCGAAGGCGTCGAAGAAGATCGAGCGCTTCGCGACCGGCTCGGCCCGCATCGCCGTCTGCGTCCGCATGATCTCCGAGGGCGTCGACGTGCCGCGCGCCGCCGTCCTCGCGTGGATGACCTCCTACCGGACGCCGCTGTTCTTCGCCCAGGCCGTCGGCCGCGTCGTCCGCTCGCGGGCCGCGCACGAGTCGGCCACGGTGTTCCTCCCCGCCGTCCGCCCGCTGCTGACGCTGGCCGCCTCCATGGAGGAGCAGCGCAACCACGTCATGCCGCCGCCGAAGACGGTCCAGGGCGACGAGCTCGACCTCGAGCCGCTGCCGCCCAAGGAGAAGGACCCCAACGGCATGAAGCAGTGGGAGGCCCTGGAGGCCGACGCCCGCTTCGCGCACGTGCTCCACGGGGGGACGGCGCACACCGGCGAGGGGCGCGCGGCGACCGTCGTGGCGCCCGAGGAGGAGGACTTCCTCGGCATCCCGGGCCTGCTCACCCCCGAGCAGACGGCGTCGCTGCTCGCCAAGCGCGACGAGGAGCTGCGGCTGCGCATCGCGCAGAGCCACCGGGACGACACCGACGACTTCATGGTCGTCGAGGAGCACCCGGACGAGGACGACGCCGGCCGCTCGTGGCGGGACGCGGCGGAGCTGCGCCGGGAGATCAACAAGCTGGTCAACCGCGTGGCCGCGCGGACCTCGCAGCCGCAGGCCGTGGTGCACACGCAGCTGCGCCAGCAGGTGCCCGGCCCGCCGTCGGCGTCGGCGTCGGTGGACGTCCTGCGCGCCCGCCGGGAACGCCTCCGCACGATGCTGTGACACTGCGGTCTCCGGACCGCACCCCGGTGACACCGTCGTCCTCCGGACGACACCGCGTCCAGAAGCCGTCTCCCTACGCCGTGGAGCCGCTGCCTCACGCCTGCCCGGACCCCTTCGGTGCCCAGTCGGCGCGAGAGTTCAAGCGGTCGGCAGGAGGCCACGGGCGGCGGCGATGGCGACGGCCTCGGTGCGGCCGTTCGCGCCCAGCTTGGCCAGGATGTTGCTGACGTGCACGCTGGCGGTCTTCTCGCTGATGTAGAGCTCCGCGCCGATCTGCCGGTTGGTGCGGCCCTTCGCCAGCAGCGCCAGCACCGACTGCTCGCGCGGGGTGAGCACCGCGGCCGGGTCGACCAGGCGGACACCGGGCAGGTCGACGTCCAGCCGGCCCCGGCGGACCAGCGCCTCGACGGCCTCGCGCAGCGGCGTGGCACCGAGCCGGACGGCGACCTCGTGCGCCGCCCGGGCCTCCACCGCGGCGCCGGCACGGTCGTCGGCCGCCAGCAGCGCCTCGGCCAGCCGCCACCGCGACCGGGCCTGCTCGTAGACGTGCCCGTAGCCGAACGCCTCGACGGCGGCCCGCCACAGCTCGGGCGCGGCCTTCCCCGCGAGCCGGGCGTGCTCGGCGTCCACCCGCGCCCGCCAGGCGAGGCCCTCGACGCCCATCCCGCCGACCGACCGCTCGAACACCTCGACCGCCGAGCGGGCGATCTCACCCAACTCCTCGCCGCGGTGCACCCAGCCGTCCGCCGTCGCGCGGTCCCCCACCAGCCGGGCGGCGGCCGCGGCGTCGGCAGCCGCACCCAGCGCCGTCGCGACCAGCCGCAGCACCCCCAGGTGGTCGAACCGCCACACCTCCCGCAGCCGGGCGCTGGTCGTGACCGCGACGTCGACCGCTCGCTGCGCGTCGCCCGCCCCGGCGGCCAGGTCGATCTCCGCCGCGCCGGTGACCAGCGACAGCAGGTAGTGGGCGATGACCCGCTCGACCAGCGACCGCGCCCAGGCCAGCCGGTCCCGCGCCGCCGGGTCGCCTCGGCCGACCAGCACCAGGAGCGCCGCGGCCCGCACGTGCGCCGCCATCTCGGGCACCCGCGACAGCGCGTCGGCCTCGGCCAGGCTCGCGTCCCACTCCCCCACCGTGTACAGCGCGGTCACCCGCAGGTGCCGCAGCCCGGCCGGGTAGGTGGCCCACTCGACGCCCAGCGCCCGGGCACGCCCGGTCGCCTCCCCGGTGAGGGCCACCGCGCCCGGCACGTCCCCGGCCTCGAACCGGTCGACGGCGAGGTTGAACCAGGCCCGCATCTCGACGTCGACGTCGCCCGAGCGCCGCCCCCGCTCCAGCGCCTCGTCCAGCCGGCGCCGCACCGCCTCGACGTCCGCGGCCGGGCGGGACCGCACCTGCGAGACGGCGGTGTCCGACCAGGCGGCGTCCAGGCCGAGGACGTCGGCCGCCGCCAGCGCCTCCTCGGCGGCCGCGTCGCCCTCGGCGAGCAGGTTGAGGCTGAAGCA
The DNA here is from genome assembly GCF_054050775.1 of Blastococcus sp. SYSU DS0533. Taxonomy (NCBI): domain Bacteria; kingdom Bacillati; phylum Actinomycetota; class Actinomycetes; order Geodermatophilales; family Geodermatophilaceae; genus Blastococcus; species Blastococcus sp. SYSU DS0533. The sequence goes on along the minus strand of NZ_JBJGZZ010000005.1, from coordinate 18,568 downwards.
CATGCGCGCGTGGGTGGCCGCCGCCCAGGTGCGCACCTCCGACGGCGGCTCCGCGGGGACCAGCGCCATCGCCGCGCTGCTCTCCCGGTAGCCGCCGGGGTGGTCCTCGAGCCGCACCAGCGCCTGCGCGAGGGTGTAGTGCAGCCGCGCGCGGGACACCGGGTCGCCGTCCGGCCCCGCCAGCTCCAGCGCGGCGCGCAGCAGCCCGGCGGCGCGGTGGAGCTCCCCCGACGTCCGGGCCGCGGCGGCGGTCTCGACCATGAGCGCCACCTGGTCGCGGCCGGCCCGCTGGGCCGCGTCGGGCACCGCCGGCCACAGCGCGAGCGCCGACTCCAGGTGCTGCAGCTGCTCGGCGGGAGCTCCTACGCGGCAGGCCTCGGATGCAGCCTCCAGGGAGGCGCTGAACGCGCCCGGCAGGTCGTTGCTCTCCCGCGCGTGGTGGGCCCGCTCGGCGGCGGTGCCGGCCTCCGGGTGCGCGGCGAGGTAGCCGGCGACCGCAGCGTGCAGCCGCACCCGCTCGCCGGGCAGCAGGTCGGCCAGCACGGCCTCCCGCAGCAGCGCGTGCCGGAAGCGGTAGCGGCCGTCCTCGGAGACCACGAGCAGGTGGTGGTGCACCGCCTCGGCGAGGGCCCGCTCCAGCTCGTCAGGCGGCAGCTGCCCGATCGCGGCGACCAGCTCGTGGCGCACCCGCCGGCCCGCCACCGCCGCCACCCGCAGCACCCGCTGGACGGCCGGGGAGCGCTGCTCGACCCGGGCCAGCAGCACGTCGGCCAGGGCCAGCGGCAACGCCTCGCCCTGCAGCCCGGCGGCGAGCAGCTCCTCGGCGTAGAAGGCGTTGCCCTCCGCGCGGGCGACGACGTCCTCCACGGTGCTCTCGGGCAGGCCGGCGCTCGCCAGCCCCCGGACCAGGTCGCCGACGGCCGCATCCGGCAGCGGCGCCAGGTCCAGGCGCTCGACGCCCGGCAGCCGCACCAGCTCGGCGAGCAGCGGGCGCAGCGGGTGCCGGCGGTGCAGGTCGTCGGCGCGGTAGGAGGCGACGACGGCGACCGGTTCGTCGACCAGCCGGGCCAGCAGGTAGCGCAGCAGGTCGCGGCTGGACCGGTCGGCCCAGTGCACGTCCTCGAGGACGACGAGCACCGGGCCGGCGGCGGAGAGCTCGCACAGCAGCCCGGCGACCGACTCGAACAGCTGGAGCCGGCCGTCGTCGACCGGCTGCGGCGCGGCCCGGTGCGGGAGCGGGCGGCCGAGGTCCAGCCCCTCGCCCGGCGGCGGCACGGGGACGACCGCGCCCGGCCGGCCGGCCAGGAAGCCGGTCAGGACCGGGTTCGACCGGGCCGCCGGCACCAGATCGGGGTCGGCGGCGAGCGGGCGGAGGAGGTCGACGAAAGGCAGGTAGGGCAGCCCGACGTCGCCGAGGTCGACGCAGTGGCCGGTGAGCACCCGCAGCCCGCGCTCGGCCGCCCGCCGCCCCAGCTCGTCGAGCAGGCGGGTCTTGCCGACGCCGGCGTCGCCGGCGAGCAGTGTCGCGCACGCCCGGCCGGCGACGGCCCGCTCCACCTGCGCGAGCAGGCGGGCGAGCTCCTCGGCCCGGCCCACGAGCGGGGCGTCGTCCCAGCGTGACACGGCTGGGATCGTGGCACGCGGGGCTGACCGATCGGGGCCGGCGCCACCCGGCCGGGGTGTGCTCAGCGCAGACGCCGGTGGCGGCGGAGCCAGGGACCCCGCCTGGTGCCGGTGGTGCGGCCGATCCCCTGCAGGACCTCGCGGCGGTAGGCGAGCTCGGCCTCGAGCCCGGGGTTGGGGTAGGTCATCGTCGTCCCTCTCTCGTCGGTGGTGACGGGAGGAACGGTCCTGCTGAGGGGGCGGGCCGGGCATCGGGCGATCACGCCGTCCCCGGTGGCGTTCCCCGCCTGAGGGGCCTCAGACGCACCCGTCAGGGTGACATCGCGGCCGGGACCGGTTGACCGGCCGGCGCGCGGGAACCCGCTGCGCCCGCGAGCCGGCGCCCCGCCGGCCGCCACCGGAGGAGTTGGTCATGCGACTCGGAACCGCCATCGTGCTGCTCGCCCTCGGCGCGATCCTCACCTTCGCCCTGCGCGTGGACGTCAGCGGCGTCGACCTGCAGGTCGTGGGCTGGATCCTGATGATCGCCGGAGCGCTGGGCATCGTCCTGGAGCTCGCCGTCTGGGGCCCGCGCCAGCGCCGGGTCACCCGGACCGACGCCCACGGCGACCCGGGCGGCGCCCCGATGCGCCGCAGCACCACGGAGGAGACCTACTGAGCCGACACGCTCGGGAGACGCGAGAGCCCCCGCCCGGGCAAGGCGGGGGCTCTCGTGCGCGTTCAGGTCCGGACCGGATGACGGCCGCCTCGCGGCGAGAAGCACAACACGGCTCCAGGCCCCCGACCGAGGTCGGGGCGGTAGTCCGTGAAGGCGTAACCAAATGGCACCCGGGGGCACGATGCACCCGGCCCGGACTCGTCCCACCGTACGCGCCGGACGTACCGGCGTCATGTCGCGGGACGTGGCCGTGGACACGGGCGCGCAGGTCTGGTTGAGCCCGCGCTCGTCCTGCCCGAGGGCGGTGTCCACGGTGAGCGCCGAGGCGATGACCATGCTCGCCAGCGGCTCGGGCAGGCGGTGGTGCACCAGGACGACGTAGCGGTCGGCCGTGGTGAACACCGTCCGGGCCAGGCCCTCCCACGTCTTGGTGACCCGGGCGACCTCGACACCGGCGGCGTCGGTGATGGCGAAGTCCCACGCCCGCCAGTTCTCCGCCTGGACCGCGCCGACGTGCTGCCCGCCCGCCACCAGGTCGAAGCGGATCTTCCCGAACACGTTGGCCTGCACGATCTCGCCGACCGGTGCGCCGTCGGGCCGCTGCACGACCACCCGCGCCTTCACGAGCTTCGCCGGCCGGGTCAGCACCAGCACCGGACGGCGCCGTGGGCTGCTGCGCGTGCTCGCTCCAGCCCTGGCCGTCCCACTACCGGGTGCCCGGCCCTCGGGCTGGATCGGGGTACCAACCAGGCGGCGGCGCGGGCTGCGTCACGGTGGTGGACGCTAGCGCCGCTGCCCCGCGGGGCCGCGCACCCCCGTGCCAGACTCCGGTCCGTGGCCGAGCTGACCGACGTGGAGGCCCGCGTCCTCTCCGCCGTCGACGAGCGGTGGGCGGTGGACCGGCTCGCGGCGATGATCACCGTCCCGTCGGTGGGCGGCACGGCGGCCGAGAGCGAGGTGCAGCACCTGCTCGCCGGCTGGCTCGACGAGCTCGGCTGCGACGTCGACTGCTGGCCCGTCGACCTCGCGGAGGCGGCCACCGCCGCCGACGCCCCCGGCCAGGAGGTGGTGCGCACCGAGGCGTGGGGGGTCGTCGGCACCGTCGGCGGCGAGGGCACCCCGGCGCTGGTGCTCTCCGGGCACACCGACGTCGTCCCGCCCGGTGACCTCGGCCTCTGGCCCGGCGACCCCTTCGTCCCCCGGTTCGCCGACGGCGCGGTGCACGGGCGCGGGGCCTGCGACATGAAGGCCGGCGTCGTCGCCACGCTCGCCGCCGTGCAGGCCCTGCGGACGGCGGGGGTGCACCTGGCCCGCCCGCTCGCCGTGCACGGGGTCATCGGGGAGGAGGACGGCGGCCTGGGCGCCTGGGCCGCGCTGCGCCGGGGCCACACCGGCGAGCTGTGCGTCATCCCCGAGCCCACGGCGCAGGCCGTGGTGACCGCGCACGCAGGCGCGCTCACCTTCCGGCTGGAGATCACCGGCCACGCCGCCCACGCCGCGATGCGCGACCGCGGGGTGAGCGCCGTCGAGCTGTTCGCCCACGTGCACGCCGCGCTGCTGGGGTTCGAGGCGGAACGGCAGCGGGACGCCGACCCGCGCTTCGGCGATGCCCCCTTCCCCTACGGCATCTCGATCGGGCGGGTGCGCGCCGGTGACTGGGCGAGCTCGGTGCCCGATCGGCTGGTCGCCGAGGGCCGCTACGGGGTGCGGGTCGGCGAGCCCGTGGAGGTCGCCCGCGCCGCGCTGGAGAGCCGGCTCGCCGAGGTGTCGGCCGGCCACCCCTGGCTGGCCGACCACCCTGTCCGGCTGACCTGGGTCGGCGGCGCGTTCGCCAGCGGGCAGCTGCCGGTCGGCTCACCCCTGCTGCCGGCGGTGCGGGCCGCGGTCGTGGACGCCGGTGGGCCGCTCCCGGCCGAACGCGCCCTCCCGGCGGGCACGGACCTGCGGCTCTATGCCGCCGCGGGCATCCCGACGCTGCACTACGGGCCGGGCGACCTGCACCTGGCCCACGGGCCGCAGGAGCGCGTGCCCGTCGCCGAGCTGGTCACCGCCGCCCGGGCCTTGGCCCTGCTGGCGCTGCGCACCTGCGGGGTCCGGTGAGCGGCCCGGTCGGGTTCGGGGCCTGGGCCGCGCTGGCCGGGGACTCCCCCATCTCCCGCACCGAGTGGGCCGCCGTCGTCGCCGCCTGGAGCGAGCCGCACCGCCGCTACCACGATCTCGCACACCTGGCGGCCGTGCTCGGCGTGGTCGAACGGCTCTCCGCCGACGTCCCCGACCCGGCCGCCGTCGCCCTGGCCGCCTGGTACCACGACGTCGTCTACGACCCGCTGCGCCCGGACAACGAGCGGGTCAGCGCCGAGCGCGCCCGGGCCGGGCTGCGCGGGCTGGTCCCCGAGGAGCGGGTGGAGGAGGTCGCCCGGCTGGTGCTGCTCACCGCCGCGCACGACCCCGAGCCCGGTGACGCGAACGGCGCGGCCCTCTGCGACGCCGACCTGGCCGTGCTCGCCGCACCCCCCGCCGCGTACGCGGGCTACGCCTCGGCGGTGCGCGCCGAGTACGGGCACCTCTCCGACGAGCAGTTCACGGCCGGGCGGATCGCCGTCCTGGAACGGCTGCTCGGCCTGCCCTGCCTCTACCGGCTGCCCGCTGCCGCGGAGTGGGAGCCGGTGGCGCGGGCGAACCTGACCGCGGAGCTCACCCTGCTGCGCTCCCGCGCTTCCGGAGCCTGAGCCCTGCGGCGAGCAGCCGCTGCAGCAGCTCCCGGGACCCGACCGGCAGGGCCCCCGCGGCGACGGCGATCTCGTAGAGGTCCGCGGGGACGTCGTAGTGGTCGCCCTGGAACGCCCGGCGCGGGATGCCGAGCTCCGCGGCGACGAAGGCGTGCAGTTCGTCGTAGGAGACGTCGCTGACCAGGTGGGACCACATGCGCCCCCGCCACGGCCACACCGGGGAGTCGATCAGCACGGCCACGGCGAGCAGTCTGCCGGGCCGCGACTAGCGTCTGCCCGGTGAGTGCAGAGATCCGCTGGGGAATCGTCGGGCCGGGCCGCATCGCCGAGAAGGTGGTCGAGGACTTCGCGGTCGTCGACGGCGCCCGCGCGGTCGCCGTCGCCTCCCGGTCGCAGGAGCGCGCCGACGGGTTCGCCGCCCGGCACGGCCTGGAGCGCGCCTACGGGTCCTACGGCGAGATCCTGGCCGACCCCGACGTCGACGTCCTGTACGTCGCCACCCCGCACCCGCACCACCACCAGTTCGCGCTGGCCGCGCTGCGCGCCGGCAAGGCGCTGCTGGTGGAGAAGGCGTTCACCGCGACCACCGCCGGGGCCGCCGAGGTCGTCGACCTCGCCCGGGAGACCGGCACCTTCGTGATGGAGGCGATGTGGACCCGGTTCCAGCCGGCCGTCGTCGCGCTGCAGGAGCTGGTGGCCGACGGCGCGATCGGCGAGGTGCGCTCGGTGCAGGCCGACCTGGGCGTCTCCCGCGAGTACGACCCGGTCGACCGCCTCTTCGCGCTGGAGCTCGGCGGCGGTGCCCTGCTGGACCTGGGCGTCTACGTCGTCTCCTTCGCCCAGATGCTGCTGGGCACGCCCGACCGCGTCGTCGCCACCGGCTCGCTGTTCCCGTCGGGGGCCGACGCGGAGGCGGCGATACTGCTCGGCTGGGAGGACGGCCGCAACGCCGCGCTCACCACCTCGCTGAAGTACGCCCTGCCCGGGACGGCGCGCGTCGTCGGCACGAAGGGCTGGATCGACGTCCTCCCCCGCTTCCACCACCCGCGGACCATCGTGCTGCACCGCGACGGCGCCGGGCCCGAGGAGATCACCCGCCCGCAGGCCGGCGCCGGGTACGCCCACGAGCTGGTCGAGGTGACCGAGTGCCTGCGCGCCGGGCGCACCGAGAGCGCCGTGATGCCGCTGGCCGACACGCTGGTGGTGCAGGACGTGCTCGGGCAGGCCGCCGACCAGCTCGGTGTGCGGCACGCGGAGGCGGTGGACGTCCTGTGATCGTCGTGACCGCGGCGGGCGGGGCCACCGGCACCGCCGTCGTCCGGGCCCTGCGGGCGCGCGGTGAGCGGGTGCGCGCGGTCGTGCCCTCGCCGAAGCCGCGCCCGGAGCTGGACGGGCTCGGCGCCGAGCTCGTCGTCGGCGACCTCACCGGCGACCTGTCGGGCGCGCTGGCCGGCGCCGACGCCCTCTACCTGATCTGGCCGAACTTCGACCCGGGCGAGGCTGCCGGCGCCCCCGCGGTGCTGACGGCCGCGGCCCGCGCGGGGGTGGCCCGGCTCGTGTACCACTCGGTGCTGCGCCCGCAGGCCCGCGCGATGCCGCACCACGCCGCCAAGGACCTGGTCGAGGAGGCGCTCGACGGCGCCGTCGCCGGTACGGGCGCGCGGTGGCGGGTGCTGCAGCCCTGCGCCTACGCCGACAACCTCGACGGTGCGGTGGAGACGGCCGTCGTGACCGGGGAGCTGCCGAGCCCGTGGGGTCTGCAGCGGGCCCAGTCCTTCGTCGACCTGCGCGACGTCGCCGAGGCGGCGGCCGTCCTGCTCACCGAGGACGGCCTCGACAGCGGCACCTTCGAAGCCGTGGGCCCCGAGGCGATCACCGCCCCGGAGGTCGCCGCGCTGCTCGGCGAGCGGGCCGGGCGGCACGTCACCGCGGTCGACGTCCACGCCCAGGACGACGGAACCTACGCCGGCCGCTGCCGCACCACGATGTTCGACTGGTACCGGGCGCACGGCTTCACCGGCAGCCCGCGGGTGCTCACCGCCCTGCTCGGCCGGGCACCCCGCACGTTCGCCGAGCACCTCGCGGACCGGGTACCGCCCGGGCGCTGACGTCCCCCGACCGGGTGGCTCGGCTCCAGCCGTCCCCGGTACCTGCCGAAGTGGAACGGGAACGGCCGCACCGACGGCCATCTGCCCGAGGGGAACGTCTTCCATGGCACTGCTCGAAGGTCTGGCCGCGCTGGCGGCGAAGTTCGCCGGCGCGAGCACGGTCGCCCAGGTGGCGACCGGCGTCGGGATCGCCACCGCCGGCGTCACCGGCGCCGGCGCGGTCGGCGTCCTGCCGGCGCCGGTGCAGGACGCCGTCGCCAGCACGGTGGAGGCGGTGACCCCCTTCGAGGTGCCGGACTCCGGGGACGGCGCGACGACGGAGCCCACCGCAGACCGCGAGGCCGGGGACGCCGCGGAGCCTGAGGTCGTCGAGGAGGAGGCCGCCGACGAGGAGGCCACCGAGGACGAGGAGGCCACCGACGAGGAGGCCACCGAGGACGAGGAGGCCACCGACGAGGAGGCAACCGAAGACGACGCGACCCAGGAGGAGACCGGGCTCCGCGGCCTGGACAACGCCATCGCGCACGCCGACGAGCACGCCCAGGGGGCACTGGCGGCGGCTCAGGCCCGCCAGGCGGCCCACGACTCGGACAAGGCCGCACGGGAAGCGGCCAGGGAGGCGGAGAAGTCCGCCCGCGACGCGGCGAAGGCGGCGCGCGCCGTCACGACCCCGGTCGAGGAGCCGGTCGAGCAGGTCGACGGCGCCGGCGCCGCGCAGCCCGCCGACCAGGGCCGGGGCAAGCAGGGGCGCGGCGGCAACTGACCCGCGGGGTCAGACCGGGGGCACCTCCACCGGCACCCACGCCAGGCCCGTCGCCTGGTCGGCCGTGGGCACGCGGGTGGGCGTCCCCCCGGCCCGGCGCACGGCGTCGGCGAAGTGGACCGCGTCGATCACCGCCGCGCAGCCGGGGTCGTTGTTGAAGTACACGAGGACGTCGTCGTCCCCGTAGGCGGCCGCCACCCGGTCGGCCCACAGCTGCAGCGTCTCGGAACGGTAGCCCCAGGCCTCGAACCCGTGGTGCAGCCGCAGGTAGCCCCAGCCGGCCGTCCGCCAGAGCGGCGCCACCGGGCGCTCGTCCCGGTCGGCCCAGCACAGCGCCGCCCCGTAGCGCTCCAGGAGCGCGCGCACCTCGTCGGTCCACCACGACTCGTGCCGCGGCTCCACGGCCACCCGCGTCCCGGCCGGGAACTGCGCCAGGCACTCGCGCAGCAGCTCGGGGTCGGCCTTCAGCGTGGGCGGCAGCTGCAGCAGGACCGCGTCGAGCTTGTCCGCGAGCCCCTCCGCACGGCCCATCAGCCGGGCGACCGGCTCCTCGGGCTCGCGCAACCGCTTGATGTGCGTCAGGAAGCGGCTCGCCTTGACCGCCCACCGGAAGTCCGGCGGGGTGCGCTCCCGCCACTTCTCGAACGTTCCCCGCTCGGGCAGCCGGTAGAAGGCGTTGTTGCTCTCGACGGTGGCGAAGTGCTCCACGTAGTGCTCCAGCCAGAGGCGCTGGGGCAGCTTCTGCGGGTAGAAGGCCCCGCGCCAGTCGCGGTACTGCCACCCCGACGTCCCGATGATCACCGCCATCCCCGGCCGCTACCCCGTGGGACGGCGGCTGACGCGAGGGCGGGTTGCGTCCCCCGCATTGGGGGACAGGCGCACCCCCCTGCTCGGCTGCCCGGGTTTCCGGACGGCGACGACCGTAACGGGCACCAGACCTGGCCCACGACGGGGTGGGCAGGGCGGGAACAGCGGAGTTCCACATGACCAGCACAGCAACGACCCCAGCAGGTGGTCGCGGAGGAGCGCACCGAGCCGCTCCTCTGCCCACGCCCCGATCGACCCGCAAGCGCCTCGCGGCCGGAGGGCTCAGCGCCGTCCTGGCCACGGGCGCGGTTGTCACCTTGGCCGCCACGGCCGAGGCGGGCACCCCGCCGCTGGGCCCCGGGAACGTCGAGGCGTTCCCGGCCCGGGACATGGTGGCGATCGACGGGTACGTGGACCAGGCCGGCCAGACGGCCACCGTCACCGCGACCCGCGAGGGTCAGGTGATCGGCCGCGGCACCGGCACCGTGGACGCCAACGGTTTCCTCGAGTTCAACCACGCGGGCGCCGCATGCTGGGGTCCGCTCGACCCGAACGACCCGAGCACCGCGGTCACCCCCGACCTCAAGGGCGGCGACCGCATCGACGTGTCGTTCAGCGGCGCCACCTTCAGCGACGGCATGGTCATCGCCTCCTCGGTCATCACCGGGTACACGACCGCCGGTCCCGACCTGTCGGGGGCCTACTCCGTCACCATCGAGGGGACCTACGGTGCTGACGTCGACCTGGACCGCTTCATGGTGGAGGTCGTCAACCCCGACATGCGCGAGGAGCCCGGCGGCATCGAGGACCGCGCCATCTCCTGGGACCCCACCCTGGCCGACGGCGAGACCAACGGCGGCACGGGTTACACGGCCATGGGGACGGCGGCGGACGGCGCGTTCTCGGCCACCTTCGGGGGGCTGTCCGAGGCCGACCAGCACCACGTGGCCGCCGGTGAGCACGTCGTCCTGAGCTGGATGGCGGACCACCCCACCGTGGAGCAGCAACTCGGCCTCACCTTGTGGGAGAGCGGTCAGGTCAACGGCCCCGGCGACCCCTCGTGCCCGTCCGGGGCGGCCGACGGCATGCCGGTGCCCCCCACCACGGCCGAGGTCACGGGTCTGTCGACGGGTGCCACCGGGTTCACCGTCACCTGGCCCGTTCCGCAGCAACCGGTCGACGCCCCCGCGGTCAGCCAGTACCGGGTGTCGGCCTACGACGCCGCGACCGGTCAGGAGGCCGCCATCCGCACCGCCGGCACCACGGCGACGTTCCAGGGACTGGACGGGACCAAGAGCTACGAACTGCTGATCGAGGCGTTCAGCGGCACCGTCGTCCCGTTCGACGGCCGGTGGAGCGAGGCGGCCCCGCTCGGTTCCGTGGACCTCGCCGCAGGGACGTACACCCCGCGGACCTCACCGGGCGCCGGGGACGGCGGCACCGGTGGGGAGACCCCGCCGCCAACGTCCGTGGAGCCGACCGGCGTGACCGCCACGGCCACCGGGACGACGTCGGTGGACGTGAGCTGGACGGCCGCGCTCGACGCCGTCTCCTACGACGTGAGCCTGACCCCGCCCACCGGTGACCCCATCAGCCAGACGGGTGTCACGGCGACGACCGCCTCGTTCACCGACCTCGCCCCGGGCACCGCGTACGGCGTCTCCGTCACCGCGGTCGACAGCGCGGGGACCCGCACCACCTCGACCGAGTCGGTGTCGGTGACCACGCTCAGCGACGCACCGAGCACCACGACGGTGACCCGCGTGGTCGGGGGCCACGAGCGCGTCACGCTGGAGTGGCTCGCGGCCACCCCGGGCAACCCGGCCACCCCGGTGACCGGCTACGAGCTCGCGGCCACCCCGGTCAACGCGGACGGCACGCTCGGGACCCCGGTGACGGCCACGGTCGGCACCGTCACCACCGGCACGATCCCCGGTCTGAGCAACGGGACCACCTACCGGCTCGACGTGGTCGCCCTGGCCGGCGAGTCACGGGGCCCGGCAGCGACGTTCGCCGACGGCCACCCCGGGACGGTCGTGCCGAACGACGTGCTCACCGTCGGCCGGGCCCAGTTCCGGGACGACCGGAACGAGTACCGGATCAGCGGCACCGCCCAGGACACCACCGCCAACACCGTGACCGTCCGGCTCAGCACGGGCGAGCTCGTCGCGCAGAACGTCGCCGTCACCGCTGACGGGGCGTGGTCGGTCAGCACCCGCAACGGCCCGCAGGCGACGGCTGCGGCGACGCTGACGGTCACCTCGTCCTCCGGGGGGAGCCTGACCGGGGTGCCGATGGAACGCCGCTGATCACCACGGTCGTGGCAGCGGTCGCGTCGCCGCTGCCACGACCGGGCACCCGAGGGCCCGTCACCGGACCGGTGACGGGCCCTCGGCGCGTCCACGCCCCCCTCCGGGACGACCGGCAGGACGCCGGCGCCCTCCACCTTTGGGGGGTCCGCGGCCCCCACCCCTCGGCTGCCTCGTGGCAGCCGGCTGAACGACCGTGGGTGCGTTCCCTCGACCGAGGCGACCACTGCTCACTGCGGAGACAGCCATGAACAGGACAGGACCGACCACCGGGCGTGGTCGCAGCGGAAGGCACGGACCGGTGACCGCCCCCGCCACCGGAGCCCTCCACCCCACCACCAGGACCCGTCGCGCCGCGATGGCGGGCGGGCTCGCCTTCGTCACCGCCGCGGGCGTCGTGACGACCCTCGCCGGCGTCGCGAGCGCCGGCACCCCACCGACCGGGCCGGGCAACATCGAGGTGTTCCCGTCCCGCGACATGGTCGCCATCGAGGGCTACACCGCCCAGGCCGGCCAGACCGCCACCCTGACCGTCACGCGCGGCGGTCAGACGGTGGGCACCGCGACCGGCGTCGTCGACCCGACAGGTTTCATGGAGTGGAACCACGAGGCGACCCCGCGCCCGGGCGGCGGCTTCGACGGCTGCTTCACCGACGTCACGCCCGACCTCCAGCCCGGCGACCAGGTGTCGGTCCGGTTCAGCGGCTCGCCGCTGGTCGACGGCATGACGGTCAACTCGGCCCAGGTCACGAACGTGACCGCGAGCGAGCCGGCCGAGGGCAACGTCAACTCGGTCACGATCTCGGGTACCTACGGCCCCGAGGTGAGCCTCGACAGGTTCGCCGTCGAGGTCGTCAACCCGGCGATGCGCGACGAGGGCGCCATCGGGGAGCGTGCGATCGGCTGGAGCCCGAACGAGGTTCCTGACGAGGTGCCCACCGGCTACACCGTCTCGGGCACCGCGGCGAACGGCGAGTTCTCCGTGACGTTCGACGACATGTCGCCGTCGGACCAGCAGCTCGTCTTCGACGGCGAGAAGGTCGCGCTGAGCTGGATGGCCGACGCCACCACCGTGGAGCAGCAGCTCGGCCTCACCCTGTCCGAGTACGGTCTCGTCGGCGGCGGGGCCCCGGGTTGCCCGGCCGGACCCGACGGCGCCGAGCCCCCCGTCGGCGAGTTCTCCGTCGTCTGGAACAACCAGTCGCAGGCCACGGTCACCTGGGCGTCCGCCCAGCCCGTCGCCGGGGGCGCGGCCGTCGACGGCTACAGCGTCGAGGCGATCGACCAGACCGCGAACGCCGCGGGCGCGCAGCGGCTCGCCGGCTACCGGGTGGGCGCGAGCGCGACCCAGGTGGTCCTGGACGACCTCGACCCCGGCGCGCTGTACGACATCGAGGTCCGCTCGATCGTCGACGGCGAGCTCGGGGCGCCCTTCCCGCTCGCGGGGACGACGTCACCGCCGCCCCCGGACGGCGGGACCGACACCACCGACCCGTTGTTGACCACCGACCCGGTGCTGAACGGGACCACGGCGGTGATCGCGCCCAACCGGACCCTGACCCTGTCCGCGGACGAGGGCACCGTCTACTACACGGTCGACGGCTCGCCGGTCACCACGGAGGCCGACGGCAACGTGCCCTCGCCGACGGCGATCATCTACCAGGAGCCGATCCCGATCACGGCCGACAACACCCCCGTCAACGTCGCGGTGATCGACGCCGCCGGCAACGCCACGCACGCCTCCGGCGTCGTGTCGCCCCAGCCGGCTGCCGCGGCTGTCGCGCCCACGGGGCTGGCGATCACCGGTACCGGCGGTGCCGGACCGGACCCGGCCGCCCCTCAGGGTCGGGTCAGCCTCGGGTGGAGCCCCGTGGAGGACGCGGTCTCCTACCGAGTCCGGGTGTGGTTGCGCGATGACGCAACGGCCACGAACACTCTGGTGCCCGAGCACGACGTCGTCGTCACGGGCACCACGGCGGACGTGACGGGCCTCGCGAAGAGCGCGGAGGGCCAGCGGTACGTCTTCCGGGTCCAGTCCCGGACGGCGACCACCACGCCGTACAGCTCGTTCTCCACGCCGGTGAACCACCGGGTCGTGGGTGACGACATCGCGATCGGGCTGGCGCAGTTCCGGACCGGGGACGAGTTCCGCATCAACGGCTCGGGCACCGTGCCCGGGGCGACGATCACGGTGCACCGGACCAACGCCGCGGGCACCGGGCCGGCCCTGAACCCGATCTCCGGGTACCCGACCGGTGTCGTCGGCGCCCTGGAGGCCCCGGAGAACGTCGGAGCCTGGGACGCCAGCGTCGACCCGGCGCCGGCGACCGCGCCGACGGAGATCTGGATCAAGTCGAGCGAGGGCGGGGTCTTCGGTCCCTTCCCGGTCGAGGTTCGCTGACCGCTCCACCAACCGAGGGCCCGTCACCATCCGGTGGCGGGCCCTCGGCCGTGTGCCGGGGTGGTGCCATGACTGCTGCACCGGCCACGTTCGAGGACCTCTGCCGCGACGCCCGCGACCGTCCCGGCCGCCGGTGCGGCGCTGGTGCGCACCCGGGACGAGGGCGTCTCCCGGGACGTGCTGGCCGACCCCGAGGGCAACGAGTTCCGCGTGTCGGCACCGGAGCGACCGTGCGGCCGGCCGGCCCGGCCCCCGTTCCGCGGAAGTAGGGCCCCGGCCGGCGCGGGAGAGCCTGCTTCCCCGGGAGCCGGCCCCCGTGCGGACGCCCCGGAGACGCCGCCAGGGGCGGCCCCGCGATGCGGGACCGCCCCTGGCGGGTCGTGCTGGTGAGGGACCTGGAACGGCCCCTCTGCCGGGTCCCACGCCGAGCGTGCGAGGCGTGGGGAGCAGAGGGGTCCTTCTAGAAGTCCATGCCGCCCATGCCGCCGTCGCCACCGGGCATGGCCGGAGCGGCCTTCTCCGGCTTGTCGGCGATGACGGCCTCGGTGGTGAGGAAGAGCGCCGCGATGGAGGCGGCGTTCTGCAGCGCCGATCGGGTCACCTTGGCGGGGTCGATGATCCCCGCGCCGACGAGGTCCACGTACTCGCCGGTGGCGGCGTTGAGGCCCCAGCCGGTCTCCGAGTTGCGGACCTTCTCCGCGACGACGCCACCCTCGAGGCCGGCGTTGATGGCGATCTGCTTCAGCGGCGCCTCGAGCGCGACGCGCACGATGTTCGCACCGGTCGCCTCGTCACCCTCGAGCTCGAGCTTGTCGAACGCGACGGCCGTGGCCTGCGCGAGAGCGACGCCACCACCGGCGACGATGCCCTCCTCGACGGCGGCCTTGGCGTTGCGCACCGCGTCCTCGATGCGGTGCTTGCGCTCCTTGAGCTCGACCTCGGTCGCAGCGCCGGCCTTGATGACGGCGACGCCACCGGCCAGCTTGGCCAGGCGCTCCTGCAGCTTCTCCCGGTCGTAGTCGGAGTCCGACCGCTCGATCTCGCTGCGGATCTGGTTGACCCGGCCGGCGATCTGGTCGGTGTCCCCGGCACCCTCGACGATCGTCGTCTCGTCCTTGGTGACGACGACCTTGCGGGCGCGGCCCAGCAGCTCGAGGCCGGCGGTGTCGAGCTTGAGGCCGACCTCCTCGCTGATGACCTGGCCACCGGTGAGGATGGCGATGTCGCCGAGCATGGCCTTGCGGCGGTCACCGAAGCCCGGGGCCTTGACGGCGACGGACTTGAAGGTGCCACGGATCTTGTTCACGACCAGGGTCGCGAGGGCCTCGCCCTCGACGTCCTCGGCGATGATGGCCAGCGGCTTGCCCGACTGCATGACCTTCTCCAGCAGCGGGAGCAGGTCCTTGACCGAGCTGATCTTGCTGTTGACGACGAGCACGTACGGGTCGTCGAGGACGGCCTCCATGCGCTCGGCGTCGGTGACGAAGTAGGGCGAGATGTAGCCCTTGTCGAAGCGCATGCCCTCGGTGAGCTCGAGCTCGAGGCCGAAGGTGTTGCTCTCCTCGACGGTGATGACACCTTCCTTGCCGACCTTGTCCATCGCCTCGGCGATGAGCTCACCGATGGCGGGGTCGGCGGCGGAGATCGACGCGGTGGCGGCGATCTGCTCCTTGGTCTCGACGTCCTTGGCCGTGGAGAGCAGGTACTCGCTGACCGAGGCGACGGCCTTCTCGATGCCCTTCTTCAGGGCCATCGGGTTGGCGCCGGCGGCGACGTTGCGCAGACCCTCGCGGACGAGGGCCTGGGCGAGCACGGTGGCGGTGGTGGTGCCGTCACCCGCGACGTCGTCGGTCTTCTTCGCGACCTCCTTGACGAGCTCGGCCCCGATCTTCTCCCACGGGTCCTCGAGCTCGATCTCCTTGGCGATGCTCACACCGTCGTTGGTGATCGTGGGGGCGCCCCACTTCTTCTCCAGGACGACGTTGCGGCCCTTGGGGCCGAGGGTCACCTTGACGGCGTCGGCGAGGGTGTTCATGCCCCGCTCGAGGCCGCGGCGCGCCTCTTCCTCGAAGGCGATCATCTTGGCCATGTGGTGATGTCCTCCATGCGTTGATCGCTGCACGGCCGGGTGCGGCGCCCGCGACGGACGACACCTGCGGTGCGGGCGCTCCTTCGGCCCGCGCGCCGGTGCCTCACCGACCGACCTGATTGGCACTCAGAGGGTACGAGTGCCAGGTCCGAGTCTGGCACTCGGGGCGGGCGAGTGCAAGAAGCGCCGGAGGCCCGGCTCCCCCGCTGGGGGAACCGGGCCTCCGATCGGTGCTGCTGGGTGGTCCTCAGGCGCTGCGGACGGCGTCGGCCTGGGGGCCCTTGGCGCCCTGCACGACCTCGAACTCGACGCGCTGACCCTCGTCGAGGCTCTTGTACCCGTCCATCTGGATGGCCGAGTAGTGGACGAAGACGTCCTGGCCGCCGTCGACGGCGATGAAGCCGAAGCCCTTCTCGGCGTTGAACCACTTCACGGTGCCCTGTGCCACGTGTGCTCCCACGTTTCGTGCGTGCGGACGGTCCCTCTGGATCGGGGGACCGGGCCTAGCTCTTCCGCCCGCATGTCACGAACATGGAACTGGATCCGCGCGAGAAGGTACATCAGCACCGGCCAGGTGCAAGAGCTTCCCCGCCGTCGTGTTGCCGGATCGGGCGACCAGCGGCTCAGCCGATGAGCCCCGCGGCCCGCACCGACTTCAGCGAGGGCTCCACGCGGTGCGTCGGGCCGACGACGGGCTCCAGCGGGTCGAGGGTCTTCAGCCCCTCCCCGGTGTTGAGGACGACGGTCTCCTTCGCCGGGTCCAGCCGGCCGCTCTCGACCAGCTTGCGGAGCACCGCGACGGTCACCCCGCCGGCGGTCTCGGCGAAGACGCCGGTGGTGCGGGCGAGGTCCCGGATGCCCTGGACGATCTCGTCGTCACCGACCCGGGCGACCGCACCCCCGGTGCGCCGGATCGCGTCGAGGGCGTACGGCCCGTCGGCGGGGTTGCCGATGTTGAGCGACTTCGCGATCCCGGTGGGCTTCACCGGCTTGACGACGTCCCAGCCGTTGTCGAACGCGGTGGCGATCGGGTCGCAGCCGGCCGACTGGGCGCCGTAGATCGTCCACTCGGCGGCCTCGACGATGCCGGCCGCGGTCAGCTCCCGGAAGGCCTTGTCCACCTTGGTCAGCAGGGACCCGGACGCCATGGGGATGACCACCTGCGCGGGGATGCGCCACCCGAGCTGCTCGGCGATCTCGTAGCCCATCGTCTTGGAGCCCTCGGCGTAGTACGGCCGGACGTTCTGGTTGACGAAGGCCGTGTCCTCGAACTCGTCGGTCTCGCCGAGCTCGCTGGTCAGCCGGTTGACGTCGTCGTAGGAACCGTCGACGGCGACCAGCGTCTGCCCGTAGACCGCCGACTGCACGACCTTCCCGGGCTCCAGGTCGCTCGGGATGAAGACGAACGAGGGCAGGCCGACGCGGGCGGCGTGCGCGGCGACCGAGTTGGCCAGGTTGCCGGTGGAGGCGGCGGCGATCTTCTTGTAGCCCAGGCCCTTGGCGGCGGTCGCGGCGAGGCTGACCACGCGGTCCTTGAAGGAGTGGGTGGGGTTGGCCGAGTCGTCCTTGACCCACAGCCCGCCGGTGAGGCCCAGCTCGGCGGCGAGGCGGTCGGCGCGGACGAGCGGGGTCATCCCGGGGTCGAGCGAGACGCGGTCGGCCGGTTCCTGGCCCACGGGCAGCAGGGCCACGTACCGCCAGATGTTCTGCGGCCCGGCCTCGATCTGCTCGCGGGTGACGGCCTTCATCAGCTCGGGGTCGTAGTCGACCTCCAGCGGGCCGAAGCACTCGGCGCAGGCGTGCTGGGCGATGAGCCCGAACGTGGCGCCGCAGTTGCGGCAGACCAGCCCGCGGGCCGGACAGGGGGGCACAGGACCGCCGGCGCTGGAGTCGGCCTGGACGGATCCGGGAGCGGTGAGGGTCATGCGACGACTACCTCCTCATCTTCCCCGCTGCGGGCCGTCGAGCCGCGCGGGACGGAATTGGCACCTCTCGCCCGTCGCGCGGAGCGCTGCAGGCGGCGGTTGCCGGGGCTTCGTCGGGCCGTGTCCCTCTGCCCCTCTGGATGAGTGAACGGCGTGGACTCTACCCAGTCGCGGCGCGCGACCGGCGGCGGGACAGGATGGGCCGGTGAGCGCTCGCGTCGTCTACACCGACCTCGACGGCACGATGGTGGGCCCGCGGGGCTCCTTCTGGCACACGGCGGGGCGGGAGCTGACCGACGGACCGGCCGGTGCGCTGCTGGACCTGCACCGCGCCGGGACGGCGCTGGTGCTGGTCAGCGGCCGCACCTACGAGCAGGTGGTGGAGGCGGCGCGCATCTTCGCCGCCGACGGCGCCATCGCCGAGCTGGGCGCGACGATCGGCTGGGGTTCGGGGCGGAACACCCACCGGCTGCGCGGCGAACTGCCCGCGGAGTACGGGGATCGGACGCCCATGGACGTCATGGCCGAGCTCGGCGTCGTCGAGGACCTGGTCGCCGAGCACCCGGGGCGGCTGGAGTGGCACGCCCCGTGGCACGCCACGCACGCCACGGACGCGCTGCTCCGCGGGCGGGTGGACGCGCTCGCCGTCGACGCCTGGCTGGCCGAGCGGGGCACGGGCTGGCTGACGCTGAAGGACAACGGGGCGATCCCCGCCGCCCCGTGGATGGGGTTGGCCGACGACGCCGCGCCGCCGCGGGTCTACCACCTGATGCCGCGCGGCATCTCCAAGGGTGCCGCGATCGCCTGGGACCTGGAGCGCCGCGGCCTCTCCCCCGACGACGCGGTCGCCATCGGGGACAGCGTCAGCGACCTGGACATGGCGCCTGCGGTGGGCCGGCTCTGGATCACGGCCAACGGCGCTGCCGTCGACGGCATGGCCGACGCGCTGGCCGCCGTCCCGAACGCCTCGGTCACCGGTCTCGCCATGGGTGAGGGCTGGGCCCAGGCGGTGCGGGCCTCGTTGTGAGCGCGCCGCCGGGCCGGCGCCCCGGTGGTCACCTGGGCGCAGTTGCGGGGGGGGGGGGGGGGGGGGGGGGCGGGCGGGGGGGCCGGGGGGGGGGCCCCCGCGGGGGGGGGGGGGGGGGGGGGGGGGGTC